>JAJXVS010000323.1 GCA_021782015.1 bacterium | reverse complement strand
AGGCGCCCCCGAACGGAGGGCACGGCCGAAGGCAGAGAACATGGCGGCGTACTGGTCGGTCGGGCCGGCCACAACTGTCCTCGTGCCGAGGCTCGTCGAAACCTCGAGGGACAGGGGCACATCGGGATAGGCGTTGAAGGGGAGGATGATGGCGAGGGCGCCCTTGTCGCCGACCACGTCGACCCGCTGGACGGGGAAGAGGCGGGTGCCCACGTTGAAGGTCGCCCTGCTCGCCCCGAAATCGAGGATGGCCGAGCTCAACCTGTCGGTGCCGAAGTCGCGATCTCGTTCGACGAGGGCGAGACAGCGCGAGGGCTCTGCGCCGGCCATCCAGCGCGAGGCGGAAATCGCGTAGCAGCCGATGTCATAAAGGGCGCCGCCGCCGTTCTCCATCCGGTTGCGAATGTTGGCCGGGTCGGCGTTGTTGTAACTGAAATTGACCGTGACGGCCCGCACCGTCCCGATTTCCCCGGACAGGACGATCTCTTTCGCACGAAGCCACTGGGGATGGAAGCGGTACATGAAGGCCTCCATGAGGAGTAGGCCCTTTTCGCGGGCGAGGGCCGCCATCTTTTTGGCCTCGGCTACGTTCATCGCGAGGGGCTTTTCGCAGAGCACGTGTTTGCCGGCGCGCAGTGCCTTTTCGGTCCATTCCTCGTGAAGGTCGTTGGGCAGGGGAATGTAGACGGCTTCGACTTCCGGGTCGGACAGGAGAGCCTCGTAGGATGGGTGCGATTTGGAAATGCCGAAACGGGCGGCGGCGGCGCTCGCCTTCGCCTTGTCGCGGCTAGCGATGGCGACGATGCGAGCTTCTGCCAATTGCGACAATGGGCTATGGACACGAAGCGCGTAGTGTCCCGACACGGATAGGATGCCCCAGCGAACGGCTTCCATGCGGTGTACCTCCGAGAATCAAGATGCCATGAGTGTAGCGGAGGGCGGGGCATTCGTCGAGGACGGCGCAGGGTATCTGGACAAGGGGTTCCCGGGGTGCTTCCATTAGGCATCTTGCGACGGGAGGGACAGCATGGCTTCAGGTAACGCTTCTGCAGGCGGGGCCTACGGACTCGCCTTTATCGGCGCGGCCATCTATTTCATCGGGACGGCGTCGAGCTTTTTGATGGGAGTTCTGGGCTTCTTCAAGGCCCTGGTGTGGCCTGCCTTCCTCGTCTACAAGCTCCTCGAGCTCGTGAAGGCCTGAAGCTCCCCTACGACTTTGGAGGGCGCCTTTTCAGGCCAAGGAAGCCCAGGAGGGCGCGCAAGGGGTGGCGGTTGCCGAGGTCGACGAGGGCAGAGAGAAAGCCCGGGCCGACGCGGTCACCCGACATCGCCTCGAAGCGCCCGATCGGCATTTCGCCCACCATTTTCTCCATCATGCGGTGATTCGCCTCGCCCTTTTTCGCTCCCGAGCCCTTCGTCTGAACTGCGACGATAATTTTCGCGATCAGTCGCAGGGGCGCCGAATCTTCGGCCAAGTCGCCCAGGGTCGAGGCGAGGCTGAAGGGAAGCCGTGGGAGGGCGGGAGGCGGAGCGGAGCCATAGCGGAGAGCGAAATCGGCCTCGCTCATCGAGGAAGGGTGGCCGTCGAAGGCGAGGAGGGGTCGGCTCCTCGATGGGGCTGATCCGCCCTCAACGTGGAGGAGGGCTTCGAGGGGCAGGTCGGCCGAGGAGGGGCCGACGCGGACGACGACCGGGCCTGACTCGACGAGAAAGCGCTCCTCGTCGACATCCCAGTACCGGAGCTCGCGGGGACCGATGACGAGGTCGAGGCGAGCGCTTTCGCCGGGGCTCAACTCGACCTTGCGGAAGCCCGCGAGGGATATGGCCGGGCGCTCGATCCCCGACTCGGGGAAGGCCAGATAGACCTGGGCGATCTCCTTGCCTCCGCGCGGACCGACATTCGCGACTTCGAAGGAGAGATGGACGGACTCGCCCGCTGCGATGACGCGCTTTTCAAGAATCGGATCGCGATAGACGAAATCGGTGTAGGACAGACCAAACCCGAAGGGAAAGCGGACGGGACGGCCGGAACTCGCATACCAGCGATAGCCGACGAAGATGCCTTCCTTGTACAGCACCCTCGTGCCGGGCCCCGAGAAATTGCCATAGGCCGGCGTATCCTCGATGCGCAGGGGCCAGGATTCGGCCAGCTTGCCGGCGGGATTGGCGCGGCCGAAGAGGAGGTCGCGCAGGGCGGGGCCGCCGGCCTGGCCGCCCAGATAGGCGGCGAGAAAGGCCCTCGCGTGATGAATCCAATTGGTACTGACCGGTGAGCCGCCCGACCAGACGACGACGAGGCGGGGACAGGCCTTCTCCAGTCCTTCGAAAAGGGCGAGCTGGTTCGCGGGCAGGTCGAGATGTTCGCGGTCGAAGCCTTCCGACTCGAAGATCGGGGGGAGGCCGACGCAGTAGATGATGGTGCCCCCGGAAGCCCCGGTGCGCGCGGCGAGGGCGAGGGCCGAGGCTTCCATCGAGGGATCGCGCCGATCCTGGTCGAGCGAATAGGCCGGCTCGAAGTCGAAGGGAATCGCCGCCTCTTTCAAGGCGTCGAGGAGGGATTCGAGGCGCGTCGGGTTGATGGACGAGGAGCCCGCGCCCTGATAGCGGGGGCTTCGCGCGAGCTCGCCGACGAGGGCGACAGGGGTTCCGGAAGCGAGGGGCAGGATGCCTCCCTCGTTTTTGAGGAGGACCATCGATTCAAGGGCGATGCGGCGGGCGAGGTCATGGTGCGCTGCGGCGAATTCCCCGGCGACTCCGCCTTCATGGGCGGAAATGCCCTGCTTGTCCGCCAGCCGAAGGGCGAGATCGACGACCCGGTCGACGGCCCGATCGAGAATCGACCCATCGAGTCGCCCCGATTCGAGGGCGGATCGCAACTGTCGCGAGCGACCGAGACCCCCGTCGGGCATTTCAAGATCGCAGCCTGCCAGAAGGCCGCGAAGCCTGTCGTCGGTGGCGCCCCAATCCGAGACCACGAGCCCCTCATAGCCCCACTCGTCGCGCAACAGCTTGCCGAGGAGGAACTCGCTCTCGCAGCAATAGTCGCCATTGACCCTGTTGTAGGCGGCCATGACGGTGGCGGGCCTGCCTTCCTTGACGGCATCCTCGAAGCCGGCGAGGTAGATTTCGCGAAGGGCCCGCGGATCGACGATGGCGTCGATCGACATCCGATTTCGCTCCTGATTGTTGACGGCGAAGTGTTTGAGGGACGCACCCGTCCCCGTCGATTGGAGGCCCTTGATCCAGGCCGCTCCCATCGCCGAGGAGAGGAGGGGGTCCTCGGAAAAATACTCGAAATTGCGACCGCAGAGGGGGGAGCGCTTGATGTTGACGCCGGGCCCCAAGAGGAGGTCGACCCCGAGGCTGCGGCCTTCCTCGCCGAGGGCCCTCCCCTCCTCGTAGGCCAGATCGGGGTCGAAGCTCGCCGCGAGGAGGGAGGCGGTCGGAAAGGCGGTCGCCGGAAGGACCCCCGCGAAATCGGAGGACTTGCTCGTATCCGCGAGCCTCCGCACGCCGTGTGGACCGTCGGTGAGATGAAGGGCGGGAATGCCGAGCCTCTCGATTCCCCTTGTGTGCCAGTAACCTTCGCCGGACACGAGGGAAATCTTCTCGTCGACGCTGAGTCGCGCGACCAAGTCGGCGTGGCGCATCCTTTGCCCCCTTCAGATCTCGACACCACCGGCCTGGGCCGCGACGAGCTCGGCGTACCAGCCTCCGCTCGCGATCAGGCTGGCATGGTCGCCGTCCTCGACGACCTTTCCGGCATCGACCACCATGATGCGGTCGACGTCGCGAATAGTC
>JAJXVS010000054.1 GCA_021782015.1 bacterium | reverse complement strand
CCGTCGACTCGACCACCAGGTGGTCAAGGCCACTATGTGGCCAAGGCCACTAGGTGGCCGGAGCCACATTGTGGCCAATTCCCGCAAGGCCCGCAAGGGCCGCAGCCTTCACGATGGCAAAGGCCTTCGCGGGGCTGAAGCCCCCAGAGGGGCGAAGGACGAGCGATGCGAGAGCGCATGTGGACAGTGACGACGGTATGGAGCATGCGTAGGCCCCAGTCCTCGTCATGCACGCGTCGCGTCGCGGACGGGAACCGGGGCATACACCAGCGCAGCCGCTGAGACACGGCGGCCGCGTCCCCGCCGATTTCGTCCGAATTGGAATGAAATCGACCAACCTTTGGAGACCCCATGTCAGAGCACACATCCTTCGATACCATCGCCGTCCAGGCCGGCCATAGCCCCGACCCCACCACCCTCTCGCGGGGAGTGCCCGTCTACCGCACCAGCTCCTTCACCTTCAAGAGCGCCGAGCATGCAGCCAACCTCTTCGCCCTCAAGGAATTCGGCAACATCTACAGCCGCCTCGGCAACCCCACCAACGAAGTCCTCGAAACCCGCGTCTCACAACTCGAAGGCGGCCTCGCCTCCGTCTCCGTCGCCTCGGGCACCGCGGCCATCTTCAACACCGTCATCACCATCGCCAAGTCGGGCGACGAGATCGTGTCGGCCTCCAACCTCTACGGCGGCACCTTCACGATGTTCGACGCCATCCTCCCCGACTTCGGCATCACCACCAAATTCGTCGACGTCCGCAAGAGCGAACAATTCGAAAAAGCCATCACCCCGAAGACCCGCCTCCTCTTCCTCGAAACCATCGGCAACCCCGCCCTCGACGTCGCCGACATCGACGCCGTGTCGGCCATCGCGAAAAAGCACCACCTCCCCCTCGTCGTCGACGCCACCTTCACCACGCCCTACCTCCTCCGCAGCATCGAGCACGGCGCCGACGTCGTCATCAATTCCCTGACCAAATGGATGGGCGGCCACGGCACGGCCATCGGCGGCATCGCCGTCGACGCGGGCAACTTCGACTGGTCCGACCCGAAGTTCGAACTCTTCAACCGGCCCGACCCCGCCTACCACGGCCTCCGCTGGGCCCTCGACCTCCCGCCGGAACTCCGGAAGATCGCCTTCGCCTTGCGCTTCCGCACCGGCCCCCTCCGCAACCTCGGCGCCTGCCTCGCGCCCGACAACGCCTGGCACTTCCTCCAGGGCCTCGAAACCCTCCACCTCCGCATGCCCCGCCACGTCGACAACGCCCTCGCCGTCGCGAAATTCCTTGCGAAGCACCCCAAAGTCTCCTGGGTCCGCTACCCCGGCCTCGAAGGCGACCCCTCCTACGAACTCGCCAAGCGCCTCCTCCCCAAAGGCGCCGGCGGCATGGTCGTCTTCGGCCTCAAGGGCGGCAAGAGCGCGGGAGTCAAATTCATCGAGTGCCTCTCCCTCTTCTCCCACCTCGCCAACGTCGGCGACGCGAAGAGCCTCGCCATCCACCCCGCCACGACCACCCATTCCCAACTCTCGGAGGAACAGATGCAAGAAGGCGGCATCACCGCCGACCTCGTGCGCCTCTCGATCGGCATCGAAGACCAGGGCGACATCCTCGCCGATTTGGAAAGGGGCCTTGCCGCGACCTAAGGTCTGGACGCGGCCTTGCCGCAACCTAAGGTCGGAACGCGGCCTCGCAGCAACCTAAGGTCTGGACGCTGCGTCGCCGCAACCTAAGGTCTGGACGCTGCGTCGCCGCAACCTGAGGTCGGAACGCGGCCTCGCAGCAACCTAAGGTCTGGACGCTGCGTCGCCGCAACCTAGGGGTGGAACGCGGCGGATATTCGATCCAATAGGTACTATCGCAACTGCCCATTAGGGGGCCTCGCGCGCCGCCACTGGCGGCGCGCGACCGCGCTCTCCGCTCCAATTCCGGGCGCGCGGTGGGCCGACGAGGGGCGGTCTCCTCCGGAGCCCGCCCCCGGCTTGCCTGGCCGCCCGCCCGACCAGCCTTTGCTCCCCGCTCCCGCGGCCGGGCAAGCCGCCCCCCTCCCAGCACGCCCGGGATTTCCGCTTCGATCGCTGGCCCGAGTCCGGCCGCGACTTGATTTCCCCATGGGGCGGCCGCGCAGCACCTCCTTCCGCACGACATGGCACCGTATTCCGACCGAAGAACGCATTTCCAGCGACCGTTGCGTGAAACAGTTGGAACCTGTTAGCATCGCTCGTGGATCTTATCGGGCTTTACGCGGCGCTCCTTGGAATCCTCCTGCCCATTGCGGCCACAAGCCTCTGCCTCGCGATATACGGAGTCTATGGATTGCGGCCCGCGTTCTGGCTTTCCCTTCTGAATATCGGGCTTTTTTTCTATGGCCTAGGTCTCTTTTCCGTCCAGCTCGCCATCCTCACCAAGGAGTTGCCCTCGGCCCATATTCCGCCAGTCCTCTCCCATTTCGGCTTCTTGGGCAACGTCCTGTGGGTCTATTCCCTTCCGCATTTCTTCCTCTCCGTTTTCGGAGCCAAGACCCGGTTGCTCCACAGATGCCTGTTGGTAGCGGCGACGGTTGCGATTGCCCTTCTGGGCGCCGTGGAACTCGCAAGGGGCTGGGCGGATCCGGCGCAGATACCTCCCCTGGTGCCGCTCCTCGATAGGATCATAACCGTTGGGGTGATCGGTCTGTCCTCCCTCCTCGTCCTCGCCTTCCAATCCCGACTCCCCGACCGGAATCTCTACCGCAATCTCGTCGCTCAGCTTGTGGCTCTCGTCTTCCTCCTCCCCCTGATTGTGCTCGAGGACCTCGGAATCGTGCGCTTCCCCGGGTTTCCCAATTTGGGCTTCCTCGTCGCCATGGGCATCATCTCGATACTCTCCATTCTCCACGCGAGGTCGAGTCTGACACGCCCTCGTTACCTCGAGGGAGGGGCTCCCTCGCGCTACTTCATCGACCGTTTCGGCATCAGCGAAAGGGAACTCGAGGTGGTCGAGGGAGTCCTCCGGGGACTCGGCAACAAGGAAATCGCCGATATCCTCTCCATTTCGCCGAAGACGGTCGAGAACCATCTCTATCACGTCTACCAGAAGGCCGGGATCAGCAACCGCATCCAGCTCAGCAATCTCTTCCGCGCCGACGCGGAATAGGAGCGACGCGCGACTCGCCCGCTTCGACGGACAAATCGCGACCGTGATCTCCCCTGGGTGTTTTTCCTCATGCCGATTGAGTGTTGATCCCCGTTGATGGGGCGAATCTCGGAGGACATCTTCCCGCATACGCGCCGACAGGCGCCGATCCAAGCGAAATCCGTGAGGCCCAGGGAACAGGGCTCGATCCGGATGAGGAGATGCCGAATTATGAACACCTGCCGATGGGTTAGCGTCCTGGCGATGGCCGCCGTGGCCGTCATGCTCCTGAGTTCCTGCGACCCAAAGATTCCGCATGAAATCGCGGGAAGGGAGGCCTGTCTGGCCTGTCACGGCATGGGCGGGACCAATCCCTACCCCGCCTGGCACGCGAAGCGGGCTTTCACTGACGACAAGTGCCTGAAATGCCATGAAACGAACACCTGAGCGCATCATCATGGTAGTTGCGATGATCATCGCGCTTGCCTGCCTGGTCCTCGTCGTGTCGATCCAATTCTTGCTTCCCGTTTTTAGCTTCCCCGCGCCTCGCGGCCCTTATTCGGTCGGTACGCTTACGATCAGGTGGGTCGACGGCGGACGGGCCGAGCTTTTCGGCGACGATCCCGCCGATCGACGGGAAATTGTCGCACAGGTCTGGTATCCGACTGATGGACTGCAGGGAGCCCGTCACGCCCCCTATCTGGAGAACGCAGCCAAGATTACCGAGGCCTTGGCGCGGCTCTATCATCTTCCTCCCTTCCTCCTTCGGCGCTTGGGCGCAGTTCGAACCAACGCGATACTCGACGCTCCGCTCTCTGCAGGGAAAAGCCGCTATCCGCTTCTCATATATCTGACGGGCCTTGACGGAACGCGGCAGATCAGCACCTTCCAGGTGGAGGAGTTGGCCTCCCGAGGCTTCGTCGTCGTCGGCCTCGATCAGCCGGGAACGGTTGCCTATGCGCGTTCGGCCTCCGGCAAAGTAATCGAGGGAAGGTCACGAGAGATCATGATTCCATTGGTGGAACAGAGCGTCGAACCGAAACACCCGGTGCCTTCCCTCCTCGGCAGAACTTGGCCCGAGGGCATCGTTCCATATCTCGCCGAGGATGTAAGCTTCGTCCTGGATCGATTGGCCACGATCGACGCGACTGGGCCGGCCGGAATCCTCGCCGATAGGCTTGACCTCGATCGGGTCGGCGTCTTCGGCGTTTCGCTCGGGGGCATGGTCGCGGCCGAGGCCTGCGCGAAAGACACCAGGCTCAAAGCCTGTCTCATCATGGACGTCCATCTTCCCGCGGACGTAGTCAAGGCCGGCTTGTCACAACCGACGATGCTCATCACCCGCGACGCCGACACCATGCGCCTCGAGCGCAGGCGCGCGGGAGGGTGGACGGAAAAGGACATCGCCCTGACACTAGGAACGATGCGGTCCGTCTACGAAAGACTGCGGGGGGGCGGATACTTCATCTCGATCCCCGGCATTTTCCATCTCAACTTCACAGACGTTCCCTTGTGGTCACCGCTTCTGCAAAGAGTCGGCATGATCGGTCCGATAGATCCGCGGCGCGCCTTCGCCATCATTAACGCCTATTCCGTCGCCTTCTTTGAGAGGCAGCTCCTAAATTCGCGCGAACCCCTCTTGGACGGACCTTCCCCCCTCTACCCGGAACTTCGCTTCGAGGCGAAGTGACGCAATATTCCGGCCGGATCGACTCCCTCGAAGCCGGGAATGACGAGATTCGCCCGGCTGAGCCTTTCCAAGGAACCGACGCCAACGGCTGCCATGCCGCCTGCCAAAGCCGCCTCGATGCCGGCCTCCGCGTCCTCGAAGACGACCGCCTCCTGGGGTCTGACCCCAAGCTTTTCCGTAGCGACCAGAAAGATATCCGGCGCGGGTTTGGGCGGCACCGGAGCATTGCCGTCTACGACGGCGTCGAACAATCCGCGAATCCCCGTCGACTCGAGGACCTCCCCTGCGCTCTTGCTCGCGCTGCCGACCGCTATCGAGAGGCCGAGCGCCTTGCAGCCGAGGAGGAAGTCCTTGACGCCGGGCAGGAGGGCGGATTCATCGAGCGCGGCGAGATACTCGCGATACCAGCCGTTCTTGAGCTCGGCCAAGCGCAGCCTTTCTCCCTCCGGAAGTTCGCGCCTTCCCAAGGAAAGAATGATGTCGAGGCTGGCCATCCGCGACACGCCCTTGAGCCTTTCGTTGTCCTCAAGGGTAAATGCGATGTCGAGCATATCGGCTAATCGTTTCCAGGCAAGGAAATGATAGGTGGCGGTATCGACGAGGACCCCATCGAGGTCGAAAATGCAGGCTTTTATCGGCAGCATGGGGCAGTGATAGCTTCGGGATAGGTCGTCTGACAAGGTCTTTGCGGCTTCATTGGGGGTTGGGAAGGCCTTTGGCAAGGAGGAAGCGCAGGAAAACCAGCCTGGAGGATGCCCAATTTCGATGCCACAAAACACTATGCCGGTCTATCGCAACAAGCTTCGTGACACCTGAACCAATCTCCATTGCCGTCCGGCCTGGAGTAGCCCCCACCGAATTCTTGCTTTTTGGGCTTGCGCGTTTCCGAAAAGTGGGGAATTTGTGTGTTACTTACGCGCGTAAGTAACACGTCTTCAGGAGGAAGAGCATGAAGAAACTCCTCGCAGTATTCGCTCTCACGACCGTGGTCGCCGGAGCCGCGATGGCAGCGAACGCGACCATCACCGTACTTGGCACCTGGGGAGGCCAGGAGGCCGACACCTTCCAGGCCATGACCGACGCCTTCACCGCCAAAACGGGCATCAAGGTCCAGTTCGAGGCCACCCGCGATCTCGACGCCGTCCTGACCACCCGCGTCCAGGCGGGAAACCCGCCCGACATCGCGATTCTTCCGAATCCCGGCAAGCTCTATGAGCTGGCCAAGGCGGGCAAGCTTGTCGATCTCTCCAAGGTCCTCGACATGAAGGCCTATGCGAAAAACTATTCTCAGGGCTGGAAGGATCTCGGCAGCGTCGACGGCAAACTCTACGGCCTCTTCGTCAAGGCAGCCATCAAGGGCCTCGTCTGGTACGACCCCAAGAATATCAAGGCAGCCGGCATTACCCTGCCGAAGACCTGGGACGAAATGATGGCCACCTCGAAGCAGATCGCCGCCACGGGAGTCACGCCCTGGTCGATCGGCATCGAGTCCGGCGCCGCCTCGGGCTGGGTTGCCACCGACTGGCTCGAGAACATCTTCCTCCGCCTTTACGGCCCCGAAAAGTACAAGGCTTGGTACGAGGGCAAGCTCGCCTGGACCTCGCCCGAAATGAAGAAGGCCTGGCAGTACTTCGGGCAGATCGTCGGCGATCCGACGATGGCCTACGGCGGCAGCCAATACATCAACTCCACCAACTTCGGCAACGCGCCGGCGCCCCTCTTCCAGAATCCTCCCAAGGCCTACTTCCACATGCAGGCGAGCTTCATCCAGAGCTTCATCATGGACCAGTTCCCCGGTCTCAAGCCCGCGGTCGATTTCGACTTCTTCGGTTTCCCCTCGATCGATCCCAAGTACGCCAAGGCCGTCGAGGGCGGCGCCGACATCGTGGCCGTCTTCAAGAATGATCCGGCGGTCAGGCAGTTCATGGAATACTTCGCCTCGGCCGAGGCCCAGTCCTACTTCGCCGCGGGCACCGGAGCCCTCGCCACCAACAAGAACGTCTCCCTCGTCTTCTACCCCGATCCCCTCACCAAGCGGGCGGCCGACATCCTCAACAAGTCCGAGATCGTCGTCTTCGACGCCTCCGACATGATGCCCTCCGAGATGAACGCCGCCTTCTGGAAGGCCACCGTCGACTTCGTGAACGATCCGTCGAAACTCGACTCCATCCTCGCGGGCCTCGACAAGGTCAGGGCCACGGCCTACAAGAAATGACCAGGTAGTCGCTTCCGGCGCATCGGCCACAGGTCGACGCGCCGGCGAGCCAACGCGCCGACGCCACCAGGGGGCAAGGCAGAACCAGAGGGCAGGGCGCCACCAGAGGGTAGGGCGTCGCCCCCGAGGGCGGACCTCCGCCCTACGCCCCGAGTCAAGGAGCCGAAATGAACATCGTAATAATGCTGTTGATTGCGGTCGTCGGGGTGCCGCTCCTCCTCGTGGGCTACATTCGCCTGTCCGAACCCCTGGCCGGTCGGAGGCCGCGGAGGGCCGCCATGGTGCGCCCCTGGCTCTGGCTCGCGCCGACCCTCCTCCTCCTGGCCGTTTTCCTCGTCTATCCCGTCATCGCCACGATGGTGGCAAGCCTCAAGGACGCCGACTCGACGCATTGGATCGGGCTGGCGAACTACGCCGCGGTCTTCACGAGCGCCGACAATCTCTCGGCCCTCGGCAACAATCTCCTCTGGCTCGTCTTTTTCACACTGGGCACCCTCCTCTTCGGACTCCTCATCGCCGTCCTCTCCGACAAGGTGCGCTACGAGTCGGTCGTGAAGGCCCTGGTCTTCATACCTATGGCCATCTCCTTCGTCGCGGCGGGCATCATCTGGAAGTTCATGTTCGAGTTCAGGCCCGCCGGAGAGGTCCAGGTGGGCACGGTCAACGCGATCCTCACGGCCCTCGTGCCGGGCTGGAAGCCGATAGCCTGGCTCGTCAACACCTCCACGAACAACGCGGCCCTCATCGCGGTGGGCGTCTGGATGTGGACGGGCTTCGCGATGGTCATCTTCTCGGCGGCGATCAAGGCCATCCCTCCCGATGTCGTCGAGGCCGCCAAGATCGACGGGGCCAGCGAGCTCCAGATCTTCCGCATGGTAACCCTGCCCCTCGTGGCCCCCACCCTCGGCTTCGTCGCCACGACCATGATGATCAACGTCCTTAAGGTTTTCGACATCGTCTATGTAATGACGAACGGCAATCTCGGCACCGACGTCATCGCCAACCGGATGTACAAAGAAATGTTCAATTACCACAATACGGGGGTGGCGAGCGCCATCGCGACCTTCCTCCTCGTCTGCATCGTGCCGGTGATGATCGTCAACATCCGGCGCTATCGCCGGGGGGTGGCGTGATGGCCACACGCGTTTCCGGAACGAGGCCGGGCATCGGCAGGCTCTTCGTCCACCTCGCCCTCCTCGTCGCCTGCCTAGTCTTCGTGCTGCCGACCCTCGGCCTTCTCGTGAGCTCCTTCAGGCCGCGGAATCAGATCGCCCTCTCGGGCTGGTGGACGGCCTTCCAGACGCCCTTCAGCTTCACGCTGAAGAATTACCAGAACGTCCTCGGCCGCGCGAACATGGGCCGCAGCTTCATCAACAGCCTCGTCATCGCCATTCCGGCGACCGTCCTGCCCGTGAGCATCGCGGCCTTCGCCGCCTACGCCTTCGCCTGGATGAAATTCAGGGGCAAAGAAATTCTCTTCGTGATCGTCATCGGCCTTCTTGTCGTACCAATACAGATGACCGTCATTCCCGTGCTCAGCCTCTTCAACGTCGTCCACCTCACCGGGAGTTTCGCCGGGGTCTGGCTCGCCCACACGGCCTACGGCCTCCCCTTCTCGATCTACCTGCTGCGCAACTTCATCCAGGAGCTGCCTCCCTCGATGCTCGAATCGGCCTTCATCGACGGAGCCAGCCATCCCAAGGTCTTCCTCAACCTCGTGCTGCCGACCTCGCTGCCGGCCATCGCCTCCCTCGCCATCTACCAATTCATGTGGGTATGGAACGACCTCTTCGTCGCCCTGATCTACCTCGGCGGCACCCAGGACGTGGCGCCCATGACCCTAACGATGGCCAACATGGTCAATTCCTACGGCGGTGGCTGGGAGTACCTCACCGCGGCGGCCTTCATCTCGATGGCCTTCCCCCTCCTCGTGTTCTTCACCATGCAGAAGTACTATGTCACGGGCATTCTCGCCGGCTCGGTGAAGGAATAGACAGTGATGCGAAAGTCAGAGGTTTCGTCGAAGGACATCGCGGAGGCCTGCGGGGTCTCGCGCACCACGGTGTCCTTCGTGCTCAACAACACGCCGGGCAAGGTCATCCCGAGCGAAACGAGGGAACGCATCCTCGAGGCCGCGCGAAGACTCGGCTACTCTCCCGACGCCGAGGCGCGAAGCATCGCCAAACGCACGCGGGCGACCATCGGCCTCGTGGTCAACCATTCCGATTCGATCTACGCCGACGCCTACATCCTCAGGCTCATCGAGGGCATGGCGCCTGTCTTCAACAAGAAGCGTTGCCGCCTCGTCCTCCTCCCCCTCCGCCAACGCGAGGCCGACTACGGACAGATCGTCAGGGCCCACGGCCTCGACGGCCTCATGATCACCAACGCCAGGGCCGACGACGAGGCCCTGCGCGCCCTGGCCGGCCTCGGTCTCCCCTGCGTCGTCATCGGCACGGTGGAGGGGATCGACGCGCCGCAGATCGACATCGACAACGAAGAGGCGGCCTTTCGCGTCGCCGACTACCTCCTCTCCCTCGGGCACAGGCGAGTGGCGATGATCGTGCACGCACCCCTCTCCTATGTCGCGGCCACGGGCCGTCTCGCCGGCTATCGACGCGCCCTCGAATCGCATCATATCAACTATGACGAACGCCTCGTCCGCGTCGCCGACTATACCGAGGCCTCGGGTTATGCCGCCGCGCGATCCATCCTGGCGGAACGGCCCCGCCCCGAGGCCCTCTTCGCGGGCAACGACGCGATCGCCTACGGAGCCGTCCAGGCCATCCTCGATGAGGGTCTGCGCATTCCCGACGACATCTCCATCGCAGGCTTCGACGACGACTTCCCCTCGCGCTTCCTCGAACCGGCACTGACGACGATGACCCTGCCCGCCGCAGCCCTCGGCGAGGGAGCAGCCACCAAGGTGATCGCCCTCCTCGACGGCGTCGCGGACGCCGAGCGCCGGACCATCCTCCCGACCCTCCTCTCCGTGCGCGATTCCTGTGCCCCGCCCCGCTCCGCCGCGGCGCCCTAAAGCTAAAAGGAGCTCCCATGCGAACGATACGGAGGGAGGGCTACGATCCCTCCCGGCTCCTCCTCGAAGAAACCCTGTTCCACACCGCGAACGGCTACGTCGGCGTTCGCGCCTCCTTCGACGAAGGCTACGGTCCCGGCCTCGCGACCATCCGCGGCACCTACATCAACGCGTTGTACGACACACACGAGATCCGCCACCCGGAAAAGCTCTACGGCTTTCCGGAGACCGGCGAACGGATCGTCGCCGTCACCGATGCCCAGGACATCCTCCTCTTCGCCGACGGCCAGAGCATCCACGTCGGCGTCGACAACGGGGCGAGCCTCATCCGCGAACTCGATCTCGAACGAGGGGTCGCGATGCGCAGCTTCGAGACGAAGACAGCCGGCGGAGCGCTCCTGCGCTTCGAATTCCGTCGCTTCTGCTCCCAGGCCATCCGCGAGCTCTTCTGTATCGGCCTCAGGGTCTCCTGCATCGAGGGGAGGGCCTCGCTCAAAATCGTCTTCCGTCTCGAAGGGGCCGTGGCCAACCACTTCGACGAGCATGACCCGCGCCTGTCGGGATCGGCCTGGAAAAGCCTCGAGGTCCGTGAGGTCGCGGCGACCCTTGTGGCCGCCCCGGAAGGCAATGTCGCCCCCGGCGGCCCCGGCACCTCCCCCGACCGCGGCGGCCCCGCCTCCAGCGGCGGCCGGCTCCGCGTCGAGTCGGTCACGAAGGGCACCCGTTTCGGCCTCGCCGTCCTCTCCTCGATCGACGGCCCGGCCGGAGCCCGCTGGTCGGCCAAGTCGGGGGAGGAAGTCGCCGAGCTCTGCATGTGCGCCGATCTTGCCTCGGGACAAACTATCGAACTAACACGGAAGAATATTTACGCCGATTCAATCCGCCACGGCGATCCCGTTAAGGCCGCCCTCGAGATCGCCGCCGGGCTTGAGGGCCTCGATTTCGCGGCCCTCGAAGAGGCCCACGCAGCCCGTGTCGCCTCGTTTTGGGACAAGGCCGCGGTTTCGGTCGAAGGCGAGGATGAGGTCGACGAGGGGCTTCGCTTCGGCCTCTTCGAGCTCCTCCAGTCCGCGCCCAAGGACGAGCGCTCCAACATCCCCGCCAAAGGCCTTTCCGGCGAGGGCTACGAAGGCCATTACTTCTGGGACACGGAAATCTACCTCGCGCCCTTTTTCACCTGGACGGCTCCCGAGCTGGCCAAGCCCCTCCTCTCCTACCGCCACTCCATCCTCGACGCCGCGAGGGCCCACGCGAGGCGCATGGGGCAACGCAAGGGCGCCGCCTTTCCCTGGCGCACGATAGCGGGCCGCGAGTGCTCCGCCTACTATCCCTCCGGCAGCGCCCAATATCATATCAATGCCGACATCGCCTATTCGCTCTGGCGCCACTGGGAGGCGACCGGAGACCTCGACTTCCTCGCGAACATCGCCGCCGAGGTCCTCTTCGAGACGGCGAGAACCTGGCTCGAGATCGGCCATTTCGACAAAGGACGCTTCCTCATCGAATCGGTGACGGGCCCCGACGAATACACCTGCCTCGTCGACAACAATTTCTACACGAACGCGATGGCTCGCTTCAATCTCGCGAAGGCCGTCGCCGCATACCGCCACCTCGAAGCGATGCGGCTGGAAAGCCTGTCGACCGTCGCCGCCCGCATCGACCTCGTGCCCGGGGAAGTCGCCGACTGGGATAGGGCCGCCGAGGCCATGTACCTACCCTACGAGGCCGAGCGCGACATTACGCCCCAGGACGACGGCTTCCTCAAAAAGGCGCCCTGGGACCCCGAACTCCTTCGCGACGAGGACAGGCCCCTCCTCCTCCACTACCACCATCTCGCGATCATCCGGCGCCAGGTTTGCAAGCAGGCCGATGCCGTCCTCGCCCACTTTCTCCTCCCCGACTCGGCCGCCGATTCGACAATTCGTAATAGTTACGAATATTACGAGGCCATCACCACCCACGATTCCTCCCTCTCCTACACCGTCTTCGCGGCCATGGCGGCTCGGCTCGGCGATGCCGAAAAGGCCTGGCGCTACTTTCGCGAAGGCGTACGCCTCGACCTCGACGACCGCCACGGCAACGCCAAGGACGGCATCCACGCCGCGAACATGGGCGGGGCCTGGCTCGCCCTCGTCTTCGGCTTCGGAGGCTTCCGGCCCGAGCGGGGCCTCCCCTCCTTCGCACCGCTGATGCCCGCGGCCTGGAGGTCCTATTCGTTCCGCATCGTATGGCGAGGCAGTTCAATCCGCGTGAAAGTTCGAAGAGATTCCGAGGGCCTGATCGCCACCGAACTTGAGCTCGCCGCCGGCCCGGGCCTCGAGGTGGAACTCTATGACAGGCGGACACGCCTCTCCTCCGAACTTTCGATGGCCGGGCCATCCAATCCCGCACCTTAAAGCCGCGCGCTGAGATCACGCGGTCGAGGGCGGGACGGCCTCGACCTTCACGCCCTTCTCCCGATAGTATCGATTCATGCGTTTCGAACTCATCGCCATCGATCTCGACGACACACTCCTCCACAGCGACCTTTCGATCTCCCAGGCCAACAGGGAGGCTCTTCGGCGAGCCCACAAGGCCGGAGCCAAAATCGTGCTCTCGTCGGGCCGCAATCTCACCAGCATGGAAAAGTACGCGCGACTCCTCGGCCTCGCCGGTCCCGACGACTACATCGTCGCTTCGAACGGCGCCGAGATCGTCGCCACGGCCACGGGTCGCGTCCTCTTCGAGCTCCGCCTCGACGCGGACCTCTGCCGCGAAATCGCCGCCTTTCTCGGAGCGAAAGGCTTCGCCTGGCAGATCTACGAAAACGGCGGCATCCAGTATCACGGCCGCAATTCCTACACCGAAGAGGACACGCGGCTCACGGGCATGCCCAATTTTCCCATCGCCGACGTGGAGGCCGCCCTCGCCCGCGGCCAGCTCAAATTCGTCGTGCCCGGCGAACCCCTAGGCCTGCCCCCTCTCCGGGAGGAACTCCTCGCCTCCTTCCCGGGCCGGATCGAGGTGCTCATATCCAAGCCCTATTTCCTGGAAATCCTGCCCTTCGGGGCCGACAAGGGGGCGGCGCTCTCCCGGCTCGCGCCACGCCTCGAGCTCGACATGCGCAAGGCCCTCGCGATGGGCGACGGCATGAACGACATCGGCATGCTCAAGGCAGCCGGCTTTTCCTGCGCGCCAGCCAACGCAGTGCCCGAAGCCAAGGCCGCCGCCGGCTGGGTGTCGCATCGTACCAACGATGAGGACTTCGTGGCCGATGCCCTCGACCGTTTCATGGATCCCGCTTGAGAGCGGCGGCCTGGCGCGTCGTCGCCTCGCTCGGCGACGAATTCGAGGAACGGGTCGCCTCCTGGACCGCCTCCGCGCCCTGGCTGGGAGCGCTGCAGGAAAGACTCCGCGAGGCCCTTGGCTACGACGACTACCGCATCGAGACGCCCATCGTCTTCAACCGCGCCCTCCGCGACCTCGACGCCTCGTCGACGCCGTCGTACATCATCGTGGCCGACAATCCCGGCAAGAACGAACAACTATCGCGCAACCTGCGCTACCTCGTCGGACAGTCCGGCAAACTCGCCGAGGGTTGGTTTCGCCGCGAACTGGGAATCGATTTCCGCAAAGAAGTTATAATTATAAACAAAACGCCCATTCACACGCCCAAGACCGCGGAACTCCGCAAACTCCTCGCCCTTGCCGGCGAAGCGGGCGGCGAGCAGCCCCTGCGCGAGGCCCTCGCGACCCTTCTCGCCGACAGCCAGCGCTGGATGGCCGGAATGGCCGCTCGCCTCCACGAGGCCCTCGGCGTGCCCCTCTGGATCTCGGGCTACGGCGAACTCGGACCGCGGGGGATTTTCCGCCCCTACGCCGAGGCTCTCAGCCGCGAATGCAGCAATACTCCCGAGAAATCGCGGGCCGACATCCTTCTGTTCCGCCATTTTTCGATGAACCAGTTCGCCATCGAAATGAAGGCGCGACGGGACCCCTCCCTGCCCCTCCGCGAAGACCTCCTCCGCATCGGGGCCGAAAACAGGCGCCGCATCCTGGGCTGGTAGCCCAAGACGATCCGGCTATCTCCTGGGCGCCTTCTGGATAGCCCTCATGTAAACCTGCTTGCCCGGATTGTAGGGATTGTCGCGCTCGTCGATCTCGAAGAGCCCCGAGGCCTTGATCAGATCCCCCAATTTGCGATAGCCATAATTACGAGGATCGAATTCCGGCTGACGGTTGGCGATGTAGGTGCCCACGGCGCCGAGATAGGCCCAGCCGAATTCGTCGGCCGCGTCCTCGACGGCGGCGCGCAGCAGCGTTTCGACCTTGCGGTCGCCCCGCAGGTCCTGGGCGCCCTCCTTCTTGGATTCTTTCCCTCCGTGGTTTTCGTCGTCGCCCTCGCGGAGAATTTCCGTGTAGATGAATTTGTCGCAGGCCGCCACGAAGGGCTTGGGCGTCTTTTTCTGGCCGAAGCCGAGCACCAGCTTGCCGTCCTCGCGGAGGCGAGCCGCAAGCCTCGTGAAATCGGAATCGCTGGACACGACGCAGAATCCGTCGAGATTCTCGGTATACAGAAGATCCATGGCGTCGATAATCATCGCCGAATCGGTGGCGTTCTTGCCGGACGTGTACGCGAATTGCTGGACGGGCTGGATGGCGTATTCGAGCAGTTTTTCCTTCCATGATCTGAGGTTGGTGCTTGTCCAGTCGCCGTAAATCCTCTTGACGCTCGCGACGCCGTACTTGGCGATCTCGGCGAGAAGGCCCTCCACGATCGTGGCCTGGGTGTTGTCGGCGTCCACGAGGACGGCGAGCTTGAGCTGCACCTGGTGGCCTGTCTCGGTGGGCACCTGGACCTGCCCGTTGCGGTTGTTCTTCATCTTTCATCTCCGAATGGTGTGGCGCGCAATCGGCGCACCATGCTCGCGGCCCCGAGGGGCACGCGGACGGGAGTCCCGGCCGCGAGGTCCTCGCCCTCGAGCACGAGACCCCGGTCGGTCTTCTGGAGCCGCACCGGCCGCATTGTTACGGACTCGGGCTCACCTCCAGACAATTGGTATTTAATTTCAAGACGGTCGCCGGGCGAGGCGATGGCGCGTTCCGCTAGGCGCGTCTTCCCGCCGTAGTCGAGGCCACCCGCCTCTACGCGGACGAGGGTCACGTCCGCGCGGGCGAGCTGGGCCTCGTCGACGATGAGGCGCGACTCGATGCGATCCGCCAGTTCCCTTTCCATTTCGCCCGTGCGGGCGCTCGAACGTTCGCGGTCATTGGAGCGCTCACGCGCGGCAGCCTCCGCCGGCGACACGTTCTCCCCTCCGGGCGAATCAGCTGGCGGCACGCTCCGCGCCGAAGCCATGCGCGACGCGAGGGCCGCGCGGAGACGGGCGAGGGCAGGCTCGGGATCGAGGTCGACCCGGTCCTGCCGATTGTCGGCAGCCTCCGAATCGCGTGCTTCGATCCGATCGAATGCGGGAAAGGCCTTCGCTTCTTCCCTCTGCGCCGCTTCGGCCGTGACGCCACGACCACCTTCATCGAGGGATGGTCGCCCCTTCATTTCGGGGAAGGCGGGGGTCTGCCGAAGGTGTGCGTGGGGCCTTATCGGAGGCGGCACCTCGATTCCGGCGGCGGCGAAGATCGGCGCGAAGTCTTCCATTTCTGCGGCGTCAAGGAGGTAGACGCCCGGTCCGAGTCGCTCCTTGACGAGGGCCGCGATATCGGGCCGACCCTCGACAATCGTCCGGCGTCTTTCATCGCAGACCAGCACCCAGCCGTGAAAGAGTCGGGTCGAACGGAACTCCTTTTCCCACGACTCCATCGAGAAGGCCAGGCTCTGCGGTATAGGCCTAACACTGAACTTCGCGAGGGCCTCGACGATGGCCTTCGCCTCGAGTCCCGCGGCGAAGGCTTCGCGCGTCGACTCGCGGTCGAGTTCCAGTTCCCAGACGAGGCCGAGGCGCGCTGGCCTCGCGATGCGCGCCGCCAGCCACCGCGCCTCCTGGCCCGCCTCAGGCAGGACGCGGAGAAGGTGCGAGCCATCGGCCACGAGTTGCGGGACGGCAGCTTGGGGCGAGCCTGCCCTCTCCTCCGACAAGGCTGAGGATGCCTCGGGCTCGAGGAAGAAGCCCCCGCCCCGACGCTCGATCAGCCTCAATGCCGAAAGCGCCTTCACCAGGGCTTCCATGTCGAGGGAGGTCTCGGCATCGAGGGTCGCGATGCCCAACCAACGCGCAAGCCCCGTCTCGGGCAGGGGCAGGTCCCGCGGCAAGGCATCGAGGGCCGAGCCGACCATGGCGGCGAGCGCCTCGATCGTACCCGGCGTCCCTCCACGCGGAAGGGCCAGCGCGAGGGCAAGCCTGAAGGGCAGGCCGGCGCCATGGCGTTCGAGCAGCGCCCCGAAAGCGCCGGAGTCGGCGTCATAGTCGCCCTCGACGCCATTTCTCGCGAGAATCCCCTGCGCCTCTAAGGCCTGAATCAGCGCCGCATACCGCTCCGGATCCGAATCGGCCTCCGGGATGACGGACCCCAGCCTGGCCGCGGCCTTTTTCGAAAGCATGCCTCCCTTTTTTACCGCGCCCGGACTATGAAGCACGAAGGAAAACAGGGCGAGAGACGCGAAGAGGGGTGACAGCCGCTCCGCCGCCCTCGGCGCGACGGACCGCTCTTCTCCGACCGAGGCCGGCGCAGGCACGGCTCCCGCGTTGAAGACCATGTGCGGATTTCGCGCGTGGCGCGCGAGGGATTCGCGAAGCAGGGGGTTGAGGGCATGGCGCATGACACGGGCGTCGCGGAGCCGAAACAGGACGAGCCGATCCTCGAGATTCGCCACGCGCACATCTAGATCGAAGGCCTTGATCTCTCCGTGGAAGAGGCTGCGCAATTCGGCGTCCGTGAGGGGGCCGGCCAGGATGAGGGTGCAGGCGATGGCCATGTCGAGTTCGTCAAAAAGGGCGAGCATCGCCTGGACCGTCTCGGGCTTCCTCGCGAAGGCCGTCAATCTGGCGACGACGCTTCGCTTGTCCCAGGGGCTCTTGATGGCCCCGATGTAGTTGCGCGCCAACTGGAGGAGCGTCTCCGTGTCCATCGCGAGAAAGCTCTCTTCCCAGACCTTCGCGTCGGGCACGCGGAACCGGCCCGGTCTCATTCCCAGGCCTCGATCTGGTAGCGGTAACCCTGCTCGGTGAGAAACTTGCGTCTGTTCGCCGAGAAATCCTCCTCGACCGTGTACCGGGAGACGAGCGAATAAAAGAACGAATTGCGATCTTTCGGTCTCAGAATCCTCCCGAGGCGCTGGGCCTCCTCCTGCCGCGAGCCGAAGCTTCCGGAAACCTGGATCGCCACCGATGCGTCGGGCAGATCGATGGCGAAATTGGCCACCTTCGACACGACGATGACCCTCGTCCTCCCGCGGCGGAAATCCTCGTAGATGCGCTCGCGCTCAGGATTCGGCGTGCGGCCGGTGATCAGCGGCGCGTCGAGGAGGCGGGCGATCTTCCCGAGCTGTTCGAGAAACTGACCGATGACCATGACCAGATCGTCGGGATGATTGTCGACGAGTTCCCGGACGGCCTCGAGCTTGGCGGTGTTCTCGGCCGCCAACCTGTGCTTTTCACGGGGCTCGGCCACCGAATAGCGGAGTTCGTCATGGGAAGAAAGCGGAATGCGGATCTCGCGGCACCAGGCCTCGGCGATGAAGCCCTTGCGCTCCAGATCCTTCCAGGGCACGTCGTAGCGTTTGGGTCCGATGAGGCTGAAGACATCCTCCTCGCGTCCGTCCTCCCGCACGAGGGTGGCCGTGAGCCCCAGGCGGCGCACGGCCTGGATCTCCGCCACCACACGGAAGACCGGCGCGGGCAGGAGATGCACTTCGTCATAAATAATAAGACCCCAGCGTTCGCGGCGGAACAGCTCGAAGTGGGGAAAGTCGGAGTTCTTGTCCGGCCGCCA
>JAJXVS010000053.1 GCA_021782015.1 bacterium | reverse complement strand
TTTCCTATAACCGTTCCTATGACGACGTGACCGGCTATCGGACCGAGTCGATGCTCACCGTTCCCCTTACCACACCGGTAGGCGGGCTCCTCGGCGTCATCCAGCTCATCAATGCCAAGAACGAGGCCGGCGAAACCGTGCCCTTCGCCGAGGAAGACGAGCCCATCGTGGCACATTTCGCGGCCAACGCGACGACCCATCTCCAGAACGCCTATTTCATCCGCCGGATGATCCTCCGGATGAACGCCGTCGCCCAGCTCAAGGACAGCCACGAAACGGGGGCCCATGTCACCCGCGTTTCGAGCTACGCTTCGGAAATCTACGAACGCTATGCGCGGAAAAAAGGCATCGAACTCCGCGAAATTGAACGCACGAAGGACACGCTCAAGCTCGCCGCCATGCTCCACGATGTCGGCAAGGTGGGCATCAACGACCTCATCCTCAAAAAGCCCGCGCGCTTTTCCGACGAGGAGCGCGAGATCATGCAGGGCCACACCTTCTGCGGCGCCCGTCTTTTCACCGATGACTCCGAGTACGACAAGATGGCCGCCGACATCGCCCTCACCCACCACGAAAACTGGGACGGTACCGGCTATCCCGGCAAGGTCGATTATCGCAATGCCTACTTTGAAATCCGCAACATCGAAGTCGAGGGCGTGATCCGCACGGGCGAAATCTGGCACGCACCAGCCCTCGAGGCCGAGGCCGACGGCAAGCCGCGACGGCTTGCGGGCGAGGAGATACCGCTGACCGGAAGGATCGTCGCCGTGGCCGATGTCTTCGACGCCCTCTGCTCGCGCCGCGTCTACAAGGAAAAGTGGGACTCCTCCGATGTCTATTCGGAAATCCGGAAAATGTCCGGCAGCAAATTCGATCCCGAGATCGTCGAGGCGTTTTTCGATATCCTCCCGACCATCGAAGCCATCCAGAAGCGTTTTCCGGACCAGACCGGCCATGACGAGGGGAAGAAATAGGGGCGCCGCCATGGCCGCGATGAATCCTTGACCCCCCAGCTTCCGGCGTTCTACTATCCGGCACCATGATCAGCGCCAACGAGCTCCGCTCCAAATACATCGAATTCTTCAAGACGAAGGGCCACGCCGAGATTTCCGGCAAATCACTCATCCCCGAAAACGACCCCACCGTCCTCTTCACGACGGCGGGGATGCACCCCCTCGTGCCCTACCTGCTCGGGGAGCCCCATCCCGCCGGCAAGCGCCTGGTCGATTACCAGAAATGCGTGCGCACGGGCGACATCGACGAGGTGGGCGATCCGGCCCATCTCACCTGTTTCGAAATGCTCGGCAACTGGTCGCTGGGCGATTACTTCAAGAAGGAATCGCTCACCTGGAGCCTCGAATTCCTCACCGATCCGAGGTGGCTCGGCCTCGATCGGCGCATGCTCTCGGTGACGGTCTTCGCCGGCGACGAGAACGCGCCCCGCGACGAATATTCGGCCCAGGTCTGGCGCGACATCGGCATGCCGGTCGACCGCATCGCCTACCTTCCCGCGAGCGACAACTGGTGGGCCGCCGGCCCGACCGGCCCCTGCGGCCCCGATTCCGAGATCTTCTACTGGGTGGGGGAGGGCTTTCCGCCCGCCGGCTCGAACAAGGGAACTGATTCTTCCAATTGGATGGAAATCTGGAACAACGTCTTCATGGAATACAACCGCGTCGACGCGACGACCCTCGTCAAGCTGCCGGCACAGAACGTGGACACGGGCATGGGGCTCGAGCGCACGGTCACGGTCCTCCAGGGCAAGACGAGCGTCTATCAGACGGAGATCTTCGCCCCCATCATCGCGGCGATATGCGCGGCGGCCGGCTATTCCTACGGGGGCGACGCCGACAGGGATCGCTCGGTGCGCATCGTCACCGACCACATCAGGTCGGCCACCTTCATCATCGGCGATCCCAAGGGACCCTTGCCCTCGAACGTCGGCGCCGGCTATGTGCTCCGCCGCCTCCTTCGCCGTGCGGTGCGCCACGGGCGCAAGCTCGGCATCGAGGGCTCCTTTCTGTCGACGCCCGCCGCTGCGGTCATCGATAATTTCAAGGGGGCCTATCCCGAACTCGATGAGAATCGCGCGAAGATACTCGAGGGCATCGCCGCCGAGGAGGAGAAATTCCTCGAGACGCTCAAGACCGGCGAGCACGAGTTCGAGAAGATGCTGCCCAACCTCCTCAAGAACCCGAGCAAGATCATGTCCGGACGCCTGGCCTTCAAGTTGTACGATACCTACGGCTTTCCGATCGAACTCACCGAGGAGCTCGCGTCGGAGAACGGCATGAAGGTAAACCGCGAGGAGTTCGACGAGGCCTTCAAGAAGCATCAGGAGCTTTCCCGAGCGGGCGCCGAGCAGCTTTTCAAGGGGGGCCTCGCTGACAGTTCCGAGATGTCGACCAAGTACCACACGGCCACCCACCTCCTCCATCGCGCGCTCAAGAACGTGCTGGGCGAGCACGTCAACCAGAAGGGCTCCAACATCAATCCCGAGCGCCTGCGCTTCGACTTTTCCCACGGGGCGCCGATGAGCGCCGACGAGCTCGCGAAAGTGCAAACAATTGTGAATGAGCAGATCTCACGCGACCTGCCCGTGACGATGACGATGATGAAGCTCGACGAGGCGAAGCTCTCCGGGGCGACGGCCCTCTTCGGCGAGAAGTACGAGGAGACCGTGAAGGTCTACACAATTGGTGATTTCTCGAAGGAGGTCTGCGGAGGCCCCCATGTGGAGCGCACCGGAAAGCTCGGCAAATTCCGGATCCAAAAGGAGCAGTCGTCGGCCGCCGGCGTCCGGCGCATCTATGCCGTCCTCGAATAGCCAAAAGGTCCTTACCCTCGTCCTCGACCGTAAGAGCCGCATTTTTCTCCCCCTCGTCTCGATCCTGGCGGCGGCTTCGGTCGGCTTTTCCGCATTTTCCTTCCTGATCCGGGGCTTCAACAAGGATGTCCTCGTATTCGGAGTCGGAGCCCTCCTCCTTTTCGCGGCCATCGTCGTGCTTCGCGTGACGGGAAGGACGGGAGTGGCCTCCCTGATCTCCCTCATTCCGGTTTCCCTCCTCCTGCCCCTTGCCGTGTTCTTCCCCCTACCCACCAGCCCGAACGTGACGGCCCTCTTCACCCTCGCCGCCGGAGGCGCCATGGCCATGGTCCTTGGGGTCCTCCTCGGGCCGAGGCCCTTCCACATCGTCATACCCGGAGCCATCTCCTTCGCCGCGACCATCCTGTTTTTCGCGGGCGTCCTTGTGCCCGCCTTCCCCCTCGGGGCCGATCCGAAGTGGGCCCGAAGCGACTTCATCGCCTCCCTCCTCATCGAAGGCATCGTCCTGTCGGCCCTGCTCTACGTCTACGGCCTGATCGACGCGGCGATGATGGAGGTCGATGCGATCAACCGGGGCCTCAAGGCCCAGGTACTCGACCGGAACGCGGAACTCGAAACCCTCAACGCCGAGCTGCGCTCGACCCTTTCACGGCTGGCGGCGAGCCAGTCGAACCTCGTCCTCACCGCCCGGCTTTCCCTCCTGGCAGAACTCGTCGCCGGCATCCATCACGAGGTGAACACCCCCCTGGCCGCCATCTCCTCCTCGACGCGCACCCTGATCGAGGAGCGGACGAGGGTCCTGTCGGGTCTGCCCGCCCTCGTTGCCTCACTCGATCCCGCCAGGCGAAGCGACCTGCGCGACATCCTGGCCGAGGCCAACGCCAACCCCCTGCGGAGCGGCCTCGAACTCAGGCAGGCCCGGCAGCTCGCCGAATCGAGGCTGGCCGACTTAGGAATTCCGGAGATCGACGACGCGGCGAACATCCTCGCCCAGCTCGGTCTCGAGGCGGTGGACGACCGGGCCGCGGCCATCCTCAAAACCAACCCCGAGGCCCTTCGCATAATGTACGGGGTGGGTATTTCGAGCAACGCGCTCGCGATCGTCGAAAAGGCGGCCGGGCGCATCGCCGCGGTCGTGGAAGCCCTCGCCCAATACGGGGATTTTCGCCTCGCTGACGCTATTTCTGTCGTCCCTCTGGCGAAAAGCGTGGAGGCGGCCCTGCCCCTCGTGCGGCACGACCTCCAGCGCGGCGTCAAGCTCCGCTGCGAGTACGACTGGGATTTGGCCGTGATGGGCCACCCCGGGCGCCTTGCCCAGGTCTGGCGCGGCCTCATCATGAACGCAATGCAGGCGATGGAATGGAAAGGCACAATTGCCATTAGTATTCGGCGCGAGGGACCCCATGCCCTGGTCTCGGTCGCCGACGACGGGCCGGGAATCCCCGAGGCCTTGCGCCCGCGGATCTTCGAGGCCTTCTTCACGACGAAGGAGGAGCAGGGCGGAATGGGGCTCGGCCTCGCCATCGTCAAGCAGATCGTGGAGGAGCAGGGCGGGGAGGTATCCTTCACTTCCGGGTCGGGGAGCACCGTTTTCACCGTCCGGCTGCCCGCCCTCGATCTGCCGGGAGCCGACGACTGAGGCTCCGGCCGACCACCCTCAGGTGTCGGCGAGCTTTTCGCCCGGTGCGAGGCGACGGAGGAGCTGGAAGGCCACCCTCGAGTCCTCTCTGACCAATCGGAGGAAGTACTCGCCTTCGAGTTCGCGGCCCTCCCACCAGCCCTCCCGCGCGAACCATTCGATGCCGTCGGCGAGTTCCCGGCGGTCGACGGGTCGCCATTGCGAGAAGAGCCACAGCCCCGCGCCCAAGGTCAAAGGCGGCCTTGCCCTGTTGGTCGGGTTGGTCGCATTGGTTGTGTTGGGCGGCCGGACTCCCGCGCCGGTCGAATCTCCGGGCGACGCCTCGCCGGTTGAACCTCCGGGCGACGCCTCGCCCTTCGGAAAGCCCACCTTGCCGCCAGCGACGCCGGAGCAATAGGAGGCACGCGGCCACGGCAGGGGGCGTCGGCAACGAGGGCCGTCGGGACTCATCGAGATGAGGCTGTCACCGAAAACATGGAGCTCCTCCTCCCCCTCCCTTCGCGGGCCTTCGGGGAAAAACCCAGCATCGTCTTGGAGCCTCGACGGAGCGGAAAACCCGGGAGCGGCAGCCGCTCCATCGGGCGCGGCGGCCTCTCCGGTGGGCCTTGTTGCTGTGCGGGTGGCCGCGGCGTCCGTGCTGCCGGAGGCTGCCGGTTCGTAGACGAGGGGGGCGCGGAGATCGAGCACGAGGAGCCGGTTGGGGAGTCCCATGGCGGCATGGTGCCTACGCTTGCCCGTCGATCGCAAGGGGGCATGCGGTCGGGGCCTTCGGGCGGGCCCGGCCCGGCGCCTGAAAGGGGACCGGGTTGGCGCCTGGCGGGCCCCCCGTTCCGGAGCCCGACTCGCTGGCAAAGTGACGAAGTTCGTGCTATCGTCATGCCAGCGATGGAAAAGCTCTCACTCCCGCGCGGACGATTTCTCTCCCTGGAACCCTTCGCGGTCATGGGCATCGTCAACGCGACCCCGGATTCCTTCCACGCGGCCTCCCGACACCAGGCGCGCGACGCCGCCCGCGACGCCGCCCTCGCGATGATCGCCGAGGGCGCGGACGTCATCGATGTCGGCGGCGAATCGACCCGTCCCGGATCGTCATATATAGACGAATCGGAGGAGCTCGGACGCGTCATTCCGGCCATCGAGGCGATCCGTCGCGAAAGCGACATCCCCATCTCCGTGGACACCCGCAAGGCCGCCGTGTGGAAGGCTGCCCTCGAAGCGGGCGCCGACATCCTCAACGACATCTCCGCCCTTCGCGACTCGCCCGCCTTGGCCCCCCTCGCGGCGGCGGCCGGGGCTCCGGTGATCCTCATGCACATGAAGGGCGAGCCTGCCACCATGCAGAATGCGCCCTATTATGACGATTGCCTCGGGGAGGTGTCGCGATTCCTCCTCGACGCCGCCGCCCGTGCCGAGGCGGCCGGCCTTCCCCGCGAGGCCATCGTGCTTGACCCGGGCATCGGCTTCGGCAAGCGGAACGAAGACAACCTCGCCCTTTTGTCCGGACTTTCATCCCTCCGAGACCTCGGCTATCCGCTGCTCGTCGGCCTTTCACGCAAGGGCTTCATCGGCGCCCTGACGGGCAAGCCGATCGAGGAGCGGCTCGCCGGCAGCCTCGGCGCGGCGGCGGCGGCCTGGTGCCGGGGCGCCCGGCTCTTCCGCGTCCACGACGTCGCCCAGACCCGCGATCTCCTCCTCCTCGTCTCGACCATTCTCGCGCCACGCCAATCGGCCGCGTCGGCCGGGGATTGAACATGGGTGGTTTTTCCGGCATCGGCTCACCCATTGAATGGATCCGCACCGTCCTCGACATACTCCTCCTCGCCTTTCTCCTCTACCGCACCTGGGGACTCCTCGTCAGCGCCCAGGCCGTGCACCTTCTCCGTGGCGCCGTCTTCCTGGTCGCACTCTGGGGCATCGCTTTTTTCCTCCAGCTCACGACCGTTTCCTGGGTGCTCACCACCCTCGCTCCCGCCCTGGTCATCGCCCTCGCCATCGTCTTTCAACCGGAATTGCGCAAGCTTGTGCTCAAGCTCGGGCAGGGGCGTGTCTTCGGCGGCACGCAGGGGCCGGACGCCGACATGATCGATGCGGTGATGAACGCAGCCGGCATGCTCGCCTCCGCGCGGAGGGGCGCCCTCATCGTTTTCGCGAGGACCGTCGGCCTGCGCAATTTCTCCGAGACCGGCACGAAGCTCGAGGCTGTCATATCCTCGAGTCTCATCGCCAGCGTCTTCGGTTGGGACACGCCCCTGCACGATGGGGCGATCGTGATCCAGGAGGGCAGGGCCGTCGCAGCCGGCTGTTTTCTCCCCCTCTCGGAACAGCAGGACATACGCAAGAGTTTCGGCACGAGGCACAGGGCGGCCCTGGGACTTTCGGAGGTGACCGACGCGGTGATTCTCGTCGTCAGCGAGGAGTCCGGCGCGATCTCGATAGCCGAGAACTCACGACTCTTCTACGACCTCGGAGCCGTCCAGGCGAGGCGCATGCTCGGAGAACTCCTCTCCGTACCCGGCGAGGAGGCCGAGGACGAAGATGAGTAAGAAGCCGCTTCGCTCCCGCATCATCGCCGATTGGCCCGCCAAGGTTCTCTCGCTTGTCGTGGCAATACTGGTCTTTTCTTTTTATCGCCTGAACCGCCTCGAGGATCGCTACATTTCCGTCCCGCTTTCCGTGACCGTCGGCGACGACTACGCCCCTTCTTCCGGCTTCCCGAAAACCGTCAGGCTAACGCTTCGGGGAGAATCGAACGCCCTCATCACGATTCTCGAAGAGGATCTCCGGGCTTCGGTCGACCTTTCGCACGCGACCGGGGAAGGCCTGTTCAAGGCGCCCGTCCTGGTCGAGCGTCGCGGCAGCGCCCTGGGCGTCGATCCCCTGGAGATCACGGCCGATCCCCCCGAAATCGCCGTCGATCTCGAGCGCAGGCTCCGCAAGGTCGTGCCGGTGACGCCTTCCTTCCGAGGGTATCTCGGGCCCGGCTACGAGCTTTCCTCCTTCACCCTCGAGCCGGCAGAGGAAGAGGTATCGGGCCCGGCGAGCGCGGTCGAGCACATCATCGATCTCTCGACCGATCCGATAGAGCTTTCGGGCAAGACGGGCGATTTCCGCGAAGAGGTGCGGGTCTTCTCCAAGGATCCCTACGTGCAGGTTCAGGGAAAGGGCACCGCCACCTTTGCCGCCAAGATTTTGCAGGCGATGGATTTCAAGACCTTCGACGCCGTGCCAGTTGCGGCGACGGGCCTCGCCCAGGGCCTGGCCCTCGCCGACGCTCTTCCCAATTGTGTCGTGCGCGTCCGTTCGAGCTCGGCCCTTCTCAAGGATCTGACCCTCTCCCAGGGAGCCATCGTCCTCGACCTCTCGACGGCGACGAAGCCGGGCCTCTATACCCTGCCCCTCGACGCCCGCCTTCCCGACGGGGTGGCCCTCGATTCCATAAATCCGCCAGCGCTGACGCTTCGCGTCCAGCAGGCGACCGGAGGTGCGCGGTGATACTCGGAGTGGGCATCGATGTCGTGCATGTCAGGCGCATCAGGCACTGGCTCTCGATTCCGGGCCTCGTCGACCGCTTCTTCCACCCGGAGGAGGTCGCGACCGTGCTCGAGCGAGGAGAGGGCGCGCCGCTCTCCCTGGCGGCCCGCTTCGCCGCCAAGGAGGCCTTCGGCAAGGCCAGCGGCACCGGGCTGACCGGGATCAAGCTGAGCGACATCCAGGTAATTAATAACTATAACGGAAGGCCCGAAATCCGGCTCTACGGTTCCGCTCTGGCCCGACTCGAGTCGATAGGGGGGCGGAAGGTGCACATCTCGCTCACGCACGAGAGCGACAACGCGATCGCCGTCGCGATCATCGAGGATTGAGCATGGCGAGGACGATCGCGAAACCCGAGAAGGAAGAGAAGGAAAGGAAGGTTACCTTCCAGGCCAAGGAAGAGCTGCAGTGTCCCGTCTGCGAATCCAAGTTCCATCGCGAGGAGCTTTTTTCCGGGCGGGTCAATGCCGGCAACCTCACGGACGAGCTGCACCGGACCTACATTCCCATGGCCCAGTGGGGCGAAATCCAGCCCCTCGTCTACGAGCTCAGCGTCTGTCCTTCCTGCTGGTACGCGGCCTACAAGCCCGATTTCGGGGCAATTAGTACCAAACTGGCCAAGACCCTGTCGGAAAGCATCGCGGAGCGCATCGAGTCGGTGCAGCGCCTCGTCCAGCCCCTGGACTTCACCTCGCCGAGGGGCCTCGCCGAGGGCGCCGCGAGCTATTGGCTCGCGATGCTCTGCTACGAGGGCCTGCCCAAGGACTTCGCGCCCACCTTCAAGCAGGCCCTCTGTGCCCTGAGGGGGGCCTGGCTCTTCTCAGAACTCCAGGCCAAGCGGCCGGGCGAGAATTTCGACCATGTAGCGGCCCTCCTCTATCGGAAGGCCCGTTTTCTCTACCGCTCCGCGATCGAACTCGACCAAGGCGGCAAGGAGCCCCTGGCCGTCGTGAAATGGTTCGGCCCGGACAGCGACAAGAGCTATGGCTTCGAGGGCGTCATCTACCTTTCCGGCGTCCTCGAATATAAATACGGGCCGCGACAGGACCTTGAAAAGCGCGAGGCGACCCTCGCCTCGTCCAAGCGCGCCATAGCAAAACTCTTCGGACTTGGCAAGCGGAGCAAGAACAAGCCGGGCCCCCTTCTCGACAAGGCGCGCGAACTCTTCGATCAGATCAAGGCGGAGACCAAGGGCGTCGAAGAGGAAGAAGAGGAGTAATGCCGGGCCTGCGCAATATCCGTCTCGTCATTGCCTACGATGGCAGCTCCTACGGGGGCTGGCAAAGGCAGAAGAACGCCCCCTCGATCCAGGGCGAGCTCGAGGCCGCGATCGGGAAGATGCACGGAAGGACCCTGCCCCTCTTCGGCGCCGGTCGCACGGACGCGGGCGTCCACGCGCGTGGCCAAGTCGCCAATTTCTACACCGATATCCGCTCGATTCCCGCGGAGCGCTTCGTTCCGGCCCTGAACAAGCTCCTGCCCCCCGACATACGGGTGATGGAGGCCTGCGAGGCGGGTTTCGATTTCCATTCGCGCTTCGACGCCCGCCTCAGGCGCTATCGCTATTTCATCGCAATTGGAAGAACCGTCGACCCCTTCACCCTCCGCTACGCCCATCGGGTCGCCCGCGCGCCGGACCTATCCGTTCTCAACGCGGCCGCCGGACTTTTGTTGGGCGAAAACAACTTCTCCGCCCTCTGCTCCGCCCGCGACCCGAGCCCCTCGAAAAGACGCAACGTACTGGAAGCATCTTTTCGCTGGGAGGCCGGAGGGGGACCCGTCCCCGGCCCGGGCGGCGGCATGCTCGTCTTCGAGATCGCAGCCAACGCCTTTCTCCTCAGGATGGTGCGCTCGATCGTGGGGTCGCTTCTCCATTGGGAAGGGGAGGGGCGGGTCGTCGAGGCCACGGCCATGGCCCTGTCGTCGGGCGACCGCGAGCTAGCCGGTCCCACCGCTCCCTCCCGTGGGCTCTTTTTCTGGAATGCCGAGTACTATGCCCAGCCGCGACGTCCCGGGCGCGGCGACTTCTGGGCTCGGCGGGGCTACGAGGATGAGGCAGGCGGAGACGAGGACGAGGGCACAATGGGCGCGGATCGGGGGCCTTCGCCCGCCGGGTGTGGGCCTTCGCCCGCCGGGTGGGAGCCTTCGCCCACCGGGTGTGGGCCCGCGGCCCCCATTCCCATGCCCATCGAGCCGGGACCGGCAATCCCCGGGCTGCGGCCGAGACCTCGTCTCGTGCCCGGCCTCGGAATCATAGAGGAGTAGTATCGTGCAACCTATCACAAATGATGAGGCGATCGGGGCCGCGACGCAGGCCGCGGTGCAGGCCACAACGCAGGCCGCAGCCCAAGCCGCGGTGCAGGCGGTGACCGTGGCCCCCCGCTTTGTCCCGCAAGCCAGCCTCTTCGACCTCGACGGCACCCTTGTGGATTCCGAGCCCTTTTTCGAGCTCTCCGAGGAGCTACTTCTCGCGGCCTGGGGCATGGAAATCGACGAGGAACTGAAGCAGGAGTTTTTCGGAAGGAGCGCCGAGGCCTTTTTCAAAATCGTCGAGAGCCGCTTTCCTGACAATTCCTTCAATCGTTTGCCCCTGGGAGAGAGACAGGCCCTCAAGACCAGGGCCTTCTTCGAAGCGGCACGGGGCCGCATCACGACCTTCCCCGCCACCGAGGCCCTCGCCCGTGAACTGGCGGCCCTCGGGATGCCCCTCGCCATCGCCTCGTCGTCGACCCATGAGATCATCGATTTCGAACTGGAGGCCACGGGCCTTTCCGCCATCTTTCCCCTCCGCGTGTCGGCGACGGATGTCGCGCACGGCAAGCCCGCACCGGATGTCTTCATCGAGGCAGCGAGGCGACTTGGCGTCGAAAGCCGGCGCTGCGTCGTTTTCGAGGACTCCCTTTTCGGCCTTCTCGGCGCCAAGGCCGCGGGAGCCTTCACCATTTCCCTTCCCGCTCCCGGATCCGATCTCTCCTCCTTCGCGGACGCCGACATCCTCGTTCCCGGGGGCCCGGACGCCATCAATCCCCGCTTTTTGATCGATATAATTTCGCCGCGAGGGAACCGGAAGGGATTCTGACGCGACTAATGGGCGATCGGCCGCGGGGCCGTCCGTCGAAACAAGGAGACGCATTGTGAAAACCTGGATTGTCGCGGCCTTCGCCCTCGGCGCAGCCGTTTTCTCCCTGAACGCCCAGAGCCAGGCCCCGGCGGGCCAGGGCGCCCAAGGTTTTCAGGGGGCCGAGCGCAATCTCCGATGGACAGCGCGCCAGCTTCATATTACGCAAGTCGAGATCAAGGCCATCGGGGACACAGTCGACAGGCAAGTCGACGGCATCGCAAAGGCCGCGAGCGAGATGAGGATCATCCAGGCCAAGCTCGAGCGACTCCTCCTCGACAAGAATCCCGACATGGGCGCCATCAAACAATTGGTACAGAGCAGCCTCGACTGGGAGCTCCAAATCCGGATGGCGCGCATCGAGAGGGCCATCGAACTCAGGAACCTCCTCGGGCCCGAACGTTGGGCGATACTGCAGAGGCTTCAGCGCGACTACCTTCTGGAAAAACGAAGCGGCAGGCTGCGATTGGCCGATCTCGGCGACGACGGCGAGGCCCTCGCGGCCCTCCTCGACCGCCTCGAGTGAGGGAGGGAGAGGACGAGCGCGTCCTCGTCGACCGCTTTGTTTCCGGCGGCGACCGGCGCGCCTTCGAGGAACTCGTGAGATTTCACCTGCCGTCGATCCGCCGCTTCCTCGCAACGAGGTTGCGGGACAGGGAGGAGATGGAGGAGGCCGAGCAGGACCTCCTCGTCCGCATGTTCGAAAGCCTGCCTCGATGGAAGGGTGATTCCTCCCTTCGCACCTGGCTGTACAGGTTGTGCGCCATCAGCGCCGCCGATCTCGTACGGCGCCGTTCGCGCGAACGCGAAAAATCGCGCCGCCTGGTCCTCGCGGGGAGCGAGGCGGAAAGCCGGGAGAGCGACCGGGCCGACTGGATTCCATTGCGGTCGGCCGAGGCCGAACTCGTCAGGGCCTGCCTCGCGGAACTCGGCGAGCCCGGCGCTTCGCTTGTTTACCTTCGCGACGCCGAGGGCTTTGGCGTCGAAGAGTTGTCGGTGATTTTCGGGATGCCCGAGGGCACCGTGAAAAGCAGGCTTTCGAGGGGACGCGACAAACTCAAGCTCCTCCTCTCCAAGGCCGGTTTCGGGGAGGCATGAATGAAAGCAAAACCGCAGGCCATGCATGACGAAGATCGGGACGAGTCGCTGGGGCGCTTGCTCAAACGCGCCGCCGAGAGCCTGGCCTCATCGGGCGATCCGGATTTCTCCGCCATCTACGCGAGGGTGGGCGAGGGGCCGAAGCGCCCGGCGATTCGCTTCCACCGCCGCCTCACCCTGCCTTTCGCTGCCGCGGCAGCTGCGGCCCTCGCCTTCGGCCTGGTCCTTCAACACGGTTCTTCCCCGGCCTATGGCGGAAATGGTCGACAGTATTCGCAGGAAATTGCCCTCTTTGCCCACCGCCTCGTGGGCTACCATTCGCTGCCTCTGTTCACCGGGGCGGCCACGGCAGGCGGAGTTTCCACGGCCAACGGCAGCTTCGCAGAGGAGAGGGTCGCCCCGGTCGGGAACCTCGTCCCAAGTGGCAATCTTGCCCAAAGCGCCAACAGCGCCACGGGGAGTTCAAATCGAAGTTCTCCCCCAACCGGGGAACTTTCGAATTTCGTCAATGAATTATGGAACCACGAAGGGATCTGAGACGACGAATGACCTGATTTCGTATTTCCTGCTCGGTGAGATCGGCCTTGGCCATCCATTTGCCTCGCGATCATTCTTGATTGGAGCGAGGCTAGCGCCGATTCGCGGGGATGTCAAACCATCGCGATGGTGATAGGGCCCTTCTCTGAGATGTCGATAGGCATCAGGCGGCTCTATCCGGCATTCTACGCCACATCCGAAAGCAGGCTCGCGAACTCGTCGGGCCTGGACCAGCGGACGACTGTGGATAGTCCCGAAACGAGCTGGTAGTCCTCGTCATTCCAGACGTCCAAGGTGTCGTCGAAAAGAGACACGAAGCTCAGGGCCTCCGGCCCGGCCGCGAGTTGATTCAGATCGTACCAGGCCGCAACCACATGCTCGGAAATCGCATGTGCCGCCGAACGGTTGCCGGTGCTCAAGACATAGACCAAGGAACTACGGCTTGCCGTTCGGATATGGAAATCGACGCTCCAAGCACGGCCCGAACGCCCCAGGAGTTTTTCCCCTCGGTCAAAGGCCAACTCTCGTTCGAGCAAGAAGTCGGCGACCTCGTCAGTGACGGATTCGACAGCCCTCGTCCTGAAAGTGAACCACAGGTCGGAGACCCTGAGCGCGGCCTGGGCCACTCTCGTGACGACGGCAGCAAGGATATCGCCTGGCCGACAACGAGCGACCAACATTCCGCGGTAGTACTCGACTCCATGCGTCAGGCGAATATCCTCGATTAGTTGGCGCTGTTTCGTGGAACGCCGCTGCGAAAGGGTTTGCATCCTGAGCCATCGACCCGTCTCGGCAAGGTCCGTGATGATGCCGACATCGCCATCGAGTTTGTAAAAAAGATCGATGTTGTCACCATCGGGATAAAGGTAGGGAGTACGAATGCGCTGGTACTCGCCATGAGGCGTGATGGAAAACAACTCGCCAAGACCGAGCGCCGATGTTCCGCCGACAGACGAAGCGTTCATAAGAATAGTTCTCCCTGGAAAGCCGGAGGTTCCGCTAGCCTTCCCTTATGGACAATCCCGGCTTCCTCGCAGAACTGCGTTCATACAGAGACCGGATCCGTGACAGGGGCCGTAATATCGGTAGGGACATAGGCTTCCTTGTCTCTGAGCACCTCGTCCCATCGATGTTTATGCTTCTCTCCGACCTGCGTGCATTGCGGATTGTGATGATCCTTGCCCATGTCCAAGGCATAGATGCGGCCTTCCGATTTGAGGATGAGGACAAAGGTCAGGCACCCAGCGAGCGGATTGCGGCTGCCGCGCACGAAAAGGGGCCAACCGGAATCAGACAGAACCTTTGCAGTGAATTCCAAGGCTGGCGAATGGTCCTCGTCCTCGCTCCAGACGATGTCTCCTTCGATTCGTTTGCTGGCATCTTGAAGAATCGCGGCAAACTCGGTCGTGGTCAAAGCCATTACGCCTCCCCTTCCAGTTTACTCTTTCTCCGGCTCATTTCCATTCGCCTCATCCACATCGTCGGCCGACTCCTCGTCAGCGTCTGGAGATTGCGCCATTCCGAGATTTCGGGCACTCGTTCCAGCCATCGAGACCCCGACTTCTTGTACTCCGGATAAGGCCTGAGATCGGCGATCATGGCTGGGCTCCTTTGTCGTCATGGGCCTCAACAGCGACCTCTTGGGCTGCGGCTTTCATCTGGAACCTTCCCTGGGCGCCTCGGGGGATTCCGTTGCCTGTTCTTCCAGCATGAGCTGCTCCCGAACGAGTTCGGCCCGCAGCTCTTCCTCCGAGGGAAGTACGAGTTTGATTTGCTGGCGAAGAGCTGCTCGTTTCCCGAAAGTACCGAGTAGCGGACTACGGACTGATCCTTTTGCGCGCAAAGGATGATTCCCACGCTGGGATTGTCTTCGGAGCCTCTCGCGACGAAGGCAAAGCCTTTGCCGAGCTCGAGGAGGAAGGCTTGAAGATTGCCGATGAGGGCATCCTCGAGCCTGGATTCCAAAAGCTTGCCCGTACCGGGTAGGCCGAGGAACTCAAGCAATACGGGGTCGTGAATGAAGTCGCGGGGGGTAAGGGCGAGTCGCGAAATATCCCCTGCCGCTTCCTCTCGGACCGGTTCCCTGTCTTTGCTCGCGAGGAGTCGTTCGTAGTACAGCGTGCCGATCTGACGATCCAATGCGCGGGTATTCCAGTTTTGGGCGGCCGCCTCGTTCATGTACCACAAACGTGCCTGGGCATCCTCGACCCGCGAGAGAAGCCGATAATGGGTCCAGCTCAATTCCGGACGCAGTGCGTCTAAATTCGGGAAGTGACGATAGAACAGGCTCATCTTGTAGAGGTTCGAGGCATCAAAGCCCTTTCCGAACTCGAGTGTCAGTTGCCCCGCCAAGCGGGGAAGTAGCCGATCCCCATATGACGCCCTCTCCGCTCCACCCTGCTCGAACTCGACGATGTGATGACCGATGCTCCAACACGTGGCCACCTGGATCGTATCGACGGCCCGCAGGGCCTGCCTCCGACCTCCCAGGATGACTTCGCGGAGAATCGAAAGAAGCTCGGTGAAGGCCTTCCCTCGGGTAGAATCGGAGTCGGTGGACGCGGAGCCCGCCTTGGGTTTCACACTCCGCCTCCCTTCAACAATCCGTCGAAGAGCCCTTCGGCCGTGTAGGGCAGGACCTCGCGCCGGATGATACAATTCGGCAATATGACATCGGGGTATTTGCCACGCTTGAAGAGGTCGCGGAGAACATCGTCGGCGATGCTACAAATGAAGGAGACGATCTTGTTGTGAGTGGCTTGGTCCATGACAGTTCCCCGAGGATTACCTAACCTGATGATGGGTGATAGTACCCCGCATCGGAAGAGGAGTCAAACCGAGCCAGGTTCGGCGGCAGGCGTCGGCTAGCGGACCTCGTCGCGACAAAGACGCGGCCGAGGAGGAGCACCGAATTGTTAGGAGAGGCGATCCGCGAGGATCTCCTCGGCCCTCCCTTCATCCTTCCAGCGAGGTAGTCTTCCAAGTGGAGCGGAACGTCTTCCCGAGCCCCTCCTCGATGAGGGCGAAATGACGATCTCCTGTGAGGAGCGGTACGGCTTCCCGCAGACAGTGCGCGGCAATCGAGAGGTCAGAAAGCGGGATGCGAAGGCCCAACTGAACGGATTAGTTCTTCCACCTTACTAGCAAGCGCTTCGTCGTTTCTTCTGAGGAAGTCGATCCAGATCGATGTATCAATGAGGACCAAGTTCGGCCTCTTCCAAGTCCCGCAGGGCTTCCGGATCGAAGCCATTGACGAACGAAATTTTGCCGCTTAACGAAATTAGTTCTTCACGCTTTTTATGGCGCACATAGTCTTTGAGAGCCTCAACAATGATGGAAATCTTGGTTGCCTTGCCCTTGCCTTCCATGGCCGCGCCGATGAGTTCGTCAGGCAGATTCAAGGTCATACGCATGCTACGTGCCTCTCATGCAGATAATAGCCGCACAAGTCCCAAATTTCCAGATGCCCTGCCCCGCCAGGCTTCTCGCCCTCGAACTCGCCGGTCGCGATTCGTCAAGCTGACCGATGCGCATGTCGCAGCACTTTCGCAGGCTGCCAAAACGCTGACCGCGGGGATGCCAAACCATTGCGGTGATCCGCGAAGGGAGCCGGCTCCCCGCCCCTATGGGCGCAGGGTCGGCTCCCCGATTTACGCCAGCCCCTATTTTCCGCTCGCTACCGCCTGGCTTGTCGCTTCCGCCGCCATTGTCGCGGAAGCCTTCCTCGCCGTCTTCCTTGGCCCATTCAACACCTTCATGCCGAGCTTCTCGAGCTCCTGTGGATTCTCGTAGAAGGCCACGCGGCAGATCGCGCGGAGGTCGCTCACCCAGGCGTCGAGCTCGCGGATTTTGCCGTCGCGGGCGGCCGTCGCGGACTGGGCAGCTCCGTTGCCCTGGGCCTTGGCCTGTCCCTTACCCCGGACCGCATCGACAAGGGCAGCCTCGGCATCGAGCTTCGCCCTGTCGTAGCCGAAGCGCGCGTGGCGATTGATCAGGTTTGCGTCGGCAGTAAGGTTCGCGTAAAAGGTGCTTGCCTGTTCGAGCCAACCGGCCATGCTCTCCTTGCGCGGGCCATAGAGCTTGAGGGCGGCTATCGCGCGAGCGTCCTCGCCGAAGGCCACCCGCGCTACCTTGAGGGTCTTCATGTACGTCGAGTTCGCTGTCGACCAGGTCTCGCCGAAATCCTGGACGGCTCCGCGCTTGCCTGCGGCATCGGCGTTCTGCTTCTTGCCGAGGGCATCGGCTTCGGCCCAGAGTCGGCGGCCCTCCCCAAGGCGGGCCGCGTCGTAACCGAAACCAGCGAGGGTGGCGGCAATGGCGCCGTCCGCCAGGGCGTTCTCGATGAGCAACCTCGCGCTTTCCATGAATTCCGCCAGGGTGTTCCGTGAGCTGTACATGCTTCCTCCTCGCTTTTTAAACAACCAATGCAGATCGTACCTTCGGGCTTTCGCCTTCGACGACGACCTCGTCCTTCGCGCATTTCGCGACGCTCCTTGCCTCTGGAGCCCAAGGCCTCCTTTCTCGTCCCCTCCCGTCAGGGACGGCGTTACATCACGGCCGGCTGCCACTTCCCCACGGCCGGCTCTCACTTCCCCGCGGCCGGCTGCCACTTCCCCGCGGCCGGCTGCCACTTCCCCGCGGCCGGCTGCAGCATCCCCGCGGCCGGCTGCCGCATCCCCGCAGCCGGCTGCCACTTCCCCGCGGCCGGCTGCCACTTCCCCGCGGCCGGCTGCCGCATCCCCGCGGCCGGCTGCCGCATCCCCGCGGCCGGCTGCCACTTCCCCGCGGCCGGCTGCCATTTCCCCGCGGTCGGCTGCCGCATCCCCGCGGCCGGCTGCCGCATCCCCGCGGCCGGTTGCCACTTCTCCACGGCCGGTTGCTACTTCTCCACGGCCGGCTGCCACTTCTCCACGGCCGGCTGCAGCTTCCCGCTTAGAGCGCGAAATACCATCCCGCTCATCCATGGCATTTTCGCCATGACGAGAAGGAAAAACTTGTAGATAATTGTCAACAGATGGGTATTTCGAGTGAATTGATATTAACGGATGTTAGGGCCTCGGTCTGTCCTCGCTCTAGGAGGCTGTCGGACTTATTACCGCGCAACACAAAAGAAACTTTTATTTGAGCGCTTTTTCGCGGAGAGCGGCCATCCTCGGCCCAAAATTGGCTCGTCAGGTCGGCAGGGCCGACCCGGCCCATACAGGAAGTATGGGCCTCAATCCTCACCAATTTTGGTCTCAAGGCTC
>JAJXVS010000322.1 GCA_021782015.1 bacterium | reverse complement strand
TCACCAGTCCTATCCCAATGTCGGCTATGCCATGGGCCCAAGGGGCCAGCGGCGCGATGCTGAGATCCTCAAGCGCGAACTGGGCGTCAATCTCGTCCGCACGAGCCACTATCCCCAATCGCCTCACTTTCTCGACGCCTGCGACGAGCTCGGCCTCCTCGTCTTCGAGGAGCTCCCCGGCTGGCAGCACATAGGCGACCTTGAATGGCAGGCGAATGCGCTTTCCGATCTCCGCTCGATGATCGAGCGCGACCGCAACCGGCCGTCGGTCGTTCTCTGGGGGGTGCGCATCAACGAATCTCAGGACTCCCACGATTTTTACGCGAAAACCAACGCCCTGGCCCGCGAACTCGACCCGACGCGGGCGCGCGGCGGGGTGCGATACATCGAGGGCAGCGAGTTCCTCGAGGATGTCTACACTTTCAACGATTTTTCCTACGCGGGTGAGAGGGGGCAAGCCGGGCGCGCGAGGCCGACCGATCGGGCCAGGCGGACGCCGGCGTTGAAGGCTCCGCGCCGCGTCACGAGGCTCGGACGGGATCTGCCCTTCCTCGTCACCGAGCATATGGGCCATATGTTCCCGACCAAGCGCTTCGACAACGAGGAGCGCCTCTATGAGCATGCCCTCCGCCACGCCAGGGTCCTCGACGCCGCCTATGGCGACCCCAAGATCGCAGGGGCGATCGGCTGGTGCGCCTTCGATTACAACACCCACAAGGATTTCGGCTCGGGGGACCGGGTCTGCTATCACGGGGTTTCGGACATGTTCCGCATCCCCAAATACGCGGCCTTTGTCTATGCGAGCCAGGTAGAGCCTTCGGAGCGAGTCGTCCTCGAAGCCGCGAGCCTCTTCGCCAAGGGCGAACGCAGCGCCGCGGCAATGCTGCCAATCCATGTATGGACCAATTGCGATGAAGTCGTCCTCTTCCGCTCCGGCAGCCGGGTCGGATCCTACTTCCCGGACCGCGCTACCTTTCCCCACCTCCCCCACCCTCCCGTCGTCATCCGCGACCTCATCGGAGACCGGCTTGAGAAGGAGGGCTTCTCGAAGCGCGACCAGGCCATCGTGCGCGAACTTGTTGGCATCATCTTCAGCGAGGGAATGGAGGCTTTGATCTGGCGCGACAAGCTCCGGATGGGCCTCCTTCTCGCCCGGAAGCGGATGAGCTTTACCCAGGCGGAGGAGCTCATCTCGCGCCTCGCGGTAGGCTGGGGCGAAAAAAGCGACACCTATGAACTGGTCGGATTGGTGAAGGGAAGGGAGGTCGCCAGGCGGCTCTACGGGGGCGACGCCTATGCCGCCCGCCTTGAACTCCGGGCCGACGACGAAAAGATCGAGGCAGACGGAATCGACGCGACGCGCTGCGTACTCCGTCTCCTCGACCAGTACGGCAATATCCAGCCCTTCGCATCCGAGGCGGTGGAACTCTCGATCGAAGGTCCCGCCTCCATCGTCGGGCCGAGCCTCCTGAGCCTTGTCGGCGGGGTGGCCGCCTTCTGGGTGAGGAGCGGCATAGAAACAGGCGAGGTCCGACTCAAAGCGCGCGGCAGCCGTTTCGCGGCGACCGCGACGATCGCCTGCGAACTCTCCGGCTGTCCAAGGGAAGGTCGCGCCCTGTGACGGGCGGCGCGAACGCGCCCTGGCTAGATCATACTAGCTATCATCTCTTCCCCGCGTCGTAGATCTCGCCGGCGGCCTTGGGGCCGACGGACTTGCTGCTGAAGACGAGCAAGGCGACGATGGTCAGGAAATAAGGGAGCAAATAGAAGAATTCGAGGGGCACGCCGGCGAGGAAGGGGATGTTCGTCGCGAAGATGGACAGGGCCTGCGAGAGGCCGAAGAAGAGGCCGGCTCCGAGGACGCCGAAGGGGTTCCATTTGCCGAAGATGAGGCAGGCCAGGGCGATGAAGCCGGCGCCGTGGATGGACACCGCGGTAAACTGGATGTCCTGGGTGAGGACCATGGCTCCGCCGGCGAGGCCCGCGAAGGCGCCCGAGATGGTAACTCCCGCGTAGCGGTAGCGGAAAACGTTGATGCCCATCGACGCTGCGGCCTGGGGGTGTTCGCCGCAGGAGCGGAGGCGAAGGCCGAAGGGGGTCTTCCATACGACGAACCAGGATACTACCACCAGTACTATGGCGATATAGAATGGCGGCGAAACGTTGTTGAAGAACAGTGGTCCGACGATCGGCACGTGAGCGAGGCCCGGCACGCTGATCTTCACGAGGCCAGTGCTGAAGGCCCTGGTGCGTTGCTGGTTGAAGATGATCTGGGCGAGGTAGACGGTCAGGCCCCCTGCGAGGATGTTGACGGCCGTGCCGGACACCACCTGGTCGGCCTTGAGGTTGACGCTCGCGAAGGAATGGAGCAATGAGTAGAGCATGCCCGCGGCGACGCCGGCGAGGAGGCCGATATAACCTGCGGCCGGGGTGACGGGTTCAAGGAGGACGGTGACGGTCGCTGCGGTGAAGCCGCCGACCATCATAATACCCTCCAATGCGATGTTGACTATGCCCGAGCGTTCGCTGAACATGCCGCCCAGGGCGGCGATGATGAGGGGCGAGGAATAGGCGAAGGCGATCGGCAGCATGCTGTAGAAGATATTCATTGTCCCGGCTCCTCACAGGCGCCCTCGACGGGCTTCTTCTTCACCCGGATGAGCATGTGTTCAATGCCGAGTTTCATGGCGATGAAGAGCACTATCGAGGCCTGGATGATGCTCGCGATGTCCTTGGGCACGCCCTGCGATTGCATCAGGGGCTGGGCGGCCTTGAGCATGCCGAAGAGGAGGGCGGAGAGGAAGATGCCGATGGCGGCATTGCCGCCGACGAGGGCCACGGCGATGCCGTCCATGCCGTAGCCTTCCATCGCGGGGAGGAAACGGCCGTAATTGAAGGTGCCCACGGTGAGTACGGCGCCGGCGAGGCCGGCGAAGGCGCCGGCGATGACCATCGAGAGGACGATGTTGCGCTCGACGCGCATGCCGGCGTAGCGGGCGCCTTCCTTGTTGAAGCCCACGGCCCTGAGACTGAAGCCGAAGGTCGTCTTGTCTATGATGAACCAGAAGAGGATGACGGCCAGGATGACGGGGATGAAGCCCCAATTAAGCCTTGAATAATTGGTAAGATGCGTGAGGAATTCGTCCTTGAGGAGGGCGGAGGCGGGGAACATGGCCGTCTTGATGCGGTCCTTGCTGCCGAACACATAGACGATCATCCAGTTGTTCAAAAAGAGCGCCATGTAGTTCATCATAATAGTTACTACAACTTCATGGATATTGAAGCGGGCCTTGAACCAGCCGGGGATGGAGCCCCAGATGCCGCCGGCCGCCGCCGCCGCGAGGAGGACGAGGATGACGTGGAGGATGGGCGGCGCCGGGACCCAGAGGGCCACGGCGGTCGCGGCCACAGAGCCCATCATGAGCTGGCCTTCGGCGCCGATGTTGAAGAGGCCCGTGCGGAAAGCGAAACCGACCGACAGGCCGGTGAGCATGATCGGCATGGCCTGGATGATGAACTCGCCGATATAGCGGGGGTTGAAGCCCCCCGTCGGGATGATGCCGGTGGCGGCCTGGAGCATCGACAGGAACATGGCCGAGGGGCTGCGGCCCGTACCAATTATGATAAGCGAGCCGAGTGCGAAGCCGCCGAGGATGGCAACCAGCGGAATGAGGAGGGCGTTCTTCTTTTTCGCGGCCATGGGTCAGGCCACCTTTCGTTTGGAGCCCGACATGAGGAGCCCAAGTTCGTTTTCGTCGGCGCCGGCCGCGTCGATGAGGCCCACGATCTCGCCGTTGTATATGACGGCGATCCGGT
>JAJXVS010000052.1 GCA_021782015.1 bacterium | reverse complement strand
TTTCTTCTGGTTCGTCGATGAGATAGAAAAGCAGGTCCGCTCGGATGATGGTTCCGATGAGCTTCTCACCATGGAGACGGTCATCGGAATGTACGTGCTCTCCTGTTTCTGACGCATTTGGCGGCGCAGAGCAGGGGCGCGGCGGCGACTGCCCCGCGTGAATGCGGCGCGCAGTCGGCGCGGCGGCGACTGCCCCGCGTGAATGCGGCCCGTTCGCGTTAACCCCCAATTATCCCGGCTTTTACATTTTTAACTAGGTTCTTTCCTTGTCGATCATTATGATCGTTGCATGTCCGCGAAAACCATCTGCGCATCGCTGTGCGCCATGACCTTGGCGGCGGCCCTCGCCGCCGATACGGGTACGGCCGGCACTAGCTCCAGCCCACCATCGCAAAGCTCCCCGGCCTCGGCGGAGGTTCCAGCAGCCTCGACGGCCCAGGCCCTCCTGGCGACCCTTCCCCCCTCCGAGGCGGGCAGCCGCGTTGTCACCCTCGACGAGGCGCTCAAGGCCGCCATGGCCGGCAACGACGACCTTTCCATCGCCGCGGGAAATTTGGCCGCAGCCCGGGCGACCAATCAAACCAACCTCGCGAAAAACGGGCCGAGCCTGTCCGCCAACGCCTCGGCGGGAGCCAGCGACGGATTCAACGATCAGACGATGGCCAAGGCCACGGGCGCGAGCGGGGTGGGCATCGGCGAGTCGATTTCGGGCGGCTTCGGCTTCGGCATCGGTACGGCGACGGCCACCTCGGGCACGAGGATCGGGCTTTCGGCGACCCAGACGATTCCCTCCTACCCGCAGACGGCGACCGTCTCGTCGAACACCGGAAAGCCGACGACCATCAATATCGCGGTGCCCCAGACGACGGTGGTCGCAGCCACTATCAGCCAAACCGTCTGGGACGGCTATCCCGGCGGCCAGACGAAGGCCCTCGTCGATCAGAGCCTCTTGGCCCTGCGGGGCAAGGAACTCGCGGCGCGGCAGGCCGTCTCGGCTGCCTCGGCCAAGGTGAAGCAGGCCTACATCACGGCCCTCGCGGCGCAACGGGCCCTCGAGCTTCGTCTCGGCATTCTCGACAAGTTGAATTCCCTCTATAAACAGCTGCAAGCCACCTATGCAATACAACAGACGAGCGCCATCGATCTCAAGACGGCCGAGATCAACGCACAGAGCGCCGAACTCGATGTCGAGTCGAGCCGCCACGATTTCTCCCTCGCGAGGCAGCGCCTCGCCCTCCTCATCGGTCTGGCCCCCGACGCGAATTTCCGCGTCGCCGAAATCGATGTGCCCAAGCTTCCCGCGGCTTCCTTGGATGACGCGATAGCCCAGGGCCTGGCCAAGAGGGCCGACATCGCCCAATACGACATCGCTCAGCGTTCGGCGCTGATCAACGCCAGCCTGGCCCGCGGCTCGGCCCAGCCGGCGGTCGTGGCCTCAGGGGCCATCGGACTTGGGTACAATTGGGGGGCGCCGGCCGATTCGGCAAATGGGGTATCCTCCTCCGTCGCGGCCGCCAACGGCCAGTCCATCAGTCTCGGCCTCAAGCTGGCCATGCCGATCCTCGACTCGGGCGCGGCCAAGGCTGCAGAGGACGCGGCCGGCGCCTCGGCCCAGGTCGCCGCCACACAGGCCTCCCAGCTGCGCAAGAGTGTCGCCGCCGATATTCGCGACGCCTGGTGGAACCTCCAGATCCTCGCCGAGCGCAGCGATCTAGCGGCCCAGAGCGTCGATCTCGCGGAAAGCCAGTTCGCCCTTACCCAAGCGCAGGTCAAATATGGCACCGCCACGACCCAGGACATGCTGACCGCCTCGGTCAACGCCGCCAACGCCGAGGTCGCATGGCTTACGGCAAAAAGCAACCAATTGCTCGCGGAACTCACCCTCGAGACCGCGATGGGACTATGACGCGGCCCCGCGAGGGCTTCGCAGGAGCGAATGATGAATAAGATACGAATTGTTACAATCGGGCTGGCGGGAGTGGCGGCCCTGCTTGTCCTGGGCGGCTGCTCGAAGGCCTCGAGCGGCGCGGCCCAGGGCGGCCAATCCCAGGGGCAGGCGGGGCAATATGGCGGGCAGGGCGGGGCAGGCGGCGGGCAGGCCGGGGGAGGGGGCAAGGGCGGCGCATACGGTCACCGCTCCGCGATAATCCCCGTGCAGGCTGTGACGGTGCATGTCGGTCCCTTGAACGCCGACCGGACGACGGCCGGTGTCATTGTGCCCGTCGTCCAGAGCCAGGTGGCAGCCCAGGTGGCTGGCTTCGTGGCCAGCGTGCCGAAATCCGTCGGCGATTGGGTGAGGCGGGGCGAGGTCGTGATCCAGCTCGACGACACCCAGCTTAAGCTGACCGCGGCCACGGCGGCGGCGGCTCTCGACAATGCCAAGATCAACCTTTCGATGGGCCAGGATACCTCGAACCAGGCCAACCCCAAGCTGGCCCTCCAGGTCCAATCGGCGCAGGCTGCCTACGATTCGGCCAAGAAGAATTACGAGGCGCAGAAGGCCCTCTTCAACCTTGGCGGCATCTCCGCCTCCGCCCTCGACAATGCCAGCAGCAGCCTGACGGCGGCGCAGGCCAACCTCGAAGGCGCCAAGACGGCCCTCGACCAGAACAACAAGTCCGGCGATCAGACAATCGCCCAGCTCAAGATCCTCGTGCAGCAAGCGCAGAACGCCTATGACCAGGCCCAGCTCAATCTCCGGAACGCGAGCATCAGGGCGCCCTTCGATGGGCAGATTTCCGCGATCAATGTGCAGCCGGGCATGTCGGCCGCGGTCAATTCGCAGGTATTCACCCTCGTCAGCGCGAGCAAACAAATTTCCTTCAATGTGCCGCCCAGCGACGCGCCCTTTCTCACCTCGGGCATGCCGATAATCTTCAGTTTCCAGGGCAAGGATTACACCGTGCACATCACCCAGGCTCCGGCCGCGCCCATTTCCGGGGTCCTTCCCATGGTCGCCTCGGCAGGGGGGCTCGGCATGCAGTACGGCTCGGTCGGCGAGATCAATTATCGCATCCCGCTCGCTCAGGGGGCCCTCGTTCCCATCGCGGCCCTCGCCACCCTGGAAAACCAGAACTTCGTCTATGTGATCCAGGGCGGCAAGGTCGAGTCACGCGTCGTCACCATCGCCTCCGAATCGGGGACGACGGCCGCCGTCGACGGGATCAAAGATGGTGAAATCATCGTCGTGAGCCCGCCCCCTGGCCTCCTGACCGGATCGCAGGTCCAGCTGACGATGATGGACCAGCCGGCAAATGCCGGGTCGCAGGCGACAGGACAACAGCCAGCTTCGCAGCAGCAGGGCGTGCGCAAGAGCGGCGGCTCCCGGACAGGCGGAGGCGGTTCGGGCCAGGGCGCCGGCGCCCCGAGCTCGGGGAGCGGAAAGCCATGAGCGACGACAACAAGAATCTCCCGGTCAAGGGAGGGCAGGATCAGCCTCCCGGACCTTTACCGGCATTGGTACGAAATTTCGAAAGCAAGATCTTCACGCGCGTGAACCCCGCCGTCAAATTCTCGGTGACGCGCTATGTCCTCGCGATCGGCATTTTCGTGGCCATCGTCGCATTCGGCCTCGTCAGCACGCGGCTTCTGGGCGTGGACCTCATGCCCACGGTCAACATCCCGGTGGTGGCCGTCTTCACCACCTATTCGGGCTCCGATCCGACGGTGGTGGACCAACAGGTCACCCAGGTGATCGAGAACGCCGTCTCGACGGTGTCGGGGATCACCGACATCAATTCGTCAAGCTCTCTGGGCTTTAGCCGGGTGGTGCTTTCCTTCGACACGAGCATCGACAAGAATGTCGTGCTCCAGCAGGTGGCGGCCGTCGTCAACGCGACCGTGCGGCGCCTGCCCACCGGCATCCAGACGCCGGTCGTGCGGTCCTTCGACCCCAACTCCCAGCCCGTCATCGAATTCGGCGTGACCGGGGGCGGCGCCTCGCTTTCCGACGTGAACGATTACGTCACAAACAGTCTGGCTCCCCTCCTCGAACGCGTCGACGGAGTCGCAAACATCAATATTTCGGGGGCCCCGGCGCGCGAGTTCCAGGTCCTCCTCGACCCCAACAAGCTCAAATTCTATTCATTGAGCCCGAGCCAGGTGGTCAGCGCGATAACCGGCAACGCCTTCAACCAGCCTATCGGCACAATTACGACGAACAACACCTCCCTCACCTTCTCGACGAGCAACACCCCGTCGGATGTCGGATCGATCGAGCGCATTCTCGTCGATTCCACCCGGGGCATCGCCGTGCGCGACATCGCCACGGTGCGGGACGTGGCCACTCCTCAGGACTACGTGAGGATCAATGGCATTCCGGTGGTGATGCTGTCGATTCAGCGGACCTCGGATTCCAACGCCATCTCCGTCGTCGACGGCGTGCGCAAGCTCCTGGCCCGCACGCCCTTGCCGAAGGGCTACGATATCCTGATCGGCAACGACACGACCGGCTCGATCCGGGCCTCGGTCAACAACACCTTCAACGAACTCTTCATAACGCTGATTGTGGTCGCGATCATCGTCCTCCTCTTCATCGGCAAGCCCAACATGGCCTTTTCGGTCATCCTCGCGGTGCCCATCGCCATTTCAGCCTCGCCGATTCTCTACAAACTGGCGGGTTTCTCCTTCAACCTCGTGTCCCTCCTCGCCATGGTCACCGCCATCGGTATCGTGGTTGACGATTCGATAGTCATCGCGGAAAACGTCGACCGTTATCGAATGATGGGATTTTCGCTGAAGGAGGCCGTCCTCAAGGGGGCGAGCGAGGTCTTCAGTGCCGTCATCGCCGCCTCGCTGTCGCTCCTGTCGGTCCTCATGCCGGTCAGCTTCATCGGCGGCTTCATCGGGATGTATATCCAGCAATTCTCCCTCGGGCTCGCGGCGGCCGTCGTGCTGTCGCTGCTGGAGGCCGTCCTCTTCCTCACCGTGCGCCTCGCCTACACTCCCGACGCGAGCGACCTCCACTGGAAGGATTTCCTCCGGAGCTTCGGCCGCTTCGGCGAGGCTATAAAGTGGGGCCTGAAAGCCTGGAAAAAGGGCCCTGGGGTCATTCTGGCCCTCGTGATCGCGGGCGCCCTCGTCGCCCTCCGTCACTACGTCTGGCTGCCGGCCCTCCTTCTCTATCCCTTCGCCCTCGGCCTTGCCAACTATGTCATCTTCATGGGCCTCAGCCTCTTCGAGTCCATTTCGGAAGTCCTTCACAACTGGACGGAACGCTTTGTCGAGTTCGTCCGCGACCATTACGTGAATGTCCTCGGCAGGATGCTCAAGCGCAGTGCGATCGTTCTCATCGTCACGGCGGTCGGCTTTATCGCCATCGTCGTGCTCGTCGCCCCGCACATCTCCTTCAACTTTGTTCCCAATTCGGACTCGGGGAACATGGAAGTCAACATCTATTTTCCGCCCGGCACCTCGCAGGACACGGCCAACCAGGCCGCGGCGAAGGTCGAGTCCTATCTTCGCTCGAGGCCCGAGATCGAGACCATCCAATCCGAGATCAGCTTCCACGTTGGCGAGACCCTGACCCTCGTGCCCATCAACCGTCGACCCGGTGTCGCCCAACTTTCGCAGGTCTACCGCGCAGCCCTCGCGCCCCTCATTCTCAAGGACTTCCCGACGGCCAGAATTTCCGTCGGCACAGGCGGCTTCGGGGGAGGCGGCCCGGGAGGCGGTTTCGGAGGCTCCTCCATTTCGCTCAGCGTGGTGGCCTTCAACATGGACCTTCTGCTCAAATCCAACTCCGCGATCGTATCCGCCATCCAGGATAATCCCTATGTCGCCGACGTGACCTCGAGTCTTTCGGACACCTCCCTCGAGAACGACTTCGTGCCCGATCCCTCGAAACTGGCGGGCACGGGCATCACCTCCCAGACCATCGCGAACGCCCTTCAAACCTATGCGTCCGGAACCCAGGCTTCGAACGTCGTCACCAATGGCCTGAGCTACCCGATCATGGTCCAGATCGACCCAACACTGATGAACGGCGGCCAGTCCCTGCTCAGTCTTCCCCTGTATTCGCCGACGCTCCAGACCAACCTCCAGATCGGCCAGCTCGGTACCTTCGTGCTCAACGAAAAGCCCACCTCGATCTCCCGCTATAACCGCCAGTATACGGGCTCCCTCACCATCAACCTCAAGCCGAACGCGCCGACCGTCCTCGAGGTCCAGAAGTCCATCATCAAGGATCTTCAGGACAAAGGCCTCCTCGACAACGGCATCTCCCTATCCACAGGCAGCCGCTTCAACACGATCGCCCTCGCCGCCCAGCTCCAGACCCAGGGCGTCATCGTCTTCCTCCTCGCCTTCTTCCTCGCCTATCTGGTCATGGCGGCCCAGTTCAATTCCTGGCGCTACCCCATCTACCTTCTCATGCCCGTGCCCCTCGCCATCGTCGGAGCCCTCCTCGTCGTCTGGATTGTCGGCGGCGGCCTGGACATCTTCGGCGTCATGGGCATGCTGATGCTCATCGGCCTGTCGGCCAAGAACGCCATCCTCTACCTCGACTTCGTGGTGGAACGTCTCGGGAAGATGCCGATCCGAGACGCCCTCATCGAGGCCGCCCAGCTCCGGTTCAGGCCGATCGTCATGACTACCCTGACCGTCCTCGTCATCTCAGGACCACTCATTTTTTCGCACGGTCAGGGAGCCGAGTTCGGCCAACGCATGGGCATCGTGATGTTCGGCGGCATCCTCTTCTCGGCCATACTCACCTTCTTCGTCGTTCCCGCCGCCTTCTTCCTCTTCGAGAAGAACCGACAGGTCGACTTCAATGCGGCGCGCGCGGAGATAGAGCATGCTGTCGAAGATGTTGAGCAGGGAATACTGCCGTCTGTCGGCATGAAAATGATCGAGGGGGAGGACCCCGAGTCCTTCAACCCTCCGCTGAAGTCTTAGCGCTGCGGGATCGAGCGGCGCCCGCGCTGGGCCATCAGCACGAGCTCCGCCGTATCGAGGACGAGGACCATCGAGCCGTCGCCGAGGATCGCGCTGCCGGCGATTCCCGGCGAATCGGCCAGGGCGCGGTCGAGGGGACGGACGGCGGCCGAGAGGGTTTCGCCCACCTCGTCCACGATGAGGGCGGTGCGCGAGCCCGAATCCTCCAGGACGACGGCCACGCGTCTGGCCCCGTCACCTGTCCCTCCCGGCCCGCTCCCGCCTTCGTCGTAAAGGGCGCCGAGGTCGATCGCCGGCAGGAGCCGGCCGGTCCAGGGCACCGTGCGCCAGGGTGAATCCGCCCGCCCCTCCTCGGCGAATTCGAAACAGGCCTGGGTCGCGTCAAAGGGGATGAGGAGGTCGAGCCCCCCTGCCCTGGCGACAAAGCCTTCGACGAGGGAAAGGGCGAGGGGGAGGCGGACGATAGCCGTGGAACCCTCGCCGGGTTTCGATTCGATGCGCACGGTGCCGCGCATCGCGCCCACCGATTTCTTGACGACATCGAGGCCGACGCCCCGTCCCGACCAGCGCGTCACTTCGGCCGAGAGGGAAAACCCCGCCTCGAAAAGCAGATCGAAGAGCTCCCCGTCGTCGGGGCGCTCCTCGTCGCCAATCCGGCCCCGCTTGACCGCGGCCGCGCGAATGAGGTTCGGATCGATGCCGACTCCGTCGTCCTCGATGCGGATCGTCAGCGATCCGGATTCCCGCCTGGCTCGAAGCGCTATGAGGCCCTCCGGATTCTTGCCCGCGGCGATGCGGGCCTCCGGCTTTTCGATGCCGTGATCGGCGGCGTTCCGTACGAGGTGAAGGAGGGGCTCGACCAGCCGGTCGGCCAGGCTCTTGTCGATTTCGGTTTCGGCGCCGGCGAGGACGAAGCGGATTTTCGTGCCCCGATCGCGGGAAATTTCCTCCACGGCCCTGGCGAAACGCCCCGCTATCTCGCCGAAGGGAATCATCCTGGCTTCGAGGACCGTGCGGTAGAGCGAGGCCGCGAGCGACTCGATGGCGGCGAGTTCGTAGTTGAGGCCCGTGGATCCGGCGGCCCTGGCGCTTCGGGTAAAATTGGACAGCGCTACGACGATCTCCCCAGAATATCCCTGGATTTTTTCGAGCTTCGAGGCGGGGACCCTCGCCATGGCGTCGGCCACCGCGGTCTGTCCTTGGGCTGCGACGGCGACGCCGCGGGCCTTTTCGCGAAGCGCCTTTATCCGCTCGGTGGCGTCGACCCTGGGTGTCGTCATCGTCGCGTCGAGGGCTGCGAGGGCGCGTTCGTCGCTCTCGGTGGCCTCACGATCCGGGGCTATCGACGCGGCTCCGACCGAGGGCCTGGCGGCGTCGATCAGCGAGGCGACATGGGAACGGCAGGCATCGAGGGCCCCGAAGGATGAAGGGCCGAAGCGGGCCTGGCCCTGCCTGACCTTTCCGAGGCGCGTTTCCCAGGCATGGGCGAAGGCTTCGAGGCGCGGCAGGCCCACGATGCCCGCGGAGCCCTTGATCGTGTGAATGTACCGAAACAGGGCGTCAATCGCCCCCTCGCCGCCGGCCTCGAGTTCCGCGATCGCCGTCTCCATGCCGTCGAGGATTTCCCGGGTTTCCGAGGCGAAGGCCTCGATGATGTCTTCGCTCATCGGCCCGGACCCTCACCGCCGCTGGGTCTCTCGCTGCTGCTTGGTCCCTCACCGCCGCTTGGTCCCTCGCCGCCGCGGGGCCCTTTCCTGTCCAGGGCCCGGGCTACGGCGTCGCGGACTATGGCCGGGTCGGCGGGCTTGCGCACAATATCGAAACCGCCGGCGCCTCGCACCTCCACGCGCGTCCGTTCTTGCAGGTCGGCCGTGACGACGATTACCGGCAGGGTCGGCCAGGAGGCCACGAGGCGCTTCAGGGTTTCGATGCCGCCGAGGCCGGGCATGGTCAGGTCGAGAAAGACGAGGTCGGGCGCGTAGCCCCCTTCGATCAGCGCGAGAGCTTCCTCTCCACTCCGGGCCTCCGTCGTTTCGACGCCGAGGTCGCGCAGGGTGGACTTGAGCGACATTCGGGCCACAATTGAGTCGTCGACGACGAGCACCTTCGCATCCATGGAGGAAGTATAGCCCAGGCGAGCGAGGGACGACAGGGCGGATTTCTCGAAGGAGAGTTGGCCGAAACTGGTTCTGGCCTCCCCGCCCCAATGGCGGTATAATCCTGTAGATGAACGATACAGCACGGAACAAGCCCTTCGAACGGGTCGCCGGCACGGCCGCCATGGTCGGTGGGGATGCTGCCACAGTCGATGGGGCTGGCGCGATTGGCACTTTCGACGGGGGCGGAGCGGCCGCCGGCAACTGGCGCCTCGGCCTCGCCCTCAATTCTGCCATTTTGATGACGGTGAGCCTCTTTGCGCAGAAACTCCTGAACGATTTCGCCTACCTCCTCGCCTACCAGACCTTCGACGCTCCGACCTTCTTTCTCGGCCTCGCGCGCCATGCCGCCTTCGTCGTGCTTCCGGTCGTCGTTGTCGCCGTCATCGCGATCCAGCTCTGGATGCGCCCCTTCGCCGAGGCTGTGCGGGAAATCGAGTCGGGGCGCAAAATCGGCGTGGAATCCTTCAAGCGGGCCATCGGGGCCGTCGTCAGCCTGCCCTGGGTGGTCATCGCCATCAACGTGGCGGCCTTCCTCGCGGCCCTGCTTTTCAGCGTTCGCGGCACCTTGTTGAGCGGCTCCCGGGTCGCGGTTTTCGTCCTTCAGCATCTTTCCGGGGCCCTAGTCTGCGCCTACGTCCAGATCGTCGTGAACAACCTCCTCCTCGCCGGGCCCCGCGCCCTTTTGCGCGTGCGTTTCGTCGGAAAGTACCGCGAATGGAGTGAGGGCCAGCGCTCGATGATCGTGACCGTCGCCCTCGCCTGCTACACGATGTTCACCGTCGTGGCGGTGGGACAGGCTATCAACGACGCCGCCCTGATGCACGAGGGCATTTTTGTTTCCGTCGCCAAGGACGGCAAGGACCTCGCCTCGGCGACGGCCGACTACCAGACGACCGTCGCGAAACTTCTCGGCCTGCCACCCGAAAAGGTCGACATCAATGAAGCCTCGCTGGCGCGGCAGGTCAACCCCTTCGTCATCTACATTCCGATCCTCGCCTTCCTCCTGGGCCTCGCCACCTTCATCCAATTGGCCTCGAGCAAGTACCGGAAAATGCAATACGATACCCTTCAGGACAAACTCAAAAGCATCATCTCGGGAAAGGCCGACCTGACGCAGCGACTCGTCATCGCCCAGTTCGACGAAATGGGCGCCCTTGCGGACACCATCAATGTCTTCATAGAGAAACTGAAGGACCTCTTCGCCCAGTTCGCGGAAGCCGGCGAGCGGGTCGCGAAATCCTCGGTGTCGCTCCGCGACGTGCTGGCCGAAACCATGGCCACCACGGAGATGATGGTCCAATCCATCGACGGCACGAGCGCCGAGGCCTCGGGGCAGTCCAGCCTCGTGGACGACGCCTCGAAGTCGCTCGGGCACACCCTCGATTCGCTCAGGCGGATTTCCGAGCATGTGGACGCCCAGGCCGGGGCCGTCGAACAGACGTCGGCGGCGATGTCAGAGATGGCCGCCAACATCCAGTCGGTTGCGAACGCGACAGCCCGGGCCAACCAGGTGGCCGCTGGTCTGGGAACCCTCGCGGGGAGCGGCAATAAGGCCGTCGAAAACGCCGCGAAGGCGATCCGCGACGTCGAGGCTGCCTCGCTCCGCGTCGGATCCATCGTCGCCGTCATCTCGAAAATCGCCTCGCAGACAAACCTCCTCGCGATGAACGCCGCAATCGAGGCCGCCCACGCCGGAGAAGCCGGTTCGGGATTCGCCGTCGTGGCCTCCGAGGTGCGGAGCCTCGCCGAGTCGAGCGCCGCGAGCGCGAAGGACATCGGCCTCCAGATCCGCGACATGCGCAGGCTCATCGAGGACGATGTTCGGCTCGCCGAAGAAGCCAGCGAGGCCCTGAAGCGCATCGAGGCCGATGTCGGCGGCACGACCGCCCTCATCGACCAGATAGCCGCGGGCATGCGGGAACAGGGCGAAGGGGCGAACGAAATCGTGAGGGCCATGTCCTCCCTTGTCGAGGAGAGCCAGGGCATCAGGACGATCGCCGAAGAGCAGAGGAAAGAGGGCGAGGCCATGCGGGCCATCATCGCGCGCCTCGTCGAGGTCTTCGACCGGATCGTGGAGGCCACGGCCCGGCAATCCGAGGGAAACCGCGGCATCATCGAAGGAATCCGCCATCTCGAATCGGTGACCAACGAAAACAAGGAAGTGGTCGACGGCCTCCAGACCCTCCTTCACGGCTTCGTCCTTTCCGGTTCGGAACAGACCGTCATAGATAGGTAAATATTTTACCCGATGCCCGAAACCGTCGACATATTGATCGCCAAGGCGCAGGGCGGCGACAGCGCCGCCTTTCGCGATCTCATGGACGCCTGGGGCCCTCGCGTGCTGGCATTCATGAAATCGCGACTCGATTCGGAGGAAGATGCCCTCGACGCGACGCAGGAACTCTTTATCCGCGTGTGGTCGGCCCTCGGCCGCTTCCGGCTCGGCGCAAGTTTCCCGGCATGGATCTTCACGATCGCCGCCAATCTCGTGCGCAATCGATGGAAGTCCCGCTCCCTCGACAGGCGGAAAACCGAGGCGGTCGGCGTCGAGCTGGCGGCGGCTCCCTCCGGCGATCCCTCCGAGGCCGCCCTTGACGAACTCAGATCGGAAGAATTGCGAGGAGCCGTCGCCACCCTTCCGGCCGACCTGCGCCGGGTCGTCGAATTCTACTACTTCGCGGGCCTCGACATTCGCGAAACGGCCACCGCCCTCGGACTCGGCGAAGAGGCGGTAAAATCCCGCCTGTTCAGGGCGCGGAGCAAGTTGCGCACGGCGCTCGAAAAATCGCAACCAGGGAAGCGGAGCTGATGTACTATAGCGTGATGGAGTGCAGCGGAGTCGAAGCCCTCGTCGGAACCTGGGAGTCGGGAGGGAAAGCGGAGGCGGCAGCCCTGGCCGCGGCCCGCGATCATGTAGCCGCGTGCGGCGAATGTCGCGCGCGCTTCGCGACACTTCTCGCCTTCGTCGAAAGGGACTCGGTCGAAGGAGCCGCCCCCCTTCTCCGCCCCCTTCCCCTTCCCCCTGGTTTTTCCGATCGCGTCATCGGCGGAATCGAGGAAAGGCGCCGTTCGGGAGCCCTTCCCTTCGGAGAAGGGCGCCGGAGCCTTCGCTTTATCGGAATCGCGGCGGCCGTGGCCCTCTTCCTCGTCGGCGTCGGCTTCGGCGCCCGCGTACTCGTTCCCTCGCGCGGCGACAGCGTCTCGGTCCTCTTCGTCCTCGACGCACCCCAGGCTAAATCCGTTTCCCTCGTCGGCGATTTCAACAGGTGGAATCCGGCCATCCACGTACTCAAACGCCGCGATCCGAGCCAGCCCTGGGAGCTCAAGGTCAATCTGCCCCGCGGCAAAATGTACGTCTACGATTTCGTCATCGACGGAAAGCATTGGGTGCCCGATCCCAGCGTCGAAACGAAGGTGGATGATGGCTTCGGAGGCTCGGGAAGCCTCCTCAGGCTATGAAGGCCATCTTGGCGAGGGTCGCCTTCGTGAGGGCCGGCCTGGCACTGGCGATCCTCCTCGCCTCGGGGGGAGGAAGTGCCCTCGCCGCCCAGGAAGTCGCCGCCTGGTTCGACCGCTCTCCCGACGCGGCAGCCTATTCGTCCATCCGCCAGGAGCTCCTTTCCCTCGCGGCCGAGTCGATCTCCGCCATGCACAGCGACCTGCCCCTCGCCGAAAGGCTGGCCGAAGGAGCGCGAAAGCACGTGCCACCCGATAGACTCGCAGGGGCCCTCGAATCGGAAACCCTGAGGCTCGGCACGGTCGCGGCCGAGATTGACCAACGAGGTCTCTTGCCGAGGGACGCGAAGGCATCAGGTACGATGATGGCCCAACTCGGAATAGCCCTCCGCTCGGGCCTCGATCCGCAGGATATCGGAGCCGCCTTCGACGGAGCGGTCGCTCGCCTCGGCCAGACCGCCGAGGCGCGAAGCCGGGCCCTTGCCGTCATTTCGGCCGTGGCGGGGCTGAGCCTTGATACCGACCAGCGCTTCGCCCTCATAGGCGCCCTCGCGGCCAGCCCCTTGCCGACGACCCGCTTTCGCGGCGTGAGGGGCTCCCTCGCCGACCTCATGGCCCAGCACCTTTCGCCTGCCGCGGCCACGGCGGCCCTCATCGATTCCTTCGGGGCGCGCCCCCAGGACACCCGACCTTCCCCGATGGAACAAGGTTCGCACAAGAACGAAGGAAAGACCTCGGCCGAGGTCCCTGGAGCCCAGGCTCCCAACCCCAGCGCCCCGACTTCAGGGCCGGGGACCTCAGGCATGCCGATGCCCCACCCCTCCGGCACAGGGCCTGCCCTCCATCCGGCCGGACCCGGCATGCCGGCCCCCCACCCCGAGGGCTCCGGCATGGAGCAGAATCAATCGGGCAGCAACGAGGCGCATGGACTCTTGCGGGGCGATGGAAGGGAAGGGAAGGGCCACTCGCAATAAGCTTCGTACCACTGGGGAGGGAGGGGAGAGGCGGCCACCAGACCCGAATTCGCCTCGCCATGGGTGCCTTTCTGTATAAATATACATTCGTCTGCATAAATTCTCCCCAAACCCCTTGAGCAAGCCCTGGCTTTGGCGTAGCGTCTGCCCAGCCTCCGGCGAGAAAACCCAGGCGCGCCGGAGACCGCCGCAAGTGTCGCGGCCCAGGAGGTCTCGTGGCTCGAAATCGACGCAGGGCTCGCCTCGTACTTGAGGATGGAACGGTCTTTTCGGGATGGTCTTTCGGCGCCCCCATCCCGCGTGCCGGCGAACTCGTCTTTTCCACCGGCATGACAGGCTATCCCCAATCCCTCACCGACCCCTCCTATCGCGGCCAGATCCTCACCCTGGCCTGGCCTCTCGTCGGCAACTACGGGGTGCCCCTCGACCATCGACGAAAGCCGCGCCTCGACGCCCGTGGCCTGCCGCTCGAACTCGAATCCGAGGCGGTCCAGGTCTCCGGCCTGGTCGTTTCGGAGGTCTGCGAACAGCCAAGCCACCGCGAGGCGAGCCACAGTCTTTCCGACTGGCTGGAAGGCGAAGGCGTGCCGGGAATTGCCGGCATCGACACGAGAAGCCTGATCGTGCATCTCCGCGAAAGCGGCACGATGCGCGGCGCCATCCTCGTCGACGGAGAGGATGAGGTCGATCTCAGTTCAGGCGACCTCGCCGACCCCGTGGCCCGGGTTTCGCCGAAGAAAGCGACCATCTACGAACAGGCGGCTGCCCCTGACGGACGGCCAGCGCCCCGGATAGCCCTCGTCGACTGCGGGGCCAAGGCGAACATCCTCCGCGTCCTCCTCGCAAGGGGGGCCACGGTGCTGCGCCTCCCCTGGGACCACGACCTCGAAGGGATTAAATATGACGGTATTTTCCTGTCGAACGGCCCCGGCGACCCCAAGGCCTGCGGCAAGACCATCGCGACCCTCCGGCGCAAGATGAAGGAAGACAGGCCGGTCTTCGGCATCTGCCTCGGCAACCAGCTCATGGCCCTCGCCGCCGGCGCGGACACCTACAAGCTACCCTATGGCCATCGCGGCCAGAACCAGCCCTGCCTGGAGCTGGGCACGAAACGCTGCGCCATCACGAGCCAGAACCACGGCTGGGCCGTGCGAGAGGAAAGCATGCCGCGCAACTGGGAGCCCTGGTTCATCAACGCCAACGACGGGAGCGTCGAGGGCATCCGCGCGCGGAAGGGCCCCTTCCGCGCCGTGCAGTTCCATCCCGAGGGTTGCCCGGGCCCGAGGGACACCGAGGTCCTGATCGACGGCTTCCTTGCCGACGTCGAGGTCTTTAGGAGGGCGCGATGATCGACGCGAAAAGCGGCGAGATGAGCGACACCAGGGGCGGCGGGAGCGGCGGGAGCGGTGGCGGTGGCGGTGGCGTGGGCGAGAGCCAGGCAGCGACCAGGCCGCGCAAGGTCCTCGTCCTCGGTTCGGGGGGCCTGCGCATCGGGCAGGCCGGCGAGTTCGACTACTCGGGCTCGCAGGCCCTCAAGGCCCTCCGCGAGGAGGGAATCGTCACAGTACTTATCAATCCGAACATAGCGACCATCCAGACGAGCGAGGGCATGGCCGACGCGACCTACTTCCTCCCGGTGACGCCGGAGTTCGCGCGAAAGGTCATCGAGAAGGAGAGACCCGACGGCATACTCCTCTCGTTCGGCGGACAGACCGCCCTCAATTGTGGCATCGCCCTCGACCGCGACGGCACCCTGGCAGAATTTGGCGTCCGCGTCCTGGGCACGCCCGTGCGGGCGATCGAACTCACCGAGGACCGGGAACTCTTCGCGCGCACCCTGGGCGAAATCGGCATCGATACGCCCCGGAGCGAGGCCGCCACCGACATCGAGGCCGCAGTAGCGGCCGCCCGCCGCATCGGCTTTCCGGTGATGCTCCGCGCCGCCTATGCCCTGGGAGGTTCGGGCTCGGGCAGGTGTCGCGACGAGGCGAGCCTGCGCAAGCGCTGCGCCCGAGCCCTCGCCGTCGCCCCCCAGGTCCTCGTCGAGGAATGGCTCGGCGGATGGAAGGAGATCGAATACGAGGTGGTGCGCGACGCCTACGACAACTGCGTCACCGTCTGCAACATGGAAAACTTCGACCCCCTCGGCATCCATACGGGCGAGAGCATCGTAGTCGCCCCCTCGCAGACCCTCAACGACGCCGAGTACCAATTGTTGCGTTCCGTTTCGATCCGTCTCGTGCGCCGCCTCGGCATCGTCGGCGAATGCAACGTCCAGTTCGCCCTCGATCCTGACTCCAACGCCTATCGCGTCATCGAGGTGAACGCCCGCCTGTCGCGAAGCTCGGCCCTGGCGTCCAAGGCGACGGGATTTCCACTGGCCTTCGTGGCGGCGAAACTCGGCCTGGGCCAGGCCCTGTCCGACATCGAAAACCGCATGACGGGCGCCACGAAATCCTGCTTCGAGCCCGCCCTCGATTATTGCGTGGTCAAGGTGCCGCGCTGGGACCTCGGCAAGTTCCCCGAGGCCGACCGTGCCATCGGCAGCGAGATGAAATCGGTGGGCGAAGTCATGTCCATTGGCCGCAGTTTCGAGGAAGCCCTGCAGAAGGCCCTCAGGATGACCGAGACGGGCGTGCCCGGACTCGTCGCCGACCCGGGTGTTCCCGCGGGTGCCGCATTGCGCGCCGCCCTCACGACTCCCACCGACAGGCGCATCTTCTCCGTCTACAAGGCCCTCGCCGAGGGGATGAGCGTCGACAAGATACACGCAATTACGAAGATCGATGCGTGGTTTCTCTCGAAAATGGCAGGTGTGCTGGAGATCGAACGCCTCCTCGCCCGGATCGGGGCCGAAGGCGGCTCGGGGACAGGTGGCCCGGCTGGTGGCGGCCAGCCCGACGACGCCCTCCTTCGGGAGGCCAAGCGCGCGGGCTTTTCCGACGCCCGGATCGGAGAGCTGTGCGGAATGAGCGAGTCGGCCCTGCGCGCGCTGCGCGAAGGCTTCGGCATCAAACCGTCGGTGCGCCAGATCGACACCCTCGCGGCGGAATTCCCCGCCCGTACCAATTATCTGTACATGACCTATGCCGACCTCGCCAGGGACGGCATCGCCATCCCTGGCGGTGCCGAATCCGGCGTGGCCGGATTCGGCGGAACCCACCACTTGGTCCAAAGCGGCGGGGAGTCCGGCACGCCTGGCCGGGGCGACGTCCAGCCCTCGGGGCGCGGCGTCATGGTCCTGGGCTCGGGCCCCTATCGTATCGGCTCGAGCGTCGAGTTCGATTGGTGTTGCGTCAACGCCGTCCAGACCGCCAGGGCCTCGGGCCGCCACACCATCATGGTCAACTGCAACCCCGAGACCGTGAGCACCGACTGGGACGTCTGCGATCGCCTCTATTTCGAGGAACTCTCCCTCGAACGCGTCCTCGACATCCGCGATTTCGAGCGCCCCGAAGGCCTCGTGCTTTCGATGGGCGGCCAGGTCCCCAATAACCTCGCCCTGGCCCTCGACGCCGCCGGCACCGTGATCTTGGGAACTCCCGCCTCGTCCATCGACAAGGCGGAAAACCGCCACAAGTTCTCGGCCCTCTGCGACGAACTCGGAGTTCGCCAGCCGGCCTGGAGCGAGCTCACGACGCGCGCCGACGCCGCGGCTTTCGCCCGCGAGGTCGGCTATCCCGTCCTCGTTCGTCCCAGTTATGTCCTATCGGGCGCGGCCATGAAGGTCGCCTGGGACGACGCGAGTCTCGCGGGCGCCCTCGACCTCGCCGAGGGCCTTTCCTCCGAGCACCCGGTGGTCGTCACCAAATTCATCGAGGGGGCGAAGGAGGTGGAGATCGACGCCGTCGCAAGGCGCGGGGAAATCCTATTCCACACCCTCACCGAGCATGTCGAGAACGCGGGCATCCATTCGGGCGACGCCACCATCGTCCTGCCGGCCCAGCGCATCTACCTCGCGACGGCGCGCAAGGCCCGCGACATCGCGGCGAGCCTCGCCGCGGCCCTCGACATCACGGGCCCCTTCAACATCCAGTTCCTCGCCCAGGACAACAGGGTGAGCGTCATCGAGCTCAACCTCCGCGCCAGCCGGAGCTTCCCCTTCTGCTCGAAGGTGGCGCGCGTCAACATGATCGATCTCGCGACGAGGGCCCTCCTCGGGGAGAAGGTCGCACGCGTCGAATCCTCGGCCCTCGACCTGGGCTGGGTCGGCGTGAAGGCCGCCCAGTTCAGCTTCGCGCGCATCCACGGGGCCGACCCGGTGAGCGGCGTGGAGATGGCGAGCACGGGCGAGGTCGGTTGCATCGGCACGAGCCTCGACGACGCCTTCCTCAAGGCCATGCTCTCGGTCGGCTATCGCAGGCCCCTGCGCAAGGTCCTCCTCTCGACCGGCCCCATCGCGGACAAGGTCGAGTTCCTCGAGAGCGCCCGGGCCCTCCGCGACATGGACTGCGCGCTCTACGCCTCGGAGGGCACGGCGCGCTTTTTGGAGACGAACGGCGTAACGGCCACGGCCCTTCACTGGCCCCTCGAGCGGCGGCAGCCCAAC
>JAJXVS010000321.1 GCA_021782015.1 bacterium | reverse complement strand
CGATCTAACTCGTTCCATCGGCGGCCCGCTTCACCTCGAAGCGATGCGAGGCGAAGGGCAGGATCTCGGCCCAGAGCCTGCCCGCACGAAGGATGCCATCGTCCTCGGCGACCACTTCATTCTTGTTGCGACTGAGTCCCCTTCCGATCACGAAGGTCGAAGCCTCGCCGCCGGCCTGCAGGGGCTTGCCGAAGATATCCTTGCCGAGCTTGCCCGGCTTCGCTGAGGAGAGGATGCCGACCCGCTCCCCCTTGCGCGCCATGCCGACCTTGAGCAACTCGGGATCGGGCCAGAAACGCTCGCGCGACTCGACCTTCTCCTGGGCGGCAACGATCTCGACCTTGGGCGGAAGGAAGGGGAGGGAGCTCTTGTGCGTGACTTTTTTTTCGGTCTTGATCGTCTTGGTTACGATTTTCCAGAGTTCCGGGGCCTCGGCCGATTGGATGACCCGATCGACAAGCTCGCGCACCTCGGGGGGGATGGGCAGCTCGGCCCATTCGGCCTCCTCGGGCCGCGCGTCCTCACTTTCGGTCCCCTTGGCGAGGATCTCCGTCACCGGGCCTTTGGCCCGTGAGAACTTGCCGACGAGCTCCTCGGCCCGCTTGGGCGTCATGCCGGAAATCCTCGAGTCGAGGGTGAGCTTGAGGATCTTGTCGGGGCTCCAGTCGGCCCCCTCCGCCGAGGGCGTGAAGACGAGGCGCGCCTCGAGAGCGCGGTCATCGACAGTAAGGCTCGCGTTGCCCTTCGCGATCGCCTGAGCCATCGCCCCTACCCCGCGAATCCCTGACCTATTGCCCGCGCCAGCTTGAACTTGAGAAACTGATTTTCCCTTCGGAGCTTGTCCACTTCGAACTGCTGGCTCTTTACGGTCTCGACGAGGTCGCCCGTGGTGAGGGCTCCCGAGTTGAGGAGGTCCTCGACATAACTCAGCTTGGCGCCGAAATCGCTTTCGGCCTCGAGTTCCGCCGTCTGGAAGCTGCCTTCGAGTTCAGCCAGGGAAAGAGGCGCGTCGACCTCGTCCTCCGTCGAGACGAGTTTGTCGGCGGTGCGGTAAATGGCCTGGGAGAGTATCGATTGAGGCTTGTATCTGATGATGGGGATGCGACTCGAAAGCGCGATGTTCTGCATATCGTCCCGATAGAGAATGCCCAGGTGCTCAAGCCTGACCGTGAGGTATTCCTGACAGGAGCGCCGGATTTTCTGGGCCTTTTCGGCGTCCTTCGGATCTTCCAGCATGTTGAGGAGGAGTCGGGGCCTGAACCGGGCGAGGCGCTCCACCGCGACGCGATGCCGCTCCGGATCGATGACGGCCACCTTTTCGAGGATGGCGGGCACATAGGCCTTCTGCAGGGAGGCCCCGTCGCGGCGCAGCGATTCGAGGTAGTCGGTGGCCTTCGACTTTGTGCCGAAGGCGCCATAGAGGAGTCGAAACACCGCGTTCTTGAGAAAGAGGTAGGCGTTGAGGGTGGCGGTGAGGGCAGGTGTCGTCACCACGAGGCCCTGGGAACTCATGAGGAAGAAATCGAGGATGCTCGAACCCGTGCCCGCGCCCAGGTCGAGCACGAGGTAGTCCGCGTCCACCGAGAGGAGGCGCTTCACGAGCATGTTCTTCTGCGAAGGCTTGATGTTGGCGAGCCCCGGCAGTTCGGCGTCGCCCGGCACGAAGCGCAAATTGGGATAATCGGTGTCGACGATCACCGAATCGAAGGGGCCCGACGAGCCCGACAGGAAAGTACCAATTCCGGTCTTCGGCGGGGGGAGGCCCAGGATGACGTGGAGATTGGAGGCGCCGAGGTCGAGATCGGCGAGGACGACCCGCTTGCCGGCCTGCCCGAGCGCGATGGAGAGATTGGCCGCGACGAGGGACTTGCCGACCCCCCCCTTGCCGCTCGCGATCGGGACGATGCGCATCTTAGGGTAGGCCCTCGACCTTTTCGATGTCGTCGGGGCCGCGCTGGGCCGCGGAGCTCGCGCCCTCCCTTGTCGCTCCGCCTGTGGTAGCCGGGGCCGGACGCCGGTAGAGCGCCAGGACGAGGATGCCGAAGATATCGACAAGGAGAAGGAGGACGGCGGCGCCAGCCGCCTGCCCGCCCGCTGGAATAAAACCTTCACCGCCCAGTGCCCCGGCCAGGCCGAGCGCGAGGGGGATGAAGGCGGCGAGCGAAAGCGCCTTGCCCGTCAGAGCGAGGGGCCGGTAGACCGCATACCGCTCGCCGTCCAGCCAAAGGAAGAAGAGGGCTGCGACGAAAAGGAGCTGCCCTACCGCGATATAGCGAATGAAGGAAGGGATGAATGGACGCGGGGAAAGGAGCCCGAGGGCTGCCGCGAAAATCATCAGAATAAAAAACCGCAGGACCTCGAAGAGGGCCGCGGCCAGGAAGAGGGGCCCGCGTTTCATGTAGGGAACAGTGTAGTAAGGCTGTCCGAGTGCAGTCAAGGAGAGGCTGGCGGGCCGCCGGGCCGGGAGAAGCCCGCGCAAAGGCGCATTCTCCACTTGACCATGCCACTTCCTCCTACCGATAGTAGGTCGATGAAACAGCACGAAGGCATCAGGTCGAAGGGAAGATTCGCGTGGAGCGCGATGGCGGCGGCCCTGCTGCTCGTCGTGGCCGTCTCCACCGCGGTGCCCCAGGCGACCCAGACGACAGGCGACCAGACCCAATCCAGCGCCCAGTATTTCCAGACCCTCGAGGGGGTGTGGCAATTCATCCAGCGCAACTATGTCGACAAGGTCGATCCCAAGGTCCTGTACCAGGGCGCGATGAAGGGCATGTTCGACTCGCTCGGCGACCCCTACTCCGTCTTCCTCGACGACAAGTTGATGGGCGGCCTCAACGACACCCTCGAAGGTTCCTTCGGCGGCGTGGGGCTCTACATTTCCAAACAGGCTCCCGATCCGCGCTTCCCCGCCGATTCGCCGCGGTACATCGAGATCGTATCTCCCATCGAGGACACTCCCGGCTGGCGAGCCGGCTTCAAGCCCGGCGACCTCATCATGAAGATCGACGGCCAGAGCACGGTGCCCATGTCGGCCGACGACGCGATGGCCAAGATTCGGGGCACCGTCGGCACGAAGGTCACCCTCCATATCCTGCGTGGAAAGAGCGCCGAACTGGACATCGCCGTGACCCGCGCGGTGATCGAGGTCCCCGCAGTGCGCAAGGGCATCATTCCCACGCCCAAGGGCAATATCGGCTACATCAGGATCATCGACTTCACCCCTCAGGCAGTCACCAGGGTGAAGGACGCCATCGATAGCTTCGATAAAGACGGCTATCGCGCCCTCATTCTCGACGTCAGGTCCAATCCGGGCGGCCTCCTTCAGTCCGCGGTCCAGATTGCCGACTTTTTCATCCCGAGCGGCACCATTGTGTCGACCATCGGCAGAATTCCTCAGGAAGACTCGGTCGAAAAGGCGAACAATTCCGTCATCGTGGCCCTGGACAAGCCGATGATCGTGTTGATCGACCACGGGTCGGCCTCGGCCTCCGAAATCCTGTCCGGCGCCCTCAAGGACCAGAAACGCGCCCTCCTCATCGGCGACCGCTCCTATGGCAAGGGCGTCGTCCAGCGCGTCTACCCCATCGACAACAGCACCGGCTTCAAGCTTACCGTTTCGCGCTATTACACGCCGAGCGGAGGCAGCATCAACAAGACCGGCATCACTCCCGACATCGTCTCCAAGGATCCCGAGCTGACCGATGCCGAGACCGCCGCGGTTCAGAAACTCATCGACTCGGGCAAACTCGCCAACTTCGCCGACGCGAATCCCAAGGCCACCATCGCCGAGCGAAACGCCTTCGCGGCCGGACTCGTCAAGG
>JAJXVS010000320.1 GCA_021782015.1 bacterium | reverse complement strand
GGGCGAAGACCGCCGCGGGGGATGGCAGGCGCTCGCCCTCGTGGGCGACATGCCACCTCGTGAGGCCGTCGTGCATGAAGGGGATGCCGGCGCCGAAGAGGACGCGGTGGATCGGATGGAAGGGCAGGCCTTCGTCGTAGATGTTGACGAGTTCGACGAGGGCGAAGCGGGCGGGATGGTTCTCGCGGAGGGGATCGCCTGGGGCCAACTTCGCCTTCGTCTCCTCCCAGATCGCCTTGGCCGTGGCGAGCGAGTGATTGCCGTCGCCAACGGCGAACAATAGGACATCGTCGCTGCCATACTTCGCGCGAAAGGCCTCGGGATCGGCCAATCTGTCGAGGGCGGCGGCCACGCCCGCAAGGCTGGCCTCGTCCTTGACCTGCCAACCGCGGATCCGCCCCGAACCCAGCATCAGGTCGAAGTCGTAGAGCTTGGGCAGACGTTCGCGGCGCGCGTACAGGGGCTCGATCACGCTGCGGGAAGGATCGTCCACGAGGAGCATGATGTGGGGGAGCTCGACCGGAGCGCCCCGGCGGATGTCCATGCGGGGGGGAAGGCGCTCGACGATCGTGCCCTCGGTCGGCCTGATGAGAGACTTCGAATCCTTTCCGTATTGGTACTTTTCAAGATCGACTGCCGCGACGAGGCCCTTGCGGGGCTCCTTTTCGTAGGGCGTGAAGCGCTCGACGAGGACAAGGCCCGTCCCCCGCGAGGAAAGGATCCCCCGCGCGAGGTAGTCGTGCATCGTGGCCTGGATGCGGCCGACGCGCTCCTTCTTGTCCGCGTCCTCCAGATAGCATTCCGGATAGACGAGGTTGAGGGTGGAGGGAGCCGGGCCGACAGCGGCGGCGGCTTTTTCCCAATACTCGCGCTCGGAGGAATATTGATCGCAGGCCACGACGGCCCATTTGGTGAGGTCGGTCCCCGGGGCGGGAAGAATGAGCTCGGGCACCTTGAGTCCGAGTTTCGCGAAATTTTCATCTGTTCCCATGCTCAACCTTCCTTATCCCTAACAAATGCAACCCGAATTAGATAGGCGCAACCCATAAGCACGCCTACACTATATCGCATGAACATATGTTTATATAAACACATACTCCCATGACCGGGCAGTCACACGAGGCAATGCGGCCGGTTTTTCAAGCGCGCGCGCCTGCACTCACATGCTCATATGAACACATGTTCATATGAGCCCACGACCGACCGCTTGACTTTGCGACCGCTTGACTTTGCGACCGCTTGACTTTGCGACCGCTCGCCCCGCGCCTCCTGCCCACCGCACTCTGCCCCGACACTTCACGCCTTTCTTTTGCCGATGCCCGTGTCCTTCGAGAAGACGAGGGTGATGGCGAGGAGGATCACTGAGCAGAAGGTGCTCATGTCGGCCACGTTGAAGGTGGGCCAGCGGTCGAGGCCGAAGAGGCCGTAGAATTTGAAGGAAAGGAAGTCGACGACGCCCAAGGGCCTGAAGATCCGGTCGATGAGGTTGCCGAGGCCCCCGGCGACGATGCCCGCAATAAGCCAGCGCTGAAGGCCGGTCGGTTCGTCGGAACGGAAGTAATAAATGATAAGACCTACCACCAGGATGAGGGGCAGGGCGATGAAGAGGGCGGTGCGCAGTTGCAGGCCGAGACTGTCGCCCATCGAAAAGGCCACGCCCGTGTTCTGCTGGCGGACGAGCCAGAAGAAATCGCCCAAGGCTGTCCAGGCAATGGTACCGAGTTGGATGTGGGCGACGATGAGGGCCTTCGTGATCTGGTCGAGGGCCACGATGGCGAGGCTCATGACGAAGGGGGCGAGGGATTTGCGTGAACTCGGCATGTCGCATCCTTGGATCTGGACTGTGAGGGCGGCGACACTATACCCGAAGGGCATGGGGCAGAGAAAGGGCCGGGGCGGAGCACCCTGGGCGAAGCTCAGAGGCCGGTGGGAAGGTCCACGAAGAAGGTCTCGAGGCCCGTCTCGCGCTCGAGCTTTTTGGCGACGACCTTGACCCCATGGACCTCGGTGCGGTAGTGGCCGGCGGCCACGAAGCTGGTGCGACTTTCGACGACGGCGGCATAGATCGAGTGGCTCGCCTCGCCGGTGATGTAGAGGTCGATGCCCCGGGCGATGGCCTCGTTGACCTCGAAGGCCGCGCCCCCGGACACGACGGCCGCGGTGCGAATGGCCTCGGGTCCGGCGGGGATGACGCAGGTGGCCGGGCTCCCGTCTGGGTTAATGCGGGAGAGGGCCGTCTGGAGGTCGATTGGCTGGGCGAAACGCCCCGAAAAGCCAAGCTTTACGCCATGATACGCGCCGAAGGGCTCGCGGTCGACCAGGCCCAGCATGTTTGCGAGGACGGCGTTGTTGCCAACCTCCGGATGCCTGTCGAGGGGAAGGTGGCAGGCCCAAAGCGCGAGGTCGGAATCGAGAAGAAGCTTGACTCGGTCGCGCATAAAACCCTCGATCCTGACCGCCTTGCCCCAGAACAGGCCATGATGCACGAAGAGGAGCTGGGCACCACCCTGGGCCGCGCGGCGGATGGCCTCGAGGCTGGCATCGACGGCGAAGGCGACCCTCCTCACCTCGGCGCCGGCTCGGGCGACCTGCATGCCGTTGAGGGAGTCGTCGATACCCGACAGGGCATCGGGGTCGAGGAGACTGCGGAACCAGGTGTCGAGATCCTGCGTCTTCACGAGGGGACCTTGGCGATCATTTCCTTCAGGTAGGGCTTTCTTTCGAGGTCGCGGGCGAGGCCTTCGGCGCGGGACTTGTTGACGTAGTCGCGGTCCTGGAAAATGTAGTTGTAGTTAGTATGTAAATCGTAGGTGCCGGCCATGAGGGCGTAAGAGTCTTCGGTGATCACGAGTTCCTCGTCGGTGGGGATGACGAAGATCTTGACCTTGGAGCGGACGGAGGTGATGTCGAGTTCGGCGTTGCGGCACTTGGCCAGTTCGTTCTTCATGGTGTCGATCTCGATGCCGTAGTCCTGGAGGCCGTCGGTGGCGAGGCGGCGGATCATCGGCCCCATCTCGCCGACGCCGGCGGTGAAGACGATGGCGTCGAGGCGGCCGAGGGCGGCCATGTAGGAGCCGATGTACTTCTTGATGCGGTAGCTTTCGATCTCCTGGCAGAGTTTGGCGTTCTCGTCGCCTTTTTCGGCTGCCATTTCGATGTCGCGGCGGTCGGCCCAGCGGCCGGTGATGCCCAGGACGCCCGATTCCCTGTTGAGTTTCTTCTCGACCTCGGAGGCCTTCATGCCCTGGGAACGCATCATGTGGAAGACGATGCCGGGATCGATGTCGCCCGAGCGGGTGCCCATCACGAGGCCTTCGAGGGGGGTGAGTCCCATGGAGGTGTCGAAGGAGCAGCCGTTCTTGACGGCGTTCACCGATGCCCCGTTGCCGATGTGGCAGATGACGAGGTTGACGTCGTTGGGGTTCTTGCCGAGGAGGACGGCGGCCCGTTTGGTGTTGTAGAGGAAGCTGGTGCCGTGGAAGCCGTAGCGGCGCACCATGTGCTTTTCCGACCATTCACGCGGCACGGCGTAGGTGTAGGCCATGGGCGGCATGGTCTGGTGCCAGGCCGTGTCCATCACGGCGCATTGGGGTACGCCGGGCATGACGGCCATCGCCGCCTCGACGCCCATGAGATTGGCCGGGTTGTGCAGGGGCGCGAGGTCGCTGATCTCGCGGAAGGTCGCCATGGCGTCGTCGGTGATGAGGACCGAGCTGGCGTATTTGGGGCCGCCGTGGACGACGCGGTGGCCGACCGCCTTGATCGTGCTCATGTCGTCGATGACGCCGTGCTCGGGATGACTGATGGTGTTGAGGATGAGCTCGA
>JAJXVS010000051.1 GCA_021782015.1 bacterium | reverse complement strand
CTATCGCCATCGGCGATGTCCAAAAGGGCTTTTTCGTGCCCAAGCTCTGCAACCAATGCCAGGATCCCGCCTGCGTGCAGGCCTGTCCCGTCGGTGCCACCTATCAGACCCCCGACGGCGTGACCCTCGTCGACCGGACCTGGTGCATCGGCTGCGGGTACTGCGTCATGGCCTGTCCCTACGGGGCGCGCTTCTTCCATCCCGTCTACCACACCGCAGAAAAATGCACCTTCTGTTATCACAGGATTTCCCAGGGTCTCAAACCGGCCTGCGTGGAAGCCTGCGCCTTCGGTGCCCGCCAGATCTGCAATCTCAAGGATCCGAACGATCCGGTGACGAAGATCATCACCACCCAACGCGTCGCCGTGCTCAAGCCGGAGTTCGGCACCAATCCTCAGGTTTACTATCTCGGTCTCGACGAGGAGGTCCACTGATGCTCATCCATGGTGAAATATGGACGATGAAGGAACTCTTCGTCCTTCCGAACGAGAATATCTATTGGGCCCTCCAGATCGTCCTCTATCCTTTCATGACGGGTCTCGTGGCCGGCGCCTTCGTGCTTTCCTCCCTCTATCATGTCTTCGGGGTCAAGAAACTGAAGGACATCGCGAGGTTCGCCCTCGTGTTTTCCTTCTCCCTCCTTTTCGTCGCGCCCATCCCACTGCTGTTGCACCTTCAGCAACCCTTCCGGGCCCTCAATGTCTTCATGACGCCACATTTCACCTCGGCCATCGCCTCGTTCGGCGTCATCTTCTTTACCTACGCATCGATCGTCGCGATCGAACTCTGGCTCCTCTACCGGAAGCGATTTGTCACCGAATCCATCCGCTACCGCGCGATGAAGGGCAAGTCCCTCTTCCAGGCCATCGCCGGTTTCATCTACACGGTCCTCACCCTCGGGGCGATGGATATCAGTGAGGAGGCGATTCACCGCGACGAAAAGGCCACCAAGATCGCCGCCGGCATCGGCATTCCGGTCGCCCTCTTCCTCCACGGCTACGTCGGTTTCATTTTCGGCTCGGTCAAGGCCAACGCCCTCTGGATGACCCCGCTCATGCCGGTCATCTTTATTGCCTCGGCGGTCGTTTCGGGCATTGCGCTGGTCATCGTGGTCTATACCCTCACGACGACGGCGCGAAGGGCCCTCGAGAAGCGAAAGGCCGCGCGCAGGCAGGGCTACACGATGGTCAACAAGCTGCAGGCCGATCCGGATGTGATCAGACTGACGGCGAAATGGCTCCTCGGCTTCCTCGTCTTCGCCGTCTCGCTGGAGCTTCTCGACCTCCTCTTCAGGGGATATACGGCGGTCAAGTCCTGGGATGCCCTCCGCAACGTCATCTACAAGGACGATTTTGTGCAGGAGTTCATCCTCCAATACGGCCTCGGAGAGATCCTCCCGATGATTCTCCTCGTCCTGCCGAAGCTCTCGGTCCGGCGAGCGGCCCTTTCGGGGCTCCTCATAGTCTTCGGTGTACTGATGATGCGGTATAACGTCGTCATCGGCGGGCAGGCATTCTCCCTCACCTTCAGCGGATTCATGCACTACAGAATGCCCATCATCCCGACCGATCTCGAGACCTACAAAGAAGGGTTGTTCGGCGCACTGACCGTTTTCGCCATCCCCTTCGTGTTGTTTAGCATTTTCAATCGATTTCTACCGGCCTACAACGACTCGAACGAGGCGCATGCCGACTGAGATCCCGAAAGCTATCATCTAGTTACAAAGCCCCGCCATCCGGCGGGGCTTTTCGCTTCTTCTTGACTGATTCAATTTTTAATTATAGAGTTCGTTAACTGTTACGCTCCAAACGAGCACCTTCCCCACCCAAGGAGATCCCATGCTATGGCAACCTACTAAGGGACTCGACCAGTTGGCCCTGCCGTTCAAGTTTGCCCTTTCCACATTCCTCCTCATCTGCGGCATCGGCTACCTGCTGGGCGTCGTCAACATCTGGTTCAGCTACGCGCCGGTCGACGGCAAGCCCGGCTTGTCGGTTGACGACATCAGGCTCGCCTTCCACGGAGACCCTTCAGCCTCGAAGCTGCAGAAGGCCATCACCGGCAACATGAACCAGTACATATCCTCCCCCGACGACAGCAAGACCCTCTTGACCTGGATCAAAGCCGGACACAAAGAAGCCGACTACGCCAATGTCCAGCAGGTTTTTACAACCAATTGTGATACCTGCCATTCCAAGGATGTCGCGACGGCGGGCATCGTCACGGACAGTTACAAGAGTCTCGAGCCCCTCCTCGAATCCGATCAGGGTGTCTCCTGGCCCCGGCTCATCACCCTCAGCCACATCCATATCAACGGCCTTCTGCCGCTCATGTTCTGCCTTTCGATCATATTTTCATTCTCCCGCTTCAGCGACAGGCTCAAGGGCGCCATCATCGTCTATTCTTTCGCGTCCTTCACCATCGATGTCGCGATCTGGTACTTCGCCAAACTCTTCGCCGAAGCCGCCGCCTTCGTCATTCTCGGTGGCGTCCTCCTTGGAGGCGCCTATGCCCTCATGATACTTCTTCCGCTCTGGGAAATCTGGATCCACAAGCCCCACCCGATAATCGACAAGGCGGCGAAACCGCAGAATTGACAAGAGGCCCGCGCGAAACCAAGGCGGACCGAATGTTCGACAGAAAAAGAAAGCCCGGCTCATGGCCGGGCTTTTTCTTTCGTGTGTGTTTTGGTGCTGGCTGGAAATCGCCCGGCCTCTGCTTATTATGAGACCTTAGTTGCCGCCCTTTTCGACGAGATGCTCGATGAGCTGCTTGAGCGCGATGAGGCCGGTTGATTCGCGCAAGCCCTCGAGGTCGGCGAGGGCGGCCGCGGCGTAGCGGCGGGCTTCGGCGAGAACATCCAGATCGGGGCAGGCCGCATCATTGTCGGAAAGATCGTCATAGAGCTGGAACGCCATGCCGAAATCGAGACCGAAGGACTCCAGCTTGTGGACGATCTCCGGAGAGCCTCCAGCCAGGCTGGCGCCGATCTTGCAGGAAACCCGCATGAAGACGGCCGTCTTCCCCTCGTTGATCCTAAGAAAAAGGTCCTTCGTCACGGCCCGCTTCGAGTTTCGATTTTTCTCCTGCTCCACCTCGGCCGAGCACATCGCGATGTTGAGTGCGACGATGTCCTTGAGAAGGACCTTGGGCAGGGCGTCGATCATCATGTCGAAGGCCTTGGAGTAGAGGGTGTCGCCGGCGAGGATCGCGATGCGGTTGCCATGACCCGCATTCACGGTCGGCTGGCCGCGTCGTTCGAGGTCCTCGTCGATTACGTCGTCGTGCATCAGGCTGGCGTTGTGAATCAACTCGACGCCGGCCGCCGCGGTGATCAGGCGGGACCTGACTTCCTCATCGTAGTCTCCCACCGATTTCGCCGAGAGGAGCAAGAGGGCCGGCCTGAGATATTTGCCCGGTGTCTTGAAGAACCGATCGACGATGAGGCGGATCGAATTGAAGGAGAGGCCCGACGCGAGCGACCGAAGCTCGCGCTCCATATCCCTCAGTTCGGGCTGGACAGGCTTGAAAACATCCTGGAGTTTCATGGGCCACCGTGATAGGAAAACTAAAGACCTGTAGTGCTATCATGAGCCCATGGGCCCGTCAAGCGAAGTCTCCCCGCGATCGGGCATGGAGCGCCGACCGCGAGGATCGAAGGCGAACGGCGACCGGGCAAGCCTGGGCTCGCCCCTCGCCGATCACCGCGTGCCGCGAACACCGGCAATCAGCCGATCGCGATCTTGATGAAGGACATGACCGGTCCCGGCAAGACTCCGAGAAGAACGGTGACGGCCGCCGAACCGAGAAGGACGATCCGGAGGAGGGGGGAAATGCGCGTCGTCGCAGGCTCCTCGCCCTCGGGCGGATCGGATACCAAGGCCTTGATAACACTGACATAATAATAGAGGGACACTACGCTCATGGCCATGGCGAGGGCCACGAGCCACAGGCTTCCCTGCTTCGCCACCTCGACCAGGAGGAAGAACTTCCCGATGAAGCCGGCAGCCGGCGGGATCCCGGCGAGGGAAAGGAGGCTTACGATGAAGACCGCCCCGAGGAAGGGCGAGCGTTTCCACATGCCCTTGAAGGAGGAAATCTCGTCCGAACCGGAAAGGTCCGACCAGGCCGTCACCGCGGTGAAGGCGCCGACGTTCGCGACAAGATAGACCAGCAGATAGTACACGACGGCCGCCGTTCCGGCCTTCGTCGCGACAAAGACTCCCAGAAGCATGTAGCCGGCGTGGGCGATGCTCGAATAGGCAAGGAGCCGCTTGATGTTGGTCTGGGGTATGGCGGAAAGATTGCCGACGATCATCGACAGGGCCGCGAGGAGGACGATGAGGACCGAGAGGCCGGGGCCCATCGGAACCAGGACGAGGGGGAAGATGCGGACCAGGGCCGCGAAACCGGCTGCCTTCGAGGCCACCGCGAGAAAGGCGGTAACCGGAGCCGGTGCGCCTTCGTAGATGTCCGGTGACCACATGTGGAAGGGGACCGCCGCGATCTTGAAGGAAAGTCCAGCCAGCACGAAGATGCCGCCGAAGACCGCGAGGCCGGACAGGCCGGAGGAGCCGAGAGAGGCGGCGACGTCCTGATAGGAGAAGGAGCCGGCGGCCCCGTAAAGGAATGAGAGGCCGAAGAGGAGAATGGCGGATGACATCGCCGAGAGGAGGACGTACTTGACGCCGGCCTCGGTCGAGCGCTCGGCCCTCTTTTCGAAGGCGGTGAGGACCACGAGGGGCAGGGACATCAGCTCGAGGGCGATGTAGAGGGTGAGGAAATCCGTCGCCCCCGCCATGCCCATCATCCCGACGAGGGAAAAGGACATAAGTATGAAGAACTCGCCGCGCATGTCCTCGAAACGCTTCGAGAAGCGAAGGGCCATCAAGGAAACGGCGAATGCGCCAAGTATGAAGATCTGCTTGAAAAGGAGGGCCTGGCCGTCGTTGACGTATTGACCTTTGAAGAAGGGCCCATGGCCGCCGGGCATGATGAAGGACATGAGGAAGAGGACGCCGAAACCAACGGCCGCGATGACGCCCGTCCCCCCCTTCCTTGAGGCGGGCAGGAGGAGACTCGACGCGAGGAGGAGGACACCGAGGACGGCGGCGCCGATTTCAAGGTTGAGAGTGGAGAAGTCCATCAGAAGATCCCTCCCGTGCTTACGGAAGCGAGCCGCTGCACGATCGGCGCGATGCCGCCGCTCACGATATTCATGAAGCCGCCCGGCATGATGCCGAGGACGAGAAGAATGCCGCCGAGAAGGACGACGGGCACGACCTCGACGCCCTTCATGTCGACCAGGCCTTCCCAGCGCGGATTGGCCGGGCCGAAGAACACCCGCTGGTAAACCCACAGCACATAAATCGCGGTCACGACCACCGAGAAGATCGAGACGGCAGTGAGCACCGGGAAGCGTTGCATGCCGCCCACGAAGACCGAGAACTCGGGGACGAAATTGAAGAGACCCGGAAGCCCCAAAGACGCGAGGCCGACGACCAGGAAGGCGGCCGAGGTCCTCGGCATGTATTTCGCCAGCCCGCCGAAGTCGGCGATCATCCTCGTGTGGGCCTTGTCGTAGACCTGGCCGACGAGGGCGAAGAAGAGGGCCGCCATGATGCCGTGGGCGAACATTTGCGCCGCGGCGCCGCTCACCGACACCGCGTTCATCGAGGCGATGCCCAACAGGACGAAGCCCATGTGGCTGATCGAGGAGTTGGCCACGACGAACTTCATGTCCTTCTGGACGAGGGCGACGAAGGCGATATAGAGGACGTTGATGGTCGCGAGGATCGCGACGACCGGGGCCCAATAGGCGGCACCCTCGGGAAAGAAGCCCAGGCCCACGCGAATGATCGCATAGCCGCCGAGCTTCATGATGACGCCCGCGAGGAGCATGGAGATCGTGGTGGGCGCCGCCGAGTGGCCGTCGGGAGTCCAGCGGTGCAAGGGGAAGATCGGTACGAGGACACCGAAGCCGACGAGCAATACAAGGAAGGCCCATTTCTGGAACTGCGGATCGAAGTTGATGCGACCGAGATCCGAAAGGGCGAAGGTGCCATAGCCGAGACCGAGCTGCGGATTCTGGGCGTAAGCGTAGATCGCGAAGAGGCCGACGAAGGCCAGGGCCGAACCGGAAAGGAGGTACAGGGTGTACTTCATCGCGGCGTAGTCTTTGCGGGTCGAGCCCCACACGAGGATGAGAACGTACTTCGGGATGACCGCGATTTCGATGAACATGAAGAGCACGAGGAGGTCCGTCGACATGAAGACGCCGAACACCCCTCCCACGAGGAGGAGGGTGTAGACGAAGAATTCCTTCGTCCTGTTTTCAAGCTTCCACGACACGAAAACACCGGCGAAGAATATGATCGCGGTAAGGAGGACAAGGGGAAGGGAGAGCCCGTCGACGCCCAGGTCGAGGCTGATGCCGTAGGACTTGAGCCAGCCGATGTGCTCGACGAACTGGAGACCCTTGGTCGAGTTGTCGTAGAGGAACATCGCGAGGCCGGCCAGGGCCAGCGAGCAGGACGCGGCGGCGAGGGCCAGGCCCCGAATCAGGTTCCTCGCCGTCGAGGGCACGAAAAGCATGATCAGGGCCGCGGCGAAGGGGGCGAGGATGATACCGGGAAGTAGATGAAGTGCGTTCATTTGACGAAGCCTCCGATCAGGTTGGTCGAAAGCAGGATCACGACGAGGGCGACGGCACCGAAAATAACCAATGCGTACGATTGGAGCTTTCCCGACTGGATGAGGCGCAGCTTTCCGCCCCCAGCCCTCGTGGCGGAACCAAGGCCGTCGAAGGCCCCATCGATCACCCGGTGGTCGATCCAATCGAGGATCCGGCCCAGGAGAAGCATCACCCACTTGAACACGAAGGCGTAGAATTCATCGACATAGAACTTATGTTCGAGGAGGGTATGGAGGGGGCGGAGTCTCTCGGCGAGCCATTCGTGTTTGATGAGCTTGGCCCCATAGATTACCCACGCGAGGCCTATGCCAAGCAGGGCCACGATCGTCGCGGGAATGGCGACAGCCAGATCGATGTGGGCGGGTTCGGGTTCGCCGAAATAGATGAAGGTGCCGAAGGAACCCCCGAACCACTGCGTCCACCAGGGCGAGCCGACGAGGCCGCCGATCACGGAAAGGACGGCGAGGACGATGAGGGGCGCGGTCATCGAGGCGGGGCTTTCATGGGCGTGGTGGGCATGTTCGCCGTGGACCTCCGCCTCCTTCCCGAAGAAGGCGGTGAAGATGAGGCGGAACATGTAGAAGGCCGTGAGGAAGGCCGTGATCACGCCGATCCAGTACAGGGCCACCTGGCCATTCTTGAGGGCGGTGAGCAGGATCTCGTCCTTGCTCCAGAAGCCCGCCAGCGGGAAGAGGCCGCCGAGCGAGAGGGAGCCGATGACGAAAGTCCAGGTAGTTATGGGCATCTTTTTCGCGAGTCCGCACATCTTGAAGATATCCTGTTGCTCGAGCGCGTGGATCACCGAACCGGCCCCGAGGAAGAGGAGGGCCTTGAAGAATGCGTGGGTGGTCAGATGGAACATGCCGGCGCTCATCGAACCCGAACCGAGGGCCAGGAACATGTAACCGAGCTGCGAAAGGGTCGAGTAGGCGAGGATCCGCTTGATGTCCTTCTGCACGAGGGCGATGAGGGCCGCGAAGATGGCGGTGAAGCCGCCGATCCAGGCGATGAGTTCCATCACGTTCGGCACGGCGTGGAAGAGAACGAAGGCGCGAGCCACAAGGTAGACGCCGGCGGCGACCATCGTGGCCGCGTGGATGAGGGCGGAGACGGGCGTCGGGCCCTCCATCGCGTCGGGTAGCCAGACATGGAAGGGGAACTGGGCCGACTTGCCCATGGGGCCGGTGAACACAAGCACGGCGATGAGGGCCAAAAAGCCGAGGTGCTGGTACAGCGGAATCATCGCGGCGAGGGCGGTGTAGTCGAAGGTACCGAAGGTAAGAAATAGAAGAATGATGCCGACCATGAAGCCGAAGTCGCCCCAGCGATTGGTGACGAAGGCCTTTTTGCTCGCCTCGGCCGGCGCGTCCTTGAGCCTCCAGAAACCGATGAGGAGGTAGGAGGAAAGTCCGACCAATTCCCAAAACACGAAGGTCATGAAGTAGTTGTCGGAGACCACGAGGCCGAGCATCGAGAAGGTGAAGAGGGAAAGATAGGCGAAGTAGCGCGAAAAGCCTTCGTCGCCCTTCATGTAACCCACCGAGTAGACCATCACAAGGAAGGCCACGAGCGACACGATGGTGGCCATGAGGGCGGACAGGGGATCCACCAGAACGCCGGCGACGATCTCCAGGCCTCGGAAGCCCCCGATGTGCGGGATGCGGAGCCATTGCATCGCGTCATGCACGGGTGTCGGGTTGCCGATCATCGCGATCAAGAGATAGAGCGAAATGACGAGGGAGCCGCCCGTGGCGACGATGGCGATGCCGGCGGAGAGCGCCTTCCACCGTTGGGCGAAGGCAACTATGAGGACATAGGCCGCGATGGGCGCGATTGTCAGTAGTATGGCGAGTGTGATCATGTGATTTCCTGCCTTGCCTTTCCGCTCACCACTTGAGGAGGTCGATATCGTCGACACTCGTGTTCGCCTTGCGGCGATAGAGCGCGAGGATGATGGCCAGGCCCACCGAAACCTCGGCGGCGGCGACGACGATCACGAAGATCGCGAAGGCCTGGCCTCCGAGGAACTCGGGATGAAGAAAGCGGTTGAAGGCGACGAGGTTGAGATTCACGGAATTGAGCATCAGCTCCACGCCCATGAAAACCGCGATGGCGTTCTTTTTGGCGATCGCGCCGAGAAGACCGACGCAAAAGAGGATTGCGGCGAGGACGAGGTAGTGCGCGAGGCCGATCATTTGTCGCCTCCCTTGGTGGATTGTCCGAGACCAACGCCCGCGCCGCCGCCTAAGGCACCGCCGCCGCCTTGAACACCGCCGCCGGCCGCGGGCCGCAACTTCGTGGTGCGCTTGAGCTGCCCCTGCCCGATGACGATGGCCCCGACGAGGGCCGAGAGAAGGAGGATGCCGGCGAACTCGAAAGCGAGGACGTAGTCCGACAGGAAGATGTTCGCGATGGTCTGGATGGTCGAGTCGCCGGTGGGAGCCGGTGCATTGCGGATCGCCGCGCCGAGGGTGGTGATGACGATGCTCGCGAAGAGGAGGATAGCCACGACGGTGGCCGCGGGGCCGTAGCGGTTGAAGCGGTTGGAATCCTCTATCCGGTCGCGCTTCGTCAGCATTATGCCGAATACGAAGAGGATGGAGATGGCGCCCACGTAGACGAGGATCTGCACGGCGCCGACGTAATCGGCCCCCATGAGGATGTAGAGGAAGGCGATCATCAGGAAGGTGCCGGCCATGAAGAGGGCGGCGTGCACGAGATTCTTGGTGAAGACCATCGCGAAGGCGCCCACGACGACGGCGGCGGCGAAGACATAGAAGAAAATGACGCCGAGCATGTCAGTTGCCTCCTTCGGGGGCGCCGCTGGCGACGCCAGTGGAACCGGAAGCGCCGCCAGCGGAACCGGCGGCGGCTGGAGAGCCCGTCGCGGCGGGAGCCATGACCGGGGCGACGGCCTCGGCCGCCGGATAGCTCTTCGTCCAGATGCGGTAGATGTCTTCTTTGCGCCAGCATCCGAGGGCGAAGTCGGTCTTGAAGTCGATCGACTTCGGGGTCGTCGGGCAGGCCTCGACGCAAAGTCCGCAGAAGAGGCAATGGCCGAGATTCATCCGGTAGCGGTCGAGGCGCTTCTTGCCGGATTCGTCCTTGTGCCACTCGACCTTGATGACCCCGTTGGGGCAGGCCATCGAGCAAAGCTCGCAGGAGGTGCAGGTATCCTTGTCATACTTGAAGGAACCCTTGCTCCGCTGCGGCAGGTCAGGCTGGACCTCGGGGTATTTTTGCGTGATCTTGGGCATCCAGAAACGTTTTAGAGAAACGCCCAGGCCCTTCAGCAATCCTAATCCGTACATTTCATTACCACTTGATGGCGCCGGTGGCGGCCTGCCAGATCTTGATGCCGACCCCCGTGAGGAGGAGGTTGGCCAGGGAAATCGGTATGAGAACCTTCCAATTGAACTTCATCATCTTGTCGACGCGGATGCGGAGGAAGGTCCAGCGGATCCAGAGCATGAAAAGAATGAACACATAGGTCTTTCCGATGAACCAGACCCAGGGCGGCAGGAAGGGCCCGTTCGCGCCCCCGAAGAACAGCACGACGCCGAGGGCCGACATCGAGAAGAGATTCGCGTACTCGCCCATGAAGAAGAGCGTGAAGCGAATGCCCGAATACTCGGTGTGGTAGCCGGCGACGAATTCCTGCTCGGCTTCCGTCATGTCGAAGGGCGATTTCGTGAGCTCGGCGAGGGCCGAAATCACGAAGATCACGAAGGCGACAGGCTGGATGAAGACGTTCCACACATGCGCCTGCGAGCTGGCGATCGTGCCGAGGTCCAGCGAGCCGGTAATCATGACAATACCGATGATCGAGAGGGCCATCGGAATCTCATAACTGATGATCTGGGCGACGGTGCGCATGCCGCCGAGGAGGGAATACTTGTTGTTGGAACCCCAGCCGGCCATGAGGACGGACAGCGTGTTGACCGACGAGATGGCGAGGAAGAAGAGGATGCCGACGTTGAGCGTCACCGGCGTGATCCCGGGGCCGTAGGGGAGGAGGCCGTACATCGTGACCGATATGGTCACGATGAGGAGGGGCGCGATGAGATAGATGAGCTTATCCGCCGCCGCCGGCATGATCCATTCCTTGCCGAGGAGCTTGATGGTGTCGTTGACCGTCTGGAGGAGGCCCAGGGGACCGACGCGGTTGGGGCCCACGCGCTCCTGGAAGAAACCCGCGGCGCGGCGCTCGATCCAAATCAGCATGATGACGTTGATGATGAGGAGGATGACCGCGCCCACGAAGTAGATGAAGGCCCAGAGAATGTCCCACCAGGGCAGGGCGTCGGCCAGCGATGTCGCGGGAAGCCCGAGGATGCCTTGCGCCCAATTAAAGATAGTTGTCAGAAACCCGACCATGTTCTCCGCCCTCCTACCGGTCGATGTCGCCGAGGACGAAGTCCAGCGAGGCGATGAAGGCGATGAAATCCTGGAGCGTGAGGCCGGGGGCCTTCGCCGGGATTATTCCGATGTTGCAGAACGAAGGGGAGCGCATGTGCACCCTGTAAGGCTTCACCGTCCCGTCCGAGACGACCTGGTAGCCCATGATGCCGCGGGCCGCCTCGATCGCCGCGTAGGCCTCCCCGGGCGCCGGCCTCCAGACCTTGGCCACCTTCGCGCGGATATCGCCGGCGGGCAGCTGCTTGAGGGCCTGCCTGACCATTTTGGCGCTCTCCCGGATTTCGAGGAGACGCACGTAGTAGCGGTCGAAGCTGTCGCCGGCAGGCATGGACTGCACCTCGAAATCGAGGCGGTCGTAGATGGAGTAGGGCGAATCCTTGCGAAGATCGAAGGTGAGGCCCGAGGCGCGGAGGCTCGCGCCGGTGATGCCGTATTCGATGGCTTCCTCGGCGCTGACCACGGCGATGCCCTTCGTGCGGCCGACGAAGATCTCGTTGCCCGAGACCATCCGGTCAAAGTCGTCGAGGCGCTTGAGCATGGAATCGAGGGCTTTTTCGACCTTGGGAATCCAGCCTTCGGGAAGGTCGGCATTGACGCCGCCATTCACGAAGTAGTTGACGAGGAGCCTCGAGCCCGAGACGGCCTCGAGAAGATCGCTGATATCCTCGCGGGCGTTGAAGACATAGGTCCAGGGAGTGATCGCGCTGAAGTCGAGGACTATCGAGCCGAGCATGACGAGGTGGCTCGCGATGCGCTGGAGCTCTCCGACGATGACGCGAAGATACTCGGCCCGCTCGGGAACGACGATGTTGCCGAGCTTTTCGAGGGCGAGGCACCAGGCCCAGGGCTGAAGGGCCCCTGCCACGTAGTCGAAGCGCGTCGTGTAGGGGGTGAACTGCGCGTAGGTAATGCCTTCGGCGAGCTTTTCGATGCCGCGATGAAGGTACCCGACCTTGTTTTCGGCCGAGATCACGGTTTCTCCGTCCATGATGAGGCGGGCCCGGTAGACTCCATGGGTCGAGGGGTGCTGGGGTCCGAGATTGAGGATGAACTCCTGAGTCTCCAGGCCGTCAGCTTCGGTGATGAAATCGCTCATCACAAACCTCCCTCGGCGGCCTTCCTGTCCCAGGAGGGAGAGGGAAAGCGCTCGCGTTTCGGCGCCACGAAATCTTTGCGCAGGGGATGGCCGACGAAATCGCTCTTTAGCAGGATGCGTTCCTGTTTGAGCCGGCCGCTGAACTCGATGCCCATCAGATCCCAGACCTCGCGCTCAAGCACGTCGGCCGCGGGCCAGAGCCTCGCGACGCTCGGCACGACGGGATGATCGCGGTCGATGATGACGCGAAGGGTCAGGACATCCTTGGCCTTCTCCCTCATGTCCATGAACCGGTAACTGAGTTCGAAACAAGGTTGTGCGGGGGCCGAAGACTGGGCGGGCGCGGCGCCGGGCACCGCGGATGCCGGCGCGCTGGCCGCGGCCGCAAGCGCCCCAGGGGCGGCGCCCGGCGTGCTGGCCGCGGGCTGCGGTGCGGGCGACCCGGTCGGCCTGTCCACGGCGGAAATGTCGAAGAGCATGAAGCCGCCCAGCCTTTTCAAGCCGTCGAGGGCCCCTTCGATTTCTTTGGCCGGAACGACGAGCAGTCCGTCCTTGACCTCAGCGGCCGGAATCGCCGCGGCGATGATGGTGATGTCACGCATTGAAGGGCCGCTCCTTGAGCTTGCGGTCGCGCAGCATGGCGCGAACCTTGAGGATGCCGTCAATCAGGGCCTCGGGGCGAGGCGGGCAGCCAGGCACGTAGACATCCACCGGAACGATGGTATCGACCCCCTGCACGACGGAGTAGGAGTCGGCGAAGGGGCCGCCGCATACGGCGCAGCCGCCCATCGCGAGCACGTACTTGGGTTCGGGCATCTGGTCGTAGATGGTCTTTAGGAGGGGGGCCATCTTGTCCGTGACCGTGCCCGCGACGATCATCAGGTCGGCTTGGCGCGGCGAAGGCCTGAATACCTCGAAGCCGAAGCGCGACAGGTCGTAGCGGGCGCTCCCCGCCGTCATCATCTCGATCGCGCAGCAGGCGAGGCCGAAGGTGACCGGCCACAGTGAATTGCCACGGCAGAAATCCAGGATGGACTCGATGCCGTCATGCACCTTCCCCTTGATGAGGGTGCTGGGCTCGGATTGGCCATGGGCGGGCAGTCCCACGCCCGTGTCGGTCAGTTCCATTCAAAGGCTCCCTTCTTCCACGCGAACCAGATTCCGAGGGCGAGAACGCCGATGAAGATCGCCATCTCGACGAAGGGCAAAAGGCCGGCGCTCTTGAAGGCGGCCGCCCAGGGATAGAGAAAGACGACCTCTACGTCGAAGACGACGAAGATCAGCGCATAGAGATAATAACTGATCTTGAACTGGACCCAGGTCGGCCCCTCCGTCTCAAGACCGCACTCATAGGTCCGCGACTTGGCGACATTTGGATTTCTTGGTCGCAACAGCCAGTTTACGAAAACGATGACAAGGGAGAGGACGAAGCCTCCCGCGAGGAAGAGAAAGAGAGTTCCGAATTGCTTTGCCATCACCCTCTCCTTTGTATGGTGACCATCCCGACGGACGGACAATTGCCTCATGGACCGCACTCGTCATTGCGCATGGTGAGGACCTGTCATGGTGGCGCGGGGGCCGGGACGAGAGCTGAAATTTCGGCGATTGACGGCGGATTCTAGTATAAAATTGCTGAAATGGCAATATGAGAATATAGATATTTTAGTTGCTATATATAAAGATGCGGACCGTCCAAGGAGGGAGTGGACGGTCCGCGGAAATCCCGGCGGAGAGTGACCGGGGAGTCGCGACCCGCCATATGGCGGGCCGCAAAACGTGGTTACTTGACCAGGAGGAACTCGACTCGCCGGTTCTTCCAGCGATTGGCGAGGTCGCTGTCCGGCACGATCGGGTCAAGGGCGCCATAGCCCTTGGTGAGCAGGCGATCCTGGCCCACTCCTCGCTTCACGAGGGCATCGGCGATCGCCTGGGCTCGGGACTCCGAAAGGGGAATCAGAATGACGCGCTGTTCGGCGGCACCCAATTCCGGATAGGCCCAGTTGATCATGACGGCGTGACCGCCGAGCAGAATCTTGTAATTCGGGAACTTGTTGAAGGCCTTGGCCAGAAGGTCGAGGGTCTCGAGGTTCTTCTTGGCGCGATCGGCGGGCACATCATGGTAATCAGCCGTATAGGGCTTGAAGACGATGCCCCACACGTTGATGCGATAGCCCTCGGCTGTCTTTTGCACAAAGATGTCGGTCCCGATCTTGGCGAGGGCTTCACCCACATTGCCGAAGACGTCGCGAACCTTGACATCGATGTTGTAATCGGTGGCGGAAAGGGCCAGATCGCCATTGGCATTGGTTCCGTCCCAACTCAGGTTCGTGGCGGGCCAGGCGCCCTTCTGGGAGGTAAAGACGTTGCCATCGGGATCGGTGACCTCGAGGCTCCAGTCCGAAAGTTTGGCCAGCGGAGAGGTCGCCTGCACATCGATGGAAACCTTGGCGATCTTGCCGCTATCGTCCTGCGACATCGTATCGCTCGACAACTTGACCGTGACGGCGGGCTTGCTCAGATCGAGGACAAAGGGATCAGACATCTGACTTCCGGCGGGATTCTGGGAACCGAAATCGACCGTGAGTCGGCCATTATAGGTGCCCTCGGCTGCCATGACACCGGCGTCGTTCGTACCGTCCCACGACAGCTCCGAAGGAAGGGGTGCGTTGCCGGTAAAGGTCTTTACCGCGGTGCCGCCGTTATCGAGGATCTCCACTTTCCAGCTCTGTACCGCGTCGGGTTTGCTGGCGGTAAGCGCGAAGTCCATGGTGAGGCGGGTTCCATCACCCTTGGGGGCGAAACCGGCCCATGCGGGCTGGATAGTGACAGGAATGCCCGTGTTCTCGGGATCGGTGATGAAATAGCCCCGGAGGACGCCGACATTGCCGTACTCGTCTTCCACCTTGGCGATTGCCTGATAGTGGGTGCCAGCCTTGAGAACCATGGCGCCATCGGGTCCCGTGCCGGCCCATTCGACCTTGTTGTTGGGCCAATTGGCCGAGAAGGTCTTGAGAGGAACCCCATCCGGGCCGACGACGTCCATCGTGTACTTGGCGATGAAGGCATAGGCGGAGGTGGCCTTTACCTCGAAGGACAGGGGCCGGGCAGGAGTGATTTCAGCCAAGGCCGGATCCTGGGGAACGACATCGACACTGCCCGAAGGGGCGTCGAGGGCCAGGGAGAAGTTCTGACCAACCTTGTCCTGTTCCTGGAAGAGTTTGCCATAGGTGAGCTTGAGCTGGGGCGTGTACACGCCCTGAGGAGCCGCTTCGCCGGCATTGGTCTTGCCATCCCAGGTTTCGGAATCGGGGAGGTTCGTGGTATCGCCCGTCCAGCTGCGGACGATTCCGAGCGACTCGCTGACGACATCTATTTCCCACGTAACAACATCAGCAGGATCGGGCACCGTCGCGACGAGATCGATGGTCGGCTTTTTGGTGCTCGCATTGGGCGAGAATCCATGGCCGCTCGCCTGGATATAGGCGTTGGGAGCGCCGGTCGACTGGAGAACATTGAAGGCGCCCGGGGCCTGGCCCTTGCCGCCAAACTCGTCCACGACGGTCAGGGTGGCCGGATAATCGCCGCCAGTCTTGATGAAGGCGCCCGAGTCTCCTGCTCCATTCCACGTGATCGTGGCCGAACCGGAAGAGCCTTTGATCGTGGCGAAATGAGCTCCGGAAGGATCCGTCACCTCGATCGACCATCCGGTAACCTTGGCGAGGCCCGGCTTGATCGCTACGGAAATTTCGGCCTGGCCCAATGTGCCATCGGGGGCCTGGGCAATCGTTGCCGGATTGGGACTCCACGTGGCGCTCGGAGGCGTGCGGACAAGGACGAAGGAATCGCTCTTGGCCGAAGATGGATTCAGGTTGCCGCCATACTGCACATCGAGGCTCGCCGTGTAGCTGCCTTCGGGGGCGGATGAACCATCACTGGCCTTGCCATCCCAAGAGATGGAAGCGGGCAGACTGCCACCTTCACCATTCATCGTAAAGACAGTGCCCTGGGCGCCCGCGATGGCGACGGCCCATGTTTTAACCGAGTCTTTTGACCCGAATTGAAGGGCGAAATTCATCTTCGCGAATTGAGGGTCCGCACCGGGCTCGAAACCGGAAGCCTGAGCCTTGATAGTGCTGGGCTCCGCGTCCTTGGGAGCGGCAGGCGGTGGCTTGGTAGCGCAGCCCGCCGTAACGAGGGCCGCGAGCAGGACTACTGCGGAAAAACCGAGAGTTCGTCGCATCGTACAGAACCTCCCTTGCAACATGGCTTGAGATTATGCATTTGAAAACGCAACGTCCAATATTATATCGGTAATGATGTATACCTGCTCGGTATTAATCGAAGAAAAACATCATTCTCCGACCTTGGAACAGCCATATTTCGCCCTCACGATATCCCGAAATGCCAGGGCCTCCCCATCGAAGGGTCCGGGACGATGGATGAGCCCAAAGGATATAGATTCGGCGAAGGCGCAATATGACAATGAATACTGGCCTCCCTCGAGATAGGCAAGGAGAAAAACCGCCCACCCCACCCCGCTCGACACCAGATTCAACAAGGTATCGGCATCGCTGCACTCATAGGCGGCACGGGGTTCGACTCCATGCGCGGAAAGGAGGTCGTGTACCCGCCCGGCCAGGCCCGGCGAATAGGCCGGATTGAGGGCTATAAAGGGAAGGCCCTGCAGTTGGGCAAGGCAGGCGTCGACATTCTTGCCCTCATAAATCCCCCTTTGATAGCAAAGAGCCAGCTTCTCCTCGCCGAGCGGCTCGTAAACGAGGCCCTCAGAATGAACCCAGTCGCGGACGAAACCGAAATCGAGACGCCCGGCCCGGAGGGCGTCAGCCTGGGCTTCGGTCGGCAAGGCTTCGATTTCCACCCTCGCCTCGGGATAGAGTTTCTGGAGCTCGCCGATGAATTCGGGGACCAGCTTTCCTATGAGGTAATTGACCGCAGCTATGCGAAGAGGTCCCGTTCCGCATTGTCCGATCCTCCGGGTCTTGGCCAGGGCCATTTCGAGGGAGGCCATCAGGGCCTTCACATCTGCGAGAAAGGATTCGCCGGCCGGCGTGAGGGCGACCCTCTTGCCCTCGCGCAAGAAAAGGGCGGTGCCGATTTCCTGCTCGAGTTCCTGGATCTGCCGACTTAAGGGAGGCTGGGTGATGTGCAGGGCATCCGCGGCTCTCACAAAACTGAGTTGTTCCGCGACCGCGGAAAAATAGCGCAGATGCCTGAGTTCCATACGAAAAGTATCGTAGCCTCAATCGCAGCCCCGGACAACCTGTTCGCTGGAAGGAAGCCATGAGGGACACTCCGAGGCCGGCGCTCATGGGCACGGCGGGAGGATGAATCGATCGGATGCATTCGATCGGACGCATCTAATGGAAGAAAGGAGGCGAGAAGCCCCTCGCCCACCCTCGAGGCGCGAGACCTTCCCTTTTCGGAAGAGAGCCTGGCCTACGGGCATTAGCCTTCCAGATCGCTCCCGTGGCCTCCCCGATCCCGCTCGCGAATATTCCTCACCATGGTCTCAAGGGCTTCCTTCGCGAGGGTCTGTCCCCCAAGACCGAAGGCCAGGGCGAGGCCGAGGGAAAGGGCGGAGAAGGCGATCACGAGGAGCCAGCCGATGATGCTCTTGCCCAGGCCGAGCTGATCGAAGGCGAGGAGAAGGACTATGGTCACGCCGAAATAGCGGACGACGCGCGAAACGAGGCGGGCCCCGGTCCAGCCGGCGTTTCGCGCGATGGTTTCGACGACATTGGCCAGAAAGCTCACGACCATGATTCCGACAATTATCACGATAATGGCCGCGAGGGCGCTCGGCAGGGTGGCCACGAGGTTGTCGGAAAAGGTATTCACGAAGCTGATGTCGAGGGTGCGGGAGGTGGCGAGGAGGGCCACGAGGATGGCG
>JAJXVS010000050.1 GCA_021782015.1 bacterium | reverse complement strand
AGGTGGAGGTTTTCGAAAAGACGGGATCCCTCGGCGGGCGCTGCGATTCGCTGGAAATCAAGGGTCATCGCTTCGACAGCGGCGCGACCATGTTCCTGATGCCCGAGGTCTTTGCCGATTTTTTCGCCTCGATGGGGGAGCGGCTCGAGGATCACCTCAAGGTGATCAGAATCGACCCGACCTGCAGCCTCGACTTCGCGGACGGGACTCGCCTGGATCTGAGCTCCAATCTCGAACTGATGCGAAGGCAGCTCGATGGCTTTGAAGAAGGCGCCTTTGGCTCCTTCCTCCGCCACCTTTCCTTCGGCTACGAGGCCTATCGTGACGCCATTCCCCGTTTCATCAGGAAGGATTTCGACCGGATGGGCGATTTCATCAATCCGGCGAATCTCCTGGCACTCCTCAAACTGAGGGCTTTTCAGAAGCACTATGCCCTTGTCGCGCGCTCCTTCAAGGACGAGCGCCTCCGGGCCGCCTTCACCTACCAGGATGTCTATGTCGGCATGTCCCCCTTCGCGGCTCCCGCCCTCTTCTCGCTTTTCCCCTTCATGGAAATCGTCAACGGGCTCTGGTGTCCGATAGGCGGAATGGGAGCTCTGTCCGCGGCTCTTGTCGCATTGGCACGCAAGGCTGGCGTGAAATTCCATCTCGACAGCCCGGTCACACGAATCGAAACCGGCGGCGGGCGGGCCGGGGCCGTCATCGTAAACGAGGATGAGAGGCATGAGGCCGACGCGATTGTCGCGAACGCCGATCTTCCCTATGTGTATCGTTCCCTACTGCCCGATGACGGGACCAGCGCGAGGCTGGCGAGCAAGAAGTATTCCTGCTCGGCGATGACCTTCTATCTCGGGCTTTCGCGCAGGCTCGATGGCCTCGAAACGCAGCATTCTGTCTATTTTTCGAAGGACTACGGCGCGGGATTCGGTGCCTTGTCGAATCCCCGATCCGTGCCGGAGGAGTACCATTTCTACATCAACGCCCCCACTCGCCATGACCCCTCGGCCGCGCCGGCGGGCAGGGACAGCCTGATGGTGGCGGTGCCCGTCGCCAACCTCGATCCCGCCTTCGAACCTAATTATGATGGCATTCGAGAAAAGGCACGGGCCTATGTGATGGGCCGCCTTTCGCGGGCCACGGGCAGCGACGTGGACAGTCTCGTCGATCTCGAGGTCTGTTACAGTCCGAAAACCTGGAAGGACAGGCTCAACCTCGAAAGGGGCAGCGTTTTCGGGAGTCTCGCCCATGACATGTTCCAGATCGGCTGGTTCAGGCCGGCGAATCACCATGCGCGATTCAAGAATCTCTACTTTTGCGGCGGTTCGACCCTGCCGGGCAGCGGCGTTCCCATGGTCTTGATCGGTGCAATGCTGACTTCGGCCCGCCTCGGCGATGATTTCGCGGCCTGAGGAGGATCGGCATGAAAGAGGCATCTGTCCGCAAGTCCATCCTCGAGACCGCTGCCACTTTTTGGGAGGCCGATCGGCAGGAGGCCTTTCGAACGATCTACAAGGCCATGCGCGTGGTCGACGACATCGTCGACGACCGTAAAAAGGAGGGATCTCCCATCGGCGAGGAAGAAAGGACGCAATTGCAGGAAAAAATACAAAGTCTCCTCGAACCGGCCGATCCTCCCCGTCGGGAAGCGCCGAACGCGCTCATCGCCGTCCGCGAACGCTTCGGCCTCCCGTCGCGCTGCTTCGAGCTCTGGATGCGTTCAATGCTGTACGATTTGCGCTGTGACGGATTCGACTGCTGGAAGAGGTTCCGGGAATACGCCGAGGGCGCGGCGGTTTCGCCGGGGGCGATCTTCCTCCATCTCTGTGCCGTGAAGCCTCGCGGTGAGGGTTTCGAAGGCCCGAATTTCGACATTTTCGCGAAGGCGAGGGATCTCGCTCTTTTCAGCTACATCGTCCATATCCTTCGCGATTTTCGCGTAGATGTGCGGGAAAACCTTTACTTCCTGGACGAACACCTCCTTCAGAAGTACGGTCTGGACCGCCAGGCGCTGCAAAGAATCGCTCAGGGCGGCGAATACGGGGCTGCCTTCGCGGAGGTGCTGCGAAAATGCGTGGCGCGAGGCGAAGGGTTGCGGAAGAGGGCGAGGGCGACGATTGACGGTCTTGCCGCCAATCTTGAGCCGCGATATCGGTTCAGCCTGGAGGTCGTCTACGATTCCTACCTGGCTATGTTCGAACGGATCGACGTGGAGAATCCCGATCTCGACCGCCTCGCCACCTCCGCCCAGGAAGCGGCCGAAAGGCTCTCAACCCTCTATTTTCGCTTCTGGGGCAGGGCGGCGGAAAGGGCGCTCATTGGGGAGGCCCTCTTTCGCTGAGGCGGCGGGAGGCTCCCATTCCGAGGACCTCGCGCGTTTCTTTCCCTGCAACGCCCGTTTCGTGCTATAATACTCGAACCCTGGCGATTCTGCCGGGGCTATCGTATTCACACTTGGAGTCTTCCATGAACTTCCGCAAAACCTTGGTCAACCTGATCCCGGGGCCCCTTGTCCGCGTCTTCGCCGCCCCCTACGTCGCCGGCGATTCCCTCGAAAAGGCCCTGGCCGCGGCCGACAAGTTCCACGCCGAAAAAAAGCTCGACATCACCCTCGACATCCTCGGCGAGGCCGAGACCACCGAATCCAAGGTGAAGGCCGCCGTCGAGGTCTATTACCGGGCCCTCGCCGCCCTGAAGGATAGGCCCTTCTGCACCCTTTCGATCAAGCCCGGCCATTTCGGCTATTACGTGAGCCCCGACTTCTGCAAGGCCAATATCGAGAACTTCGCCAAGGCCTGCCAGGCTGCAGGCCGCGGTCTCACCGTCGACATGGAAGACACGGACATCACCGACTGGACCCTCGCCCTCTATCGGGAACTCAAACCCAAGTACCCGATCCTCGGCACGGTGCTCCAGTCGCGGCTCTTCCGCACGGAAAAGGATATCGATTCCCTGGCAGGGGTTGGCGCACATATTCGCAATTGCATCGGCATTTACAATGTTCCGGCCAGCCTCGCGATGACCAACAAGCGCGACATGAAGGAAAATCTCCTTAAACTGACGCGAAAGCTCGTGGCCGGCGGCCATTATGTGGCCGTGGCGACCCACGACGTCGAGTACATCAAGAAGGCCCGGGCCATCCTCGAGGAGCTCAAGGTCCCCAAGAATCGCTGCGAGTTCCAGATGCTCCTCGGCGTGCCCCGCGACGCCATCCAGAAGGAGCTCGTCGAGGCCGGCTATACCCTGCGCGTCTACCTGCCCTTCGCCGAGGATTGGAGGGACTCGATCGCCTACCTCCGCCGTCGCCTGATCGAGAGCCCCACGATGGTCTTCCTCGTCCTCAAGAACATTTTCAAGCGCAACGAGTAGGCGACAGGGCTCAGCCCGGGCCCTCTTCCTCGTCAGCGAAGCGTCGGGCGATGTCGCGCAACCTGTCTTGGCTGCGAACGAAGGCCTCGACCACGCTGGGGTCGAAGTGGCTTCCAGCGCCCTCGATGATGATCCGCGCCGCCTTTTCGGCCGGCATGCCCTCCTTGTAGACGCGGCGGCTGATCAGGGCGTCGTAGACGTCCGCGACGGCCATGATCCGCGCCGAAAGGGGTATGTCGGCCCCTGATAGTCCTCCGGGGTAGCCCGAGCCGTCCCACTTCTCGTGGTGCCGGAGGGCGATGTCTTTCGCGGACGCAAGGAAGGCGACGGCCGACCCAAGGGACCGCTCGGCCTTGTCGATCGCGTCGAAGCCCAGCTGGGAATGGCGCTTCATGATCTCGAATTCGTCGGGCTCGAGCTTGCCGGGTTTGAGGAGGATACGGTCGGGGATGCCAACCTTTCCGATGTCGTGGAGGGGTGCCGACTTGTACAACAGGTTTATGTACTCTTCGGTGCAGGGTTCGTCATCCAGGCAGGCCCCTTGTTCGCGGATGGTGGGCCGAAGATCGCGGGCGAGGGTCGCGACATAGTGCTGGGTTCGACGGAGATGGTTGCCGGTGTCGTTGTCCCTGGTCTCGGCAAGGGAGGCCAGGGCGAGGATGGTCACTTCCTGGACGGCACGCACCTGCGCGGTTCGCCGTTCGACCTCCTTTTCGAGGAAGTCGTTCTTGTCGCGGAGGAAGTCGGCAGCCGCCTTGAGTTGGAGCTGCGACCGCACGCGGGCGAGGAGGATGGCCGGATTGATCGGCTTGAGGATGTAGTCGACGGCGCCGATCTCGAGTCCCTTGCGCTCGTCCTCGGTTTCAGACATGGCCGTCAGGAAAATGACGGGTATTTCCCTCGTATTCGATGCGGCCTTCAGCCGACGGCACACTTCGTAGCCGTCGAGGCCGGGCATCATCACGTCGAGGAGGATCAGGTCGGGCGGGGCAGCCGAAGCCGCGATCTCAAGGGCCTTTTCGCCGTTGTTGGCCGCCTTGACCCGGTACTGTTCCTTGAGGACGGCTGTCGCCACGGCGAGGTTGTCGACCGTGTCGTCGACGACGAGAACCGTCGGTCTGGTCTGGACCATGGTCGTTTCACTCATTTTTTTCTCCTTTTGCCTCGGCCTTGGGTTCACCCGATGTGCGGAGCGACGAGTCCCCGATGATGGCCCGCGCCGATTCGAAGTCGTAGGCCCTGATGGCCGCCCGGACGCGATCGAAGGCCGCGCCGAGGGCCTTGATGAGGATGCCTGCCTTCGCCTCGAAAAGATCCACGGCCTCGGCGTCATTATCGGCAAGGAGTTCCTCGAGGCGGTTGACGATACCCGACACTTCCTCGGGTGTCGCCTGGACGGCCCCGGAATCGACCATCGGCGATGGTTCCTCCGGCACATGCCTCCTGATGCCCTGGATGACCTCCTCCAGCTCCTCGGCGAAGGCAGCAACGAGGTCTTCGGCCCGGAAGGTGGCCGAATTCTTCAGCGCCAGCTCGACCCCTTCGGCGCGCTGCTGGAGCTCGGTCGCGCCGAGGCCGCCGGCCAGCCCCTTGATCGTGTGGGCTACACGTACCGCGCCGACTCTGTCCCCCTCGGCCAGGGAGCGCCGGAGTACGTCCACAGCGTCGGCGTGCGTTTCGGCGAATTTGCGGAGGAAGGACAGGTAGAGCGACTTTTTTCCCATCGTCCGCCTGAGTCCCGACGCGACGTCGATGCCGGGGAGGAAGGCCGGCACGGAGAGAGCCTCGTGGTCGTCGCCGGCGAGGGATACAGAGGCGGAGGGGTCCGGAGCATGTGGGGGTATCCAGCGGGAAAGGGTCTTCCAGAGCAATCCCGGCTCGATCGGCTTCGCGACAAAATCATTCATGCCGGCGGCGAAACAGGCGTCGCGATCGTGGCTTGTCGCGTTGGCTGTCATCGCGACGATCGGGAGCTTCTGGAATTCGGGGATGCGGCGAATCGCGATGGTCGCCTCGATTCCGTCCATCACGGGCATCTGCATGTCCATGAGCACGAGGTCGTAGTGTTCCTTCGCGATCATGTCCAGGGCGATCCTGCCGTCGTCGGCCGCGTCGACGTGGAGACCGGCCTCGGCGAGGAGGCCGGCCGCGACCTCCTGGTTGAGGGCATTGTCCTCGACAAGGAGAATTCGTGCTCCGGCGATCGACGCGAGCCGGTCCTCAATGGCGGCGAACTCGTCGGGCCCCCTCCGCGAGGTGGAGTCCCGTCGCTCGAGACCATACAAATCCATGATGGTATCGAGGAGGGTCGAAGGCGTGACGGGTTTCCGCAACCTGGCGGCGAATATCGCCCTGTCCTCTTCGGACATCGATTCGTCGCTGCCCTGGGACGCGACGAGGATCAACCTGGGTCGCTTTGCGAGGTCGGTGCGGGCAATCTTGCCGGCCGACTCGAGTCCCTCCAGATCGGCCCCGCAGCCGATGAAGGCGAACTCGTAACTCCGACCCAAGCGCGCGGCGGATTCGATTTCATTGATCGCCTCGTTGCCGTCGCCGACCTCGGCGGCCTCGAAGCTCATCGAGCGCAGGGTCTCCGCGATGAGCTTGCGCGCGCGATGGTTTCGGTCGAGCACGAGCACCCGCCTGCCCCGGAGGTCGAGGCCAGTTCCGGTGAAGCTTTTCGCCTGGTCGCCGAGACCGAGGCGCAGGGAGAGGCTGAAGGTCGAGCCGCGCCCGACCTCGCTCTCGACGGCGATGCTGCCGCCCATAAGGTCGGCCAACCGCTTCGAGATGGCCAGACCGAGGCCGGTGCCTCCGTACTTTCGGGTAGTGGACATGTCGGCCTGCTCGAAGCTCCCGAAGAGGCGAGAGAGGAGTTCGCCGTCGATGCCGATGCCCGTGTCGGACACCGCAAAGCGCAGGGTGACGCTTTCCGTGTCGGAGGCGAGCCTGCGTACCGACAGATGCACCTCGCCCCGCTCGGTGAACTTGACCGCGTTGGACCCAAAGTTGAGGAGGATCTGGCCGATGCGGAGCCGGTCGCCCACAAGGTTCCGCGGCACGTCCAGGCCGACGTCGAAGAGAAGTTCGATTCCCTTCGTCCCTATCCGCTCGTTGAGGAAGTCAGCCATGTCGCCGAGGAGGCGCTCCAGATCAAAGTCCGCTTGTTCGATGCCGAGCTTGCCCGCCTCGATCTTCGAGAAGTCGAGAATGTCATTAATGACGCCCAGGAGGTGCTGGCCGGAGCGCTCGATCTTGAGGAGATAGTCCCGCTGGCGTGGAGTCAGGGCCGTCGTGAGGGCGAGATGGGCCATGCCGATCACGGCATTCAGGGGGGTGCGGATCTCGTGGCTCATGTTGGCGAGGAAGACGCTCTTGGCCCTGTTGGCCTCCTCCGCTGCTTCCTTGGCCCGACCCATCGCCTCGGCGGCTTCCCTCTCCTCGCTCACGTCCTCCACGATGCCGACGTTGCGCGAGGGCCCTTCGGCGAGAAAGAGGGCCTGGGCGTTGATCCGCGCCCAAAAGGTCGTGCCGTCCTTCCGCCGCATCGTGTACTCGCGCCGCAGGCTTTTCCCCCGGGAAATCGCCTCCGTGATGTCTCGGCCGACGGCGAGAAAGGTCTCCTCGTCGGGATACCAGAAGCGGGAACTCTTGCCGAGAACCTCCCCCTCGGTGTAGCCGAGGAGATCGCACATCTTGCGATTGCAGTTCATCACGATGCGATCCTGCATGACGACGATGCCGGTGGTGGCCGACTGGAAGATGGCGCGCTGCTCCTCGTTGCGTGAGCTGAGTTCGGCGGTGCGGAGTTCGACCAGCTCCTCGAGGTGTTCCTGATAAGCGGCAACCTGGCGTTGGCGCAGCTTTTCGTCGGTGATGTCGCGCCAGATCGCGATGATGAGGGGCTGTCCATCGCTTTCGATGGATCGAAGGCTCAGCACGACGTCGCGCAGGCTTCCGTCCTTGGCTCGATGCACCGTCTCGAAATCGATAGCCTGGTCGTCGGCGAGTTTCCGCAGGTTCGAGTCGATCACCTCCCTTCCCGCGGCCTGGATGTCCGCCACGCCGAGGTTGGCGAACTCCTCCTTCGTGTAACCGAGGCTCTCGTGAGCGCTACGATTGAAGTCGACGAAGCGCTCAGTTGCCGGGTCGACGAGGAGGATGGCGTCGCTGGCCTGCTCGAACACCGCGCCGATGAGCCGCTGGCGGGAGGCATGCTCCTCGGCCGATCGTTTGCGGTCGACGAAGCCGGCGAGGCGGGCGGCCACGACCTCGACGAGTTCCCGCTCCTCGGAAAGGAAGGCTTCCCCCCATTCCGAATCCCGATTTTCGCGATAGGCCACGGTGATGACGACCGGGGCACCCCCCGCTGTCTTCGCCTCGGCAGAAAGACGCCAGGGCGTGTCGGTCCAGCCCGCGCTCGACCAGGAACGTCCCGCATACTCTATCCTGGCCTCGGCCAGATCGGGGAACTGCCAGCCTTCGCCGAGCCGCGCGGCGACAGCCCCGAGGCAGTCGTCGAGGGGGGCGGCCAGGTCCTCAGTGAGGGAAGAAACGAGGATGAGGCAATGCTGCTCTTTGATGCGCTCGCCGAGATTGAATTGATCGCGTTTGATCTCGGTGATGTCGCGCGCAATGCCGAGGACCCCCATGATGCCGCCGTCGGAGCTCCGGACGGGGGCCTTGGCGACTTCGAGGAGGCATCGACGGCCGTCGACGCGGCTCGTCTGCCATTCCTCGCCCCACCACGGCATGCCGATATCGAGGATTTGCCGGTCGCTCGCGGCGAACTCGCATGCCTTTTCGGAGGGAAAGAGATCGGCATCACTGGCCCCCGAGAGCTTGTCCATGTCGATGCCGTAGAAATTTTCGAAGGCCTTGTTGCAAAGGATGTAGGTGCCATCCACTCCCTTGAGCCACACGGGCTCGGGAAGGGTCTGGATGAGGGTCTCCAGCCGCGTTCGCTCATTGGAAAGCTCGAGTTCGGCCTTCTTTCGGTTATCGATGTCGTTGATCGCCGTCATCACGGCCACCTCGCCGTCGAAATCCACGATGACGGCGGAGATGAGGGCCCAATAGGCCGTGCCATGCCAATCCATGACCTCGACTTCGCGGTCGTACACATGGCCTGTGGCCCTGAGTTCGCCGATGAAGGCGTCCCGATCGGCGGAATTCCGGTAGAACTCACGGATGGAGCGCCCGCGGCTTTCCTCGACCGTGACCTGGAACTTCGCGCTCGCGCGTTGGTTCCCGTACAGAAGGGTTCCGTCCGAGGCCCTCGTGATGAGGATCGGAAAGGGCGCGACCTCGAGGAGGTTGCGCACTCTGGCGTCTTCGGCGCTCGCCTTCGCCGCCTTGAGTTCGGCGAATGTCTGTTCGAGTCGGTGCTCCGCCTCGGCCCGCCTTGCGATCTCTCGGGCCAGCTTGATCGTCCGTCCGGCGAGTTCGTCATACATCGTCATAACGGTTTCGATCATCGCGCCGGTCGAACCGGCCATCGCTTCGTCGGCCTCCTTCTTGGCTTCGGCCATCGAAGCGCCCCTGCGCAGGGCGAGGGCCGCCTTGGCCATCCTCTTGTCGGACTCGATGATGTGGAGGGCGAGCCAGTGCGTGAGAAAGGACACGACGTCGGCCATCACGTCGACGAGGGGGCGCACTCCTTCCTCCCTGTGGAGTACGGAGACCTGCCGGATAAAATCTTCGTGGGAAGCTTGATGGGCGATCAACCAGGGATCCTCACCGAAGGCCCCAAGCCAAATCTTCTCCTCGGAGCCGAAGTGGTAGGCGGCGTAATCGGAAAGGCGACCGAAGACCTCCCCCAGGGCGGGAGCGACGGTATGGAAGCTCAAGTGGCTCGCGAGTTCGTTGAGGAGGTCGACGAGCTGCTGGTGCTGGAGGTCGATTTCCTCGATTCCCGTTTCGAAATTGCCGTTCCAGGGAAAGATCAGCATGGTCGTGCTCATCTGGCGAAGCCTAGCCCCGACCCGGTTCCCTGTCAAACCTTATGCCGGCCCCGGGCCCGGGCGGCGCCTTGGCCCTGGCCGCCCCCGGACCGCAGCCCCTCGCCGCCCGCCGCAAATCGCATTGACAGGGCCTGATGAGGCGCCTAACCTGTAGTCTGTCCTATTCGCCCGCCCGCAAACCGGTCGGACGGCGACTCGGGCGCAGGGGGACGACATGAAAACGAGAAGCAGAAGCGGCGGTCTTTTCTTTAAGATGCTGCTGACAATCGGCGCCGCGGCGATCGTTCCCCTGGCGATCGTCATTGTCGTGTCGGCGGCCGAGGCCCGGCAGGCCGTTTCGGCGGCCTCGCTGGATTACGCGACCGAATCGGCCGCCCGATGGGCTTCCTCCATCCGAGCCGACATGGAGTTCGACATCGGGGGTGTCCGTGGCATCGCCGCCGCCTTCGCCGGCTATCAGGCCGTTCCCGTAGCCGCCAGGCGCGTGGCCTTCGACGCCGAGCTCCGCTCCGCCCTCGACCGCTATCCCGACATCGTCGCCTCGTGGACGATCTGGGAGCCGGGAGCCATCGGCGACGATCCGCGGCAGTTCAAGGGCTCGCCCCTCTCCGCCCCCAACGGTGGATTCGCCCTGGCCTGGGCCCGATCGGGCAGCGGGGCGGCGCGGACGGCCATCCAGGAATCGGACTATCAGGGTCCCTATTATACGCTTCCCAAGTCCAGCATGACTGAAACCGTCCTCGATCCCTACTTTTTCTCCTACACGGGCAAGAAGGAAGACGAGATCCTCGAAACGAGCCTCTGCATTCCGATAATCGTCGACGGGGCCTTCAAGGGCGTGGTCGGTTTCGACATTCCCCTCACCTCATTCCAAAAAACAGTCAGTACTATTAAAATATTCAAGACGGGCTACGCGGTGCTGGTCTCGAACAACGGGGCGCGGGTGGCGCATCCCAAGGCCTCGTTGCTCGGCAAGGTCATCGGCGACGACGTAAGCTCGGCCGACCAGAAGCTCATCCTCTCGAAGGTCGCCGCCGGCGAGCGTTTCACCTTCGACAAGAAGGCCATCGTCGGGGGAGCCATGTCGCGACTCTTCTACTCCCCCGTGCGCATCGGACAATCGAAGACGCCCTGGTCCCTCCTTCTCGTGATTTCGTTGCACGAAATCGCGGCGGCGGCCGATCGACTCGCCTTGGTCCTCTACATCATCGGCGTCCTCGCCCTCATCCTCGTCGCCTCTGTCATTTTCTTCACGGCGAGGGGTATCGCGAGGCCGGTCGCGAAGATAACGGAGGCCAATATCCGCTTCGCCGAGGGGGATTTTTCCTCCTCGGGCTTCGCGGGTCGGGATTTCGAGCGTATCGCCGCCCGGGGCGACGAACTCGGCGCCGCGGCCAAGGCCATCGATGCCATGCGCGAGGCCATCGGGCGGGTCGTCGTCTCGATCCAAACCGCGAGCGGCGAGGTAGCCTCGGGCTCGGGGCAGGTCAACGATACGGCCCAGGTCCTCTCCCAGGGCACCACCGAGCAGGCCTCCGCGGGCGAAGAGGTTGCGTCTGCGATGGAGGAGATGGGTTCCAACATCAGACAGACGGCCGACAACGCCCTGGCGACGGAGAGGATCGCGCAGAAAACCGCCCGCGACGCCGAGGAGGGCGGAAAAGCCGTTTCCGACGCCATCGGCGCGATGGGGGAGATATCGCGGCGCATTTCGATCATCGAGGAGATCGCCAGGCAGACCAATCTTCTCGCCCTCAACGCGGCCATAGAGGCGGCGCGGGCCGGTGAGGCTGGCAAGGGCTTCGCGGTGGTCGCGAGCGAGGTGCGAAAGCTCGCCGAGCGTTCCCAGATGGCCGCCTCGGAAATCACCGAGCTTTCGGTCTCGACGATGGAAACCGCCAACCATGCCGGTCAGGTCATCGGCTCGATCGTGCCGGACATCCGCAAGACGGCCGAACTCGTGCAGGAGATCGCGAGCTCGAGCCGGGAACAGACCCAGGGCATCGAACAGATCAACAAGGCCCTCGCCCAGCTCGACAAGGTCATTCAGCAGAACGCGGCCTCCTCCGAGGAACTTGCCTCGATGGCTGAGGAGCTGACGGGGCAGTCGGCCTCGCTCCGCGACACGGTCTCATTCTTCGCCGTCGACGGGGGTTGAAGGGCAATTCTCCGGTTGACAATGATCGAACAAATGGCGAAGTTGAATTTGTTTCGCGTGAAAAGGGGCCGAGGATGGGGGGTAGGGAAGATATTGTCCAACGCGACCAGCCGAGCGTTCTGATCGTCGAAGACACGGAAGTCATGGCGAAGGGGGTGGCCCGTATCCTTTCGATGCATGGCCTCAGGCCCCTCGTCGCATCCACGGTCGCCGAAGGCTATGCGGTCGCGGTGGAATCGGTCCCCGATCTCATCCTCCTCGATGTCATGCTTCCTGACGGCGACGGTTTTGAGCTCTGCCAGCGCATTTTGTCCACGCCCTCCCTGGCCGAAAGGCCGGTTCTCTTTGTGACGAGCCTCGACGATGTCGAAAGCCGGGTTCGGGGCCTTTCGATCGGGGCGGTGGATTTCATCCCCAAACCCTTTATCGCCGAGGAACTCGTGGCAAGGGTCCGCATCCATCTCAAGCTCGCGCGACAAGGGCGTCTTCTCGCCGCGGCCCAGGCCGAGCGCCTGAGCGCACTCAAGCAAGCCCAGGAAGCCTTTCTCACCGATGCCGAGGCCCTGGTCGACGCACAGTGCTCGGTCCTTTTCGAGGCCGCCCAGGAGGCCGGGGGCGACCAGTATGACATCGTCGAACTCAGTCCCGGTATCTACGGCTATCTCGTGGCCGATATCGCCGGCCATGGCATCCAATCGGCCTTCCAGGCCTCGATTCTCAAGGCCCTCTTCAGGGAAAACGCCTCGCTTCTCGATACCCCGAGCGAAACCTTCTACATGATGAACCGGGCCCTCCGACGCAATCTGAGCGAGGGTCAACATGTGACGGCCTTCTATCTCATCCTGAATCGCCGCGCCTCAACCGGCTATTTCGCCAGCGCGGGGCACTTCCCCGCCCTCGCCGTATCCCCAAGCGGCAAAACCCGGCATCTGGCCGCGGAAGGCGATGTTCTGGGCGCCTTTGAAAGTCCCCACTTCCAGACGGGGAATTTCACGATCGACAAGGGGAGTCGCTACTGGCTCTTCACGGACGGAGCCCTCGAGGACTTCGAGGCCGGGCGAAGCTGGAATCAGGGCTTGGCCGCCCTTGAAATGGAAGTTCTCCGGCTCTCGGCCGAGAGTCGGCAAAGGGCCCTTTCGGCCCTCAAGATGTCGCTCTTCCCCGGCAACTTCGGCGGCGACGACCGTCTGGTCATGGCGGTGGACGCATGAGCGCGGTGGTCATCATCGAAAGGGCAATCCGCCCATCGGACGCCGAAGTGACGGATTTCTTCCAGGCCTTCAATGTGCGGCTCGGAGAACTTCCCGCGCGGGCCCGTCACTTCGCCGTGGAACTTGTGGCCAGGGAGGCGGTCCAGAACGCCATTGACTATGGCTGCGGTCGCGACCCGAAACACAGGGCCCATGTCGAACTCGGGCTCGACGGGGAAATACTCATACTTAAAGTGGACGACGACGGGCCCGGATTCGATCCGGAAACCGTGCTCGCGCTCGAACGCTCGCGCGAATCGGGAATTTCGGGCAACGGCCTTTCGCTCATCGCCGCCTATTCGGATCGGTATCACTACGAAAACGGAGGACGGACGCTCGTCGCGGAATTCGTCCTCCGGGAGGCAACAAGCATGCAGGAGACCAAGGAGCAAGGTCGCTGGGCGCCGAGCGGCGACATCGTGGCGGCCAACGCGCAATCGGCCAAGGACGAGCTCCGGGGCCTGGTGGGCTCGAGTTCGGGCGAGTTCCTCGTCGATCTGGCTGGCGTCAGGATGATCGATTCCAAGGGCCTCGGCATCCTCATCGCGACCGTCAATTCCCTGGAAAGCACCGGGCGCGGTATGCGCGTCGTCGGGGCCAACGAAGATCTCCTCGGCTTGTTCAAGATGATGCGCCTCGATCGCCACATGCGGCTCGGGTAGGCAGACGATGACCGGCTACGACCAGGAACTGGTTGCTTCCTACATTCAAGAATCGAAGGAGCACCTCGCATCCATCGAGACCGATCTCGTCGAGCTGGAAAGGCAGGGCGCAAGGCGCGAAGACGCCCTCATCAACAAGATTTTCCGCGCGGCCCACTCGATCAAGGGCGGAGCCGGCTTCTTCGATTTCAACGTCATCAAGGAACTCGCCCACAAGCTCGAGAATGTCCTCGACCTTGTCCGCTCGGGAAAGATGATCCCCGACCCGGAAATCGTGACGATGCTGCTCCGGGGCTTCGACAGGCTCTCCGATCTCATCTCCGCCCCCGAAGCCTCGGAAAGCGCCGATGTCTCCGAGGAATTGGTGGGCCTCATCGGGCTGGCATCAGGTTTCACGTCGACGCCGGGCGATCGACCCGCCATGCGAAGTTTCGGCGCTCCCGGCGCGAGCCGCAAACTCGAGGCCGAGGAGTCACGAATCGCGGCCCTCCTCGGCGAGGGCAAGGCCATTTTCCTCCTGCGCTTCGATCTCATCCACGATGTGCATCGCCTCGGCAAGACCCCGCTCGATATCATCACGGCCCTCATCGAAAAGGGCGAAATTCTCGATAGCACCATCGACGTCCTTTCGGTCGGAACCCTCGACAGCGAGTCGCCCGGCGACGACGTGCCGTACTTCGTGCTCTACGCGAGCGCCCTCAGCCTTCGCGAAATCGTCGACCTCCTCGAGCTGCCACTCGGAGGGGTCACCATCATCGAGATGCCCTCGGCGGCGGCCCTGAAGGCCGCCGAAGCGGCGGCGAAGGACGCCGAGGTGGCCATGAAGGCGGCCGAGGTTGCGAAGGGCGCCGAGGAGCGGGCGCCGCCGGCTGTCGCTGCCGCCGAGTCGGTGGCAGCGATGATCGAGAAGCCTGCGCACCTTCCGCCTGCGGCCGCGCCGGCTCCCGCCACTGCCGCGCCGACTGCGACCACCTCGGGTGCCGCGGCCACCACGGGTGCCGCGGCCACTACGGGTGCCGCGGCCACCTCGGGAGCGTCGGGAGCCGGAACCGCGGCCGCCCCGCCCGCCGAAGCCGAGACGGTGCGGGTGTCCGTCGGTGTCCTCGACGACCTCATGAACCTTTCGGGAGAGCTCGTCCTCGTTCGGAACGAGCTGGCCGACGTGAGCGGCAAGAACAATCATGGCGCCCTCGTCGCGGCCCTCCAGCGCATGAACGCGGTGACGAGCGGCATCCAGGACGCGGTCATGCGCTCGCGGATGCAGCCGGCCGCCAATCTCTTCGCCCGCTACCAGCGCACGGTCCGCGATCTGGCGCGAGAACTCGGCAAGGATATCGACCTTCGCATTTCGGGCAGGGAGACCGAGCTCGACCGGAGCCTCATCGAAACCCTCTCCGATCCCCTTACCCACCTCGTGCGCAATTCCTGCGATCACGGCATCGAGACGCCGGCGGTCAGACTCGGATCTGGCAAGCCCGAGCGCGGCTTTATCGCCCTTACGGCCGCCCATGAGGCGGGCCAGGTTCTCATCGAGGTGGAGGACGACGGCAAGGGCATCGACGCCGAGGCCATCGCGGCCAAGGCCATAAAAATGGGCCTCACGAGTCCCGAGCGCGTCGCCCTGATGTCGCGCAAGGAAAAGCTCTTCCTCACCACCTTGCCCGGCCTCTCGACTGCCGCGAAGGTTTCCGATCTTTCGGGTCGCGGCGTCGGCATGGATGTCGTCAAGGCCAACGTGGACCGCCTGGGCGGCCGCATCGACATCGATTCGACGCCGGGCAAGGGCACGAAAATCAGGATCACCCTGCCACTCACCCTTTCGGTCATCCCCGCCCTCCTCGCTGGTGTCGGGGAGGAGCGTTTCGCCCTGCCGCAGGCGGCGGCGGCCGAACTTCTCCACGTGCGGGCCGGCGACGTGCAGCGACGCATCGAGAGGGTGGGCGACAGGCCCGTCCTCGTGCTGCGCGGCGAGGTCCTGCCCCTGGTGCGGCTGGCCGACGCCATCGGCATGCCCCGCCAATTCCTCGACGAGGAGAAGGGCGAGAGCCTGCCCGATCGCCGCGAAAGGGTCGAGGACCGCCGCTCCGCCTCCTCCGACGCCATCCGGGTCGCCCTGGGCGAAAAACCTCATAAATATGAACGATCCGGCGAGGATCGCCGATTCCGGGCCGACAGCGACTATCGCATCATCGTGGTCCGCGCCTCGGGCTTCCGCTACGGCGTCATCGTCGACAGGCTCTTCGACACCACGGAAATCGTCGTCAAGCCCCTCGGTCGCCACCTCAAGGGTCTCAAGGAGTACTCGGGCGCGACCATCCTCGGCGACGGGGCCGTGGCCCTCATCCTCGATCCGGCAGGCCTCGCCCTCACGGCGGGTCTCACCACCGCGAGCGAGGAAAGAGCCGTCGTCGAGGAGGCCGGCGAAAGTTTCGACGAGGCTCGCGGGTGGCTTCTCTTCCACAACGGCAAGGTCGAACAGTGCGCGATGCCCATCGAAGCGGTGGAGCGCGTCGTGCGCGTAAAGCCGGGGGATGTCGACAGGGTCGGCCAGGACCTTTTCCTCCGCGTCGGCGACGCGTCCCTTCCGGTCTTCCCAATTGCCTCTTTCACCGGATTGACGGTCCTCGACGCGGAAAGCGCCGAGGCCTGCGTCCTCATCCAGGCGGCCGGCCGGCGCTTCGGTTTCCTCGCCTCGCCGCCCGTCGATTCCGTGTCAGCCGACAGCCTCCTCGACGAGACCTCCCTCCGCAAGCCCGGCGTCTCGGGCACGACGATCATCCAGGGCCGGACGACGGTGGTCATCGATCCCGTGGGGGCCCTCGCGGCCCTCAAACCCGAGTGGTTCACGGAGCTGGGCAAGCGGGGGAGCGCGCCGATTGCCTCGGGCGGCGCTTCGATTTCTGGCGGAGTCGATCAGCCAGGCGGCAAGGAGGCGGCGACTCGGGGGTCTTCCGGGCATCAGGATGCCCATGGCCCCCTCGTCGTCGTCGCCGAGGATTCGGACTTCTTCCGCACGATGGTGACAGACATCCTCGGCGAGGCCGGCTATCGCGTCCGCGAGGCGCGCGACGGACTGGAGGCCCTCGAGCTTGTCCGCGATCTTTCGGGAGAGGCCCTCCTCCTGGTCACCGACATCGAAATGCCCCGTCTCGACGGGCGTGAGCTGGCGCGCAAGCTGGCCCGGGAATTCCCGAATCTACCCATCATAGCACTCACCTCCCTCGCTTCCGAATCCGACGAACGGAGCATGCGCGAAGCCGGCGCGAGCGAGTACCTCGTGAAACTGGACAGGGACGAGCTCCTCGCGAGCGTCGCCACATTACTCGGATCGAACGGTCCCGCGCCGATCGACAAGGAGAAGCCATGACCTTTCTCGACAACATGAACACCAAACCCAAACTGATCACGTCCTTCGTCATCCTCGCAATCATCGCGGGCATTGTCGGCGCGATGGGCATGCTCGGCATGGGTGCCATCGACGCCGCGGACAAGCAGATGTACAACCGCGTCGTCGTTCCCACCACGCAGCTCGTCCAAATCGTCGATCTCTACCAGGATCTGCAGATCGGCATTCGCGATGTCATCATCATCCCGGATACGGCCGGCATCGCGAAAAGGAGGGCGGAACTCGACGCGACCTACCAGCAGCTTCTCAAAATCGGCGAGACCTTCGGTCCGACCCTCGTGACGGAAGAGGGCAAGAAAGACTGGAAGACGATCTCCGACGACCTGCCGAAATACGCAAGCTATTTCGATCAGATAACCCAATTCGCGGCGGCCAACAACGACAAGGCCGCCTACGCGATCGTGAATGGGGAGCAGGGGGCGGCCGCCACGGCGATTGCAAATGCCCTCGACTCCCTTACGACCTCGAAGGTGACCGCCGGAAAAATATTCGCCGACAGCAACACCGCACTGCGCGGAACCCTGACCAACGTGATGTACGTTGTCATCGCAATTGCCATGGTACTTTCGATCATTCTCGGGTTCATCATCGCCAATTCCATCGGCAAGCCCCTCGCCAAGGGCGTGGATTTTGCCAAGGCGGTGGCCGAGGGAGATCTCACCAGGCAGATCGAGGTAAAGCGCAAGGACGAGCTGGGCGTTCTGTCCGACGCCCTCAACCTCGCCTCCACCAACCTCCGGTCGATGTTCAGCAAGGTGCACGAGGGTGTCCAGACCCTCTCGTCCGCGGCGACCGAGCTCTCGTCCATTTCCAAGCAGATGACGACGGGAGCCGAGTCCACGAGTTCGCGGGCTAACGGGGTCGCCGCAGCAGCGGAGCAGACGAGCGCCAACATGGGCGGCGTTTCGGCGGCGATGGAGCAGACCACGGTCAATCTTTCCACGGTAGCCACCGCCTCGGAGGAGATGACGGCCACGATAGGCGAAATCGCCTCCAACGCGGAGCGGGCCCGCAAGGTCACCGCCGAGGCCGTCGACTCGGCAACGCGCGTCTCCGGCACGATGGACGCTTTGGGGACGGCGGCCCGCGAAATCGGCAAGGTCACCGAAACCATCAGCGCAATCTCGTCGCAGACCAATCTTCTGGCTCTCAATGCGACTATCGAGGCGGCCAGGGCCGGCGCGGCGGGCAAGGGTTTCGCGGTCGTCGCCAACGAGATCAAGGAACTCGCCCGCCAGACGGCCACGGCCACCGAGGATATCAAGGCCCGCATCGAAGGCATCCAGTCTTCGTCGGGGGCGGCCGTGGGCGACATCGCG
>JAJXVS010000319.1 GCA_021782015.1 bacterium | reverse complement strand
GGCGGGGTAGACATATTTGCCGCCCACCTCCCAAAGGAAGGGCTTGAATTCGTAGCCAAGCCTGTCTTTTCGCATCTCCCAGAGGGCCTTGATTTCCTTGGGATCGGCCTGGAAATTGGTCCAAATATCATGATGAATGGGGATGATCACCTTGGTATTTAGGGCTTCGGCCATCCTAAGTATGTCGATCGAGGTCATCTTGTCGGTGACTCCCCGGGGGTTTTCGCCATAGGAGCCGAGTGCAACGTCGATTCGATGATCCTTCCCGTGTCTGACGTAATAGTTGGCATAATGCGAGTCGCCCGAATGGTAAAGATTGCCGCCCGAGGTCTTGATCAGATAGTTCACGGCCATGTCGTCCATCTCCATCACCGGCTTGCCGCGAAGGCTGCTTCCCTTGGGCGCTGTGACCAAAACGGTGCGGTCGAAGGAGTCCAGCGCGACTATTTCGATGTCCTTGACTCTCAGGCTCTGCCCTGGCCTCAGGGTAATGCAGCGCGATGCCGGAACACCCCAGCTCGTCCAGAGTTCGACGCAGGCCTTGGGACCGATGAAGGGTACATCGGGTGAACAGTTTTTCATCACCGCGGCGGCGACATTGGCGTCGATGTGATCGTTGTGGTTATGCGTGGCCAGGACGGCATCGATCTTCGTGATCGCGAAGGGATCGAGGGGAAAGATCGAATTGCGGAGATTGGGCTGGAGCTTCTTGACGCCGGCCATGCGCTGCATCTGGTGGCCCGGGGTCATCAGGGGATCCTTGCCGCTTCTCTTGCCGGTTCCAACCCAGAAATCGATGGCGATATTCGCGTCCCCCGCCGACTTCAGCCAGATTCCGGTGCAGCCGAGCCACCACATGGCAAAGCTACCCGGACTGACCACCTCCTTTTCGATTTCCTCGTTAAGCCAGGTTCCCCACTCGGGGAAGCTGCTCAATATCCAGGATTCACGGGTGATTGTATCGATTTTGGCCATCGTGCTCCTCCTCCAGGCCCTAAAAAGCTCAATTTCATTCTCATGATATGGCGGTACCATTCAAAATGCAACTACTATTCAATGAAAAGTATCATATTGTCCGAATATCTTCTAGACAATGATCAAAATGACCATTATCATGGAAAAAGCTCCTAACGGCAGAGGAGGAGCCTGGCTCGCAGGCGGGCTCCGAGGAGATTCACCTGAAACCCTTACTCGGCATTTATGAAAAGGCGCTTCCCCGGCAGCTTGATTGGGAGGAGCGATTTCGACGAGTCGTCGATTCCGGCTTTGACTTCATGGAACTGTCCATCGACGAGAGCGACGAGCGACTGGGCCGACTCGAATGGCCGCTGGCCGAGCGCCTGGCCTTTACGAGGGCGGCCCTCCTCGCGGGCATTCGGGTGCCCTCGATGTGCCTCTCCGCCCATCGGCGATTTCCCCTGGGCAGCGCCGATCCGGAGCTCCGGAAGGAATCGCGGCGAATCATGGAAGCCGCCATTCTTTTCGCCGCTGATACCGGCATTCGCGTCATTCAACTTGCCGGCTATGACGTGTACTACGAGGCCTCGAATGCGGAATCGCGCAGGCGCTACCTGGAAGGCATGGAAGGGGCCCTCGAATTCGCCGAGGGCCGGCAAGTGATGCTTGCCGTCGAGATCATGGATACGACCTTTCTCAATTCCATTGCGAAATATCGTGCGCTCAAAGAGCGTCTTCCCTCGCCTTGGTTTGCCCTGTATCCGGATCTCGGCAATCTCAGCGCCTGGGGCAACGATGTCGAGGGCGAACTCGCGATCGGTATCGACGATATCGTCGGTATTCATATAAAGGAAACGAAGCCCGTGCTCCCCGATTTCCCGGGGGCCTTCCGCGATGTGCCCTTCGGCGAAGGCAGTGTCGACTTCGTCGGCGCCTTTGCGGCGCTCAAGCGTCTCGGCTACGCGGGTCCCTTTCTCGTCGAGATGTGGACGGAGAAGGCCCCCGATCCCCTGGCCGAAATCTCTCACGCGCGGGATTGGGTTCTCGAAAGGCTCAGGGCTGCGGGTTACCAGTGAAATCCGCGAAAATGCCAAGTGATCTAGCCCATTTTTGAATCGTTTGGCTGAGCTTTAGACGTAGGACGGTCAGGAGGCACCCATGCTCACCGCCGTCAACGACCTGGTATTCAAGTTCATTTTCGGAATGGACGAACGAAAGGAACTTCTTCAAGACTTCATCAATCTAATCCTGGAAAGGGTTGGACTTCCCCTGGCCTCGACCATCCGGATTCGCAATCCCTTCAATCTCCGCCAGTATGCCGACGACAAGGAATCGGTGCTCGACATCGAGGCATCGGACGACAGCGGTCGATTTTTCGATATCGAAATGCAACTTGAGGAGCAGGATTATTACGGCTCCCGCGCCATGTATTATTGGAGTCGGGTCTATGGAGCTCAATTGAAAATGGGCGTCGACTACAGGGCCCTTCATCCCGTCGTGGGCATCCACATCCTTGATTTCGTGATGCGCAAGGATAAGACACATTTCATCAAGCTCTTCAAGCCCCGAGATCTCCTCGATCCCGATCCCGCAGGCGCCTCCATCCTGAGCGAGCAGATGGTACAGATCATGCTTGAGCTCCCCCTCATGGACAGGGGGCAGCATTGCGGTCGCCTGGAAAAATTGCTACTATTATTAGAGACGGAAGGAGGCAACGACACCATGACCTACAGCCTGGCCGAACAGGAAAAGATCTTCGCGGAAATAGACGAAGCCTTCCGAAAATTCAACGCCGACCCCGAACTCCGCAGCATCTACGAGGGGCACCTCAAATGGCAGCACGATCACGCCACCTTCCTCACGGTGGCCAGGGAAAAGGGAGAGGCCGAGGGGAGGGCCAAGGGAGAGGCCGAGGGCAAGCGGGAAACAGCCTACGATATTGCTCGACGCATGAAGGTCAAGGGAATCGATATCGGCCTGATTGCCGAATGCACGGGGCTTTCACCGGAAGAAATCGCGAAAAGCTGAGGAACCGAGGACTCGCCACAGCCTCCTAGGCTGCGCCTTCATTTTCCCCGACGATAGCTACCTTAACGCCATTTTCGCGGAGTTCATCGAGGAGACTCGCGGGGCTCTGCCAGTCCGTTATGACTAAGTCGATGCGGGAGAGCGGACAGGTCAAGAAGCTCGAAACCTTGTTCATCTTGGTATGGTCGGCGACCACGACTATCTGGGAGCTGGAGTTTTCGATCATCGCGGCGTTGACGGTGGTTTCCTGGTAGACGGCCGAGGTAAAGCCTTTTTTGATGCTGATGCCGTTGATGCCCAGTATCGTCAGGCTCGAGAAGATGCGGCTGATGCCGGACAGGGCCAGTTCGCCGATCAGGGACTTGGACTGGGGACGGTACTCGCCGCCGAGCATGATGAGTTCGATGTCCGGGTCGAGTTCCAGCGAGGGGGCCAGCGCGTTGTTCGTCACAACTTTGACCTTCTTCCCGGAGATGTGGCGCAACACCTCCAGCGTGGTCGAGCCGGCGTTCAGGAAGATCGTGTCGTGGTCGTTGATGAGCGAGGCGGCATGGCGCCCGATGAGGCGCTTTTCCTTTTTGGCCACGCTGTCCTTTTCCTCGAAGATGGCCTCGAACTGGGGATTGGATACGACTATCGCCCCGCCCCTCGTGCGCTCGAGGAGCTTGTCCGCAGCCAGTGCGTCGAGATCGCGCCGGATGGTGATTTTCGATACGCCGAATTCCTTCGAGAGTTCCTCGGCGGACACCGCGCTCTTTTGGTAGAGAAGCTCGAGAATCTTCTTGTGACGGTAGTTTCCGAGAGGGAGTCGATCGGCTGTCGCTTCGTTGTCCATATCGCGCTTACCTGTCCTCGTTTTGG
>JAJXVS010000049.1 GCA_021782015.1 bacterium | reverse complement strand
CGGTAATGACTTCTTGAATGGAGAATCCCTCGGTCATGGCGTTGAATACCGATTGGAGACGCCGCTCCTTCTGCTGGAGGGCATTCGCAAGTTCCTTTCGTTCCGTGATGTCGATGATAGACCCTTCGAGGATTTCGGAATCGGGGTAAAGCTTCAAAGAGGTGATGCAGGTTATGACCTTGCCGTCTCGCCGCAAGAGTCGGCATTCGAGGTCTTCGATATGACCTTCGGCCTTGAGCGTCGTAACCATCTCATCGCGCTTTGCGGGGTCGGCCCAAAAGATCGATGTGGGCTTCCCGATTGACTCCTCGCGCTCCATCCCGAGAATCGAGAGGCACTTGTCATTGGATTCCAAGAATTCCGACCCATCCAGCCGGGAGCGGAACATGCCGACCTCGGCCTTGTTGAAGAGATCGCGGTATTTTTCCTCGCTTTCCTGCAGCTCTTTGGTCTTCCGGGCGTAGTCGGTCATATCTCGCCCGATGCTTTCAAATCCGACAACCTTCCCACTCGCGTCTCGTTCCGCGCGTATGATCCACATTACCCGATGTGTCCGGCCATCGACTCCGACTACGGTATTCTCATGTTTGAAATGCTCGTTCTCGCCCCTACCCCACATTTCAAAGGCGGAGATAGTGTCTTCTCGATCTTCGGCAGCGATGAAGTCGTACGCGATCCGGCCCACGCACTCGCCGGGTTCCAATCCAAAGAGTTCCAGGCTCGAATGATTCACAAAAAGGATGCGTCCGTCGGAGTCGACCTTCGTTATCAGGTCGGGAGTCCTTTCCACCAAATCGACGTACTGTTTCCGGCTTTCCAGGACCAATCGCTCCGCATGCACCCGATCCGTGATGTCATGGGCGAGAAGAATGAAGCGTGTGTCTAAAAGGCGATTCGCTATGCGAGAGACCGAGATTTCAAACCATCGTCGGCCGGAGCGGACATCGAGCACATACTGTTTGCCGAGCGATGACCCTTTTTCATGCGCCTCTCGAATGGCGGACATCAGCGTGTCTGAGACTTCGGACGGGAAAAGCTCCGGGATCCGCAAACCGATCATTTCCGACGCCGTGCAATGCAACAACTCGGGAAAGCTTGAATGGACGTTGCTAACTATCCCATCGAGGCCTACTTCAAGGAACAGATCGGGCAAGGCGTCAAGAGTCGCTTCGAGTTTCTTTTGCGCGTCGAAAAGCTTGAAGGCCATCTTGATCGAGGCATCGAGCACGGTGATGGTCGAATTTTTCACGACGTAGCCATAGGAGGTGATCTTCTCGGTCTTTTCGACGATTTCAGGTTCCGTATGGCTGGATAGAAATACAATCGGGATGTCATGGTCTTTCAGCATTATTCCGGCGGCTTGTGTCCCATCGATACCTTTCCCGAGATTGATGTCCATGAGGACGAGATCAAAGCTAGAATCCCCGGAGGTAGCTTCGATCGCCTTTTCGCCGGAGTTTACGGTCGTGACGTCATACCAATACTTCTCAAGCTGTAGCTTCTCGCTTACGGCAAGGAGAAATTCATCTTCAACGAGCAAGATGCGCTTTTTCGTCGAGGGATTCATCGTGTTTTCCTCCCATCCCGCTCATGTCCATATAGCATAAACTACCAATCCCTCCAATTGTAGTGCGACACGCTTTGCGTGTCGCGAAATTGAGGTAGGGCGGAGTCCCAAGTGGCAATCTTGCCCCAAGCGCCAACAGCGCCACGGGGAGTTCGGGTCGAAATTCTCCCCCAACCGGGGAACTCTCGAATTTCGTCAACGAATTATGGAACCACGAAGGGATCTGAGACGACGAATGAGTGCCGGCGCCGATACGCGGGATTGAGCCCCGCCCAGACGGCGCCACGGCAAGGAGTCGTCATGAGAAGAAGCCTTTTTATCCACGCGGCCGGCATGGCACTGGCCCTGGGTCTCGTTCTCTCCGGCTGTTCGGCTATGGGAGCGGCCTCCTCCACTGGTTCGGCTCCGACCATCGCGTCGGCCGTTTCGGCCATTCCGACACTCGAGGTCGCCTATCCGGCCAGCTTCAACCTGGCCGGGACCACCAAGGCCATCGCGTCCAGTCGCTCGATCACCGGTACGGCCTTCGATCCATCCCAGATCGATGACGTGCGCTCCGGCGCCTGGGTGGCCTTCAAAAAGGAGATCGCCAATCCCGATGGTCCGGACATTAACAGCTACATCAAGACTTTCCAGGCCTACATCACGAAGCTCGCCTCGATCTCGACCGGCTCGCCCATGACGATGCCCTCCAGCCTCGGCAAAGCGACCTTTACGAGCTCGGCCCTGACGGGCGGGGGCCTGGAAACGATCATCTACTGGACCCTGCCACGGACAATTTCCGCCCCCACGGTCAAGAGCATGAGCGATGTCAGCTGGCCGAGTACTCTTCTCAATACCGATGGTTCGGCCAACCTCACCTTCAACGTCTATATGGACATCAAGCAGGACTCGACGAGCAACCTGAGCGGTTTCACTCTCCAACTCGTCAGCACCCAGACCTACACGCCCACGGGGAGCGCGACGGCCATTCCCTACGTCAAGATTTCGGCCACCAACGATGGGGCGGGAACCTACGAGCTCTATTCTCTGTACTATGGCAATATCCGTTACGAGAAATCGACCACGAGCAACGGGGTCATCAGCTTCGTCAAGGAGATCGACCGGCCCTATCCCCAGGGACTCAACGCGACGACGGGAGTCTATGACTATCCGAACGGCCGGGAGTTCTATTATTACGGCTACGGTAGCGTGACCCAGGGCGGGATTACCTATATTGATTACGATCCCAAATACGCCGCCGATCCGACCAAAGCCAACGACATCTACCTCTATCGCGAGGTCTTCGACAACTCCGGGCACCTCCTCTTCAAGCAGTACGGCTTGACCAGCCCCGCCAATTCGCAGCTCCTTGCAAGCTACAACTCCACCACGGGCATCAACCTCGCCTCGGCCATTTCGGGCCATACAGTTAGCGCAGGATCGGGCAGCGGCACTGTGACCACCAGCCCCTGGAAACTCACCATCACCTATGCGATTGACAGCAACGGGAACGCGAGCGCCATCACGTCGATAAAGACTGGTGGCGGCGTAAGCCTCACCCCACCCACCTTGACGACAGCCCTTCCGCCCAAGTTCTATTATGAGGTTACCGACGGCGCCTCGACTTGGGCTCCGGGCGACGCCGTGTACTACCCCCAGCAGGTCACCTCGGCCAACCTCGCCCAGGTAACCCAGGTCTTTACGCGAGGCTACACCGTCCAAAACACGGCGAGCGTCGCGGGCATCAACTTCTATATCTCCAACAAGTACCCCCTCAAGTACATGGCCCTATCGGGCAACACCGACAGCGCCAACCAGGCCTACAATTCGACGACGGCCACGCAACCCTATGCCTTCTATGACTGGCTTGGAACCCCGGTCACGGGCCAGGTCTGGTACGACCTCTCCAATGTCCGGCACACGGACGGATACTACGTCCCCAAGCTTTACTGGGTGTCGAAGCAGGCCCCCAACGTGACCACCTCTGGTAACCAAGTGGTCTACAAGCCCACTTTGGGTGACGTCCAGATCACCGGTGTCGAGATGGCCCTGTCCTATACTGTGGGGACCGACCCGACCACAGGGATGCCCACGCTGACTCCGGATTATGTACCAATGCTGTCGACAACCGCCCTTTCGGCTCCGTCCGCGACCGACCTCGCGGGGGCCACGCCGAGCGGCTATTATGGGGAACTGCCTCTCTTCCTGAACTGGACAAGCCAGGCGGCGGTGACGGCCGTGCTGAGCAGCCTCGAAGGGGAGGAATCCGCCGGCGTATTCTTACCTGGGGCTCTCAACCTGACCAGTTTCCTCGCATCTACGGTGATGACGGGCTTCCAAACCTCGGGGAGCTTCCCGACCCTGCCATAGGATTTTCGGCGGCCGACTCCGCGCAAGCTGAGTCGGCCTTTGCCAGGGGGCGCCCGGTCGCTTTCGCACCGGTGTACGGAATGGTTATATAAACTTGACCGATGCCTCCTGACGCACTACTCTGTTGTCGCTGCGGACGCCGGGGAAAAGAGTCTTTGAATCGAAGCCTGCCGACCGAAGCGAAAATGGAGGAATCTCGATGAAACGCTTGGGCATGGTAGCCGCGATCCTTCTGATCGCGAGCGTTCCCTTCTGGTCCCAGGAGAGCGTCAACGCGTACGCTTCGTGCGACGAGGCGCTCGCCAAGCAGCTCTTTACGCAGTTCGAGAAGGAGACCGGCATCAAGGTCAACTTCGTTAGGCTCTCGGGCGGTGAGGCCATTTCGCGCATGGAAGCCGAAAGGGAGAATCCTCAGGCCTCCGTGTGGGTGGGCGGCGTTGGCCTCGATCACATCTCGGGCAAGGTCAAAGGCTTGACTACTCCCTACAAATCCCGTGTCGCCGACACGATTCCAGCGATGTACCGCGATCCCGAAAATTACTGGATCGGCCTCTATATCGGGCCGATCACCTTCTTTACGAACAACGCCCGCGCCAAGGCCCTCGGCATCACGGCGCCCACGAGCTGGGCCGACCTCCTCAAACCCGAATACAAGGGCCTGATCCGGGTCTCCAGCCCGATGACCTCCGGCACGGCCTACACCATGATCACGACGCTCCGCTACATCTATAACGGAGACGAAGACAAGGTCTTCGACTATCTCAAGAAACTCGACAAAAACGTCGACCAGTATACTCGTTCCGGCGCCGCCTATACCGCCGCGGTCGCCACGGGCGAAATTCCCATCGGCATCGGTTTCGCCCACGATCAGGTCAAGATGCTCAATCAGGGCGTCGACGCGACCATCACTGCACCCAAGGAGGGCTCCGGGTACGAGCTTGCGGCTTTGTCGATGATCAAGGGCGGCAAGGACCAGGTCAACGGCAAGAAGCTGTACGACTGGATTCTCGGCAAGTCTGCACAGGACATTTTCGCCAGTTATTATGTCCTCCTCGTCGCACCCGGCGCGCCGCGCAATCCCAAGGCCCTGCCGCTTTCGGCGGTCAATGCGCTCAAGCAGGACCTCGTTTGGGACGGCGAGAACAAGGATCGTCTTGTCACCCGCTGGAACAACGAGATCGGCTCCCTCCGCAAGTAGGATTTCAGGGGCGGTGGAGGAGATTTCGGGCGCGGACGGGGCGCCCGGGCCTTTGCCGTCCTTCCACGCTGCGAGCGGGAGGTCATGTGCTCGATCGAAAGAAACTTGCGCGCCTGGCGCTCGTCGCAATTGCCTTTATCTCCGCGGATACCTGGATCTACTCCTCGCTGCGCGGCGCCTTCCGTTCCATCATGTCCGATACGCGTTTCAAGGAAATCACCCTGTTCGCCAAGACGGCGCCACGCGACGCGGCCGCCCAGGCCGACTGGATCAAGGGCGCCGCCGACCTTCTGGCCGGTTCCCGTTCGGTCTATCTGGCCGTCGAAGCGTCGGGAGAACTCGCCGTCGCCGCGGGCGACCAGAATCTCGCCGCGCTGCTGCGAACCGATGCGGAGCAGCCCGATTTCAAAAAAGGCATCGACAGCGTCCGGTATCTAGAACCCTTCGTCTCGACCAAGGAGTATTCGCTCGCCTCCGGCCCGGGCGCATCGGGAAGCGGCCGTATCTATTTCGCCCCCGTCCCCGACGACTCGGGGGCCGACATTCGCGGCGCCCTCGTCATCTTTTCGGCCGCCTCGGAGACCGACCGCTTCGACGGGCTTCTTCTCGGCCTCGCGGTTGTGGCCCTCGTCATTTTTCTCGCGATCTACTCAGTTTTAGCCTTCTCCCGCGATCCGGCGATGGGCTTCGCGATACTTGGCCTATTCGCCATCGTCGCTGCCTTCGTCGCCTACCCGCTGTTCGAGGCGTTGCGGTTGACCTTTGTCGTGAAGGGCGCCTTCTCGCTCGGCATCTGGAAGGAAATCCTCACGCCGCGCTACCTAGAGGCCCTCTGGGGCTCGGTCAGGCTCGGCCTCTGGACGGCCACCACCTCCACCCTCGTAGGCTTCGCCTTTGCCTTTCTCGTAGAACGCAGCTCGGCGCGCGGCAAGAAATTCATCTCGACGATGGCCACCCTGCCCGTCATCTCGCCGCCATTTTCCCTGACTTTGAGCATCATCCTCCTATTCGGCAACAACGGACTCATTTCGCGGCAACTACTGGGCTTGAGCCACTTCACCATCTACGGCCTGAACGGGCTCGTCATAGTGCAAACGATCGGCATGTTCCCCATCGCTTTCATGACCCTGTCGAGCGTGCTCAGGGCCATCGATTCGACCGTGGAGGACGCGGCCCTCGACCTGGGCGCGTCCCGATTGAGGACCTTCCTCACGATCACCTTGCCACTCGCCATGCCGGGCGTCCTCTCGGCCTGGCTCCTCGTCTTCACCAACTCCCTGGCCGACTTCGCCAATCCCCTCCTCCTCTCGGGTTCCTACCGGGTCCTTTCCACCGAGGCTTATATGGAGGTGACGGGGCGCAACAACCTGGGGGGCGGGGCGGCGCTTTCGCTTCTGCTCCTCCTCCCGACTCTCACGGCCTTCTTCGCGCAGCGCTATTGGATCACCCGCAAGAGCTACGTGACGGTGACGGGCAAGCCCTCGACCCGGCTGACCGAACTCGCCTCGCGGCCCGTCCTCATCGGCCTGCTCGCCTTCGTCGGCTTCTGCGTCGTCTTCATCGTGGCCCTCTACGGCACCATCGTCGCGGGTTGCTTCGTCAAGAACTGGGGCATTGACTACAGCTTTACCCTCTCGAATATCCCCGAGGCCCTGAGCCGCGGCTGGAAGGCCATAGTCGATACGGTGACCCTGGCCGCCATAGCCACCCCGATAGCCGGACTCCTCGCGATGACCGCCGCCCTAGTCGTCGTGAGGGCCACCTTTTTCGGCAAACGCCTTCTCGAGGCCCTGATCATGACGCCCTTCGCTGTGCCGGGCACCCTCATCGGCATCGCCTACATCCTCGCCTTCAACAAGCCGCCCATCCTCCTCGTCGGCACGGCGGCGATAATCGTGCTTAATTATGTGGTTCGAGAGCTGCCGGTCGGCCTGGAGACCGGCGCCGCATCGCTCCGGCAGATCGATCCGGCCATCGAAGAGGCCGCCCGCGACCTCGGGGCCGACACTCCGACCGTCTTCCGCACGATCGTGCTTCCCCTCATCCGGCCGGCTTTCATCTCGAGCATGTCCTATACCTTCGTTCGCTCGATGACGGCCGTGAGCGCGATCATCTTCCTCATCTCCGCTCGCTGGTACCACCTCACCGTCCAGATCTACAATTTCTCCGAACTCCTGCGCTTCGGCTGGGCGAGCGTGCTGGCGACGACCCTCATAATCATCGTGCTCGCCGCCTTCGGCCTTATGCGTCTCCTCGTCCGCGACGAGGGGCTCACCGAGAAAACCATTTCGCAATAGGAGCGATCAGGATGTCTCAGAACAGCGTATCAGTGACCGTACGCGATGTCACCAAGCGCTTCAAGAACACCAAGGGCCGCGAGGACATCTTCGCGGTGAGGAATTCCGACTTCGTCGTGGCGCCCGGCGAGCTCGTCACGCTCCTCGGCCCCTCGGGCTGCGGGAAGACGACCACGCTCAGGATGATCGCGGGTTTCGAGCTCCCCAGTTCCGGACGCATCCTCATAGGCGAGGAAGACGTCACCCTGCTGCCGCCCAACCTTCGGGATACCGCCACCGTCTTTCAGAGCTATGGACTCTTTCCGCACATGAATGTCGCCGATAACGTGGCCTACGGCCTCAGGGTGCGCAAGCTTCCGAGGGCGGAAATAGAGACGAAGGTGAGAGCGGCCCTCGGGCTCGTCGGGCTTTCTGAACTGGCCGATCGCGCGCCAGGCAGGCTTTCGGGCGGACAGCAGCAACGTGTCGCCCTCGCGCGCAGTCTCGTCATCGAGCCCAAGGTCCTCCTCCTCGACGAGCCCCTCTCCAATCTCGACGCACTGCTTCGTGAGCAGATGCGCATCGAGATCCGCCGCATCCAGAAGAGCCTCGGCATAACGGCCGTCTATGTCACGCACGATCGCGTCGAGGCCATGAGTCTTTCCGATCGCGTCGTGGTGATGAAGGATGGCATCATCCGCCAGATCGGCGTTCCTTCGGCGATTTATTCCGAACCCGATTCGTGCTTCGTCGCGGGCTTCGTAGGCAAGGTGGCCTTCTTTCCCGTGCGCGTGGAGTCGGCGGGGGAGGGTGGGTCCGCAAACTGCACGCTCTCGGGCAAGGCCATACGCGCCGGAAGCGCCGCGGCCGGCCTCAAGGGGGGCGATGAGGCGACCCTAATGGCCCGACCCGAATCGCTTCGCCTGGCCGATGCCGGCGAGGGTGCCGTCGACGGAAGGGTGACGGCCAATGTCTACCTCGGGTCGAGCGTCGAGTGCTTTGTCGGCACGGACTACGGCGAGATCCTCGTGCAGATCGACGACCTCTCCGCCAGCCGACTCCACGCCGAGGGCGCGGCCGTATCGATCGCCTTCGACGAGGAGCGGGTCAGGCTCCTCCCCACCCGCGCGGACTAGGGCGCCTCACTTCTCGGTTTCGGTCATCCCCGCCACGAACTGCTTTTGCATCACGATGACGACGATGATGGGAGGCACCATGGCGAGGAGGACGGTGGCCATGACGATCTGCCACTCGATCTCGACGTCCGCGCCGGCAAGCATGCGATTAATACCGATGAGAAGGGTGTAGTACTTCTCTTTCGTGGTGATGAGGAGTGGCCATAGGTATTGGTTCCATCCGTAGATGAACTGGATGACGAACATGGCGGCGATCGGGGTGCGCGTCATCGGCACGAGAATCTCGCCGAAGAACTGCATGGGAGTCGCCCCGTCGATCTGCGATGCCTCGGCCATCTCGCGCGGCACCGAGAGGAAGAATTGGCGGAAGAGAAAGACGGCCGTCGCCGACACGATCATCGGAAGGATGAGGCCCCAGTAGCTGTTGAGCATATGGAGGTCGGAGATCACCTTGTAGGTGGGCATGATGCGCACCTCGACCGGCAACATCAGTGTTACGAAGATGCTCCAGAAAATGGCCTTGCGGAAGCGGAAGTCGAAGAAGACCAGCGCGAAGGCGGCGAGGAGCGAAACGACGATCTTGCCGACGGAGATGCCGAGGGCCATGATCAGCGAGTTCTTCATCATCATCCAGGCCGATTCGCCGAGGGCGTGGCCGCCTTCGGTGAGGACGCGGAAATAGTTTTCGAGGAAATGGCTTCCCGGGAGGACTGACATCGGGGCCGAGAGGATCTCGAGGTTGGTCCGCGTCGAGGCGACGAAGACGAGCCAGATCGGGAAGACGATCACGACGATGGCGATCCAGAGCCAGAGATGCGGCAAGAAGCGGCGAATGGGCGAGTGTTCGGTCATCGATCTTTCCTTTCAGTAGGTGACGCGCCGCTCGATGAAGCGGAACTGGAAGACCGTGAGCGCAATCACGAGGAACATGAGGATGACCGATTGCGCGGAGGAGCCTCCGAGGTCGAGATTGATGACGCCGTCCCTCCAGACCTTGTACACGAGGATTTCCGTCGCCTTGCCCGGGCCGCCCGCGGTGACCTGGTGGACGATTGGGAAGGTCTCGAAGAAGCCGTACACGAGGTTCATCACGAGGAGATAGAAGGTCGTGGGCGAGAGGAAGGGAAAGACGATGGTCCAGAAGCGCTTGGCCGGGCCGGCCCCGTCTATGGCGGCGGCCTCCAGGAGGGTGGCGGGCACGCTCTGGAGCCCCGCCAGGAAGAAGACGAAATTGTAGGCGACCTGCTTCCACGAGGCCGCGAGAGTGATGAGGAGGAAGGCCTGGTTCGAATCGAGGAGGTAGTTCCAATTGACCCCGAGTTTTCTCTGGAGAACCCAGGCGATGACGCCCACGTTCGGGTTGAACATGAAGAGCCAGAGTACGCCCGCGATGAGGGTCGCGACGGCGTAGGGCCAGATCAGCATGGTCTTGTAAAAGGTGGCGCCCGCGATCTTCCGGTTGGCCTGGACCGCGAGAAAGAGCGCGATGACGAGGGCCGACATGGCCACCGCGACCGCAAAAACGGTCGAGGTCAGGAAGCTCGCGGCGTAGGATTTATCCATGAACAGGTTGGCGTAATTCTCGAAACCGACGAACAGGACCCTGCCGCCGAAGGGATCCTGGAGGAAGAAGGATTGCCAGACGGCCTGGATCGAGGGCCAGAAGAAAAACAGAACAACTACGATCATCTGTGGGAGGACAAGGAGGTAGGGGAGTCCCTTGGAGGGAAATTCGTATTGCTTGGCCATGGGTAAACCTGCTTCGGGAGGGCTGCCGCGGGGGAATCGGGGCGCGGCTGAAAGCGTTCGCCTATCGAAGGCCGCCCCCGGTTCCCCCCCGGCTTGGTATGCGGTAGGACTATTTATTGAGCCGTTCGAATTCGGCCAGCTTCGCGTTGCCGAGTTCGACCATTTTGTCCAGGCCGGCCTTGGGCGCGATCTTGCCGGCGAGGATGTCTTCCCAGACCTGATCCTCGTATTCCCGAATCTGCGGCATGTAGCCGAAGCGAATCCCCATCGAATTGGCGGTGGGCGTCTTGTTGAGGAGCTGGAGAATCGCGACCTCCGGACCGGGGTTGGCCTTGTAGAAGCCCTGGGACTTGGCCAGATCGTAGGCGGCCGTCGTGATGGGAAGGTAGCCGGTCTTCTCGTGGAAATAGGCCTGAACCTCGGGCCGGGAGAGATAGGTGAAGAAATCGGCCACGCCCTTGTAGACAGCCGCGTTCTTGCCGGTGAGGACCCACAGGGCCGCTCCGCCGATGATGGAGTTTTGCGGGGCGCCCTTCACCTCGGGATAATAGGGAAGACGGGCGACGCCGAAATCGAACTTGCTCGCCGACTTGATGCTGCCGTAGCCGCCGATCGAGGCGAAGTAGATGCCGACCTGTCCCGAAGTGAAGACGGGGTCGGCCTTGTTTTCGCGTCCGCCATAGATGAAGACCCCTTCCTTGGCCAGATTGTACATATTTGTGAAGTGTTGAACCTGGAGGGGACCGTTGAAGGTGAGGCGCGCGGCGGGCCCGCCGAAGCCGTTCGACAGGGTTCCGAAGGGCACATTGTGCCAGGCCGAGAAATTCTCGAGCTGGATCCAGGAGATCCACGAAGTGGTAAAGCCGCCCGGATAGCCTGCTTCCTTGATTTTTTTCGCGTCGGCGAAAAGCTCGGGCCAGGTGACCGGGGGCTTGTTGGGGTCGAGGCCGGCCTTGGTGAAGGCCTCCTTGTTGTAGTACATCACGGCCGTCGAGGAATTGAAGGGCATTGCGACCATCTTGCCCTCGGTCGTCGAATAATAGCCGGTGATGGCGGGGATGTAGATCTTCGGATCGAACTTCGCGTTGTTCTCGGCCATGAGCTGGTACACGGGCTTGACCGCGCCCTTGGCCGCCATCATCGTCGCCGTTCCCACCTCGTAGACCTGCAGAATCGCCGGAGCCTGCCCCGCCCTGAAGGCCGCGATGCCAGCGTTCATCGTGTCGGCATAACTGCCCTTGAAAACGGGTACGACTTTGTAATCGCTTTGACTGGCGTTAAAATCGTCGCAGATTTTCTGGGTGACATCGCCGTTGGTGCCGGCCATGGCATGCCAGAACTCGAAGGTCACCGGCTCCGCGCTGAGGGCTGCCCCCAGTGCGAGGGCCGCGATTATCGCCGCGCTTCTCTTCATGATTTTCCTCCTGTCCGTGTCCCGGACCCTTAGTGAAGATTTCGCTGTCAGTGTACGTCCGCTTTTTACATCGCGCAATCGGTTGCATTTTACCGACTCTCACTGCGTGATCGGAAAGTCTTCTGTGCCCTAGTTGCAGGCGCGCCCTCGCTTGCCCGCGGCCCCCTCATGCCTTAAAATAGAGGGCTTAATGGAAACGGCACTACCCCGGCCCCTCCTTCGCCTGTGGCAGAAAGGGCTTGACGCCATCAGTTTTTCCGCCGAGCTCAGGCGCCTGCGTCGCGAACTGAACGCCTTTATCGATTCGCCCCCTTCGGCTGAAATCGGATGGAGGTCGCATACGCTGGCTGCCTCCCGCTGGTCGCCGGGCCGTCGCGTTTCGATCGCGGAGGCCTACGTCCGTGTCGTGAGCGATCTCGATTCGCGGCACGCCCGATCGCGGCTTCGGGCGCTCAAGCGCATCGTCGCCCTGTCCTTCCACGCCAAGACCCTCGACATGCCCCTCAATACGGCCCGCGTCCAGCTCGCCCTCATCAAGGAGGCGATCAAGCACCGCGGCGACCGTCGGCGCCAGCTGGAGCTCCTCCACGATTTTTCGAGTTCCTCCTTCGGCCAGCATCAGATCATCAGACGGCTGCTCGCGGAGAGGGGCCTGATCGAACTGCCCGAGAACGGCCTCGGCCTCCGCGACATCGAGGCGGGCTGGGACGCCAACGTCCACGATTCCTCCACCTGGGGAAGGAAGAACGCCACCCAGCTCCTCATCGACGCCTTCATCAAGGGCATTTCGGAGCTCACCATCGCCTGCGGCGGCCCCTCGGCCCTCGAGCAGATGGAGGAGGCGATCGAAGCCGGCCGCATCGTCGGCATACGAGTGCGGCTGGGCATCGAATTCAGTCTTACCAATTGCGAGCGTCGTTTCCATTTTATGGCCGTCCTGCCTCCCATGGAGAGGGGGAGCGACGTGCGGCGCTTCTTCGAGGAGAACAAAAAGGCCCTCCGGGAACTTCTTTCCGGCCTCGAGGAGAACCAGGAGCACCGCGTCGAGGCCATCGGTCACCTTCTTGAGTACTTCAACGCCACGAGGCGCGCCGCTCTCAACGAAGGTTTTCCCAAGAACAGGATGTACAGGGTTCCCAAACTCCGGATGCGCGATCTCGCCCGATTTGTGCCCCTCTCGCGCGTCAACCGGGCCCATCTCGGCGACTTCCTCGTCACCGTTCTCGAACCGGTCTATCGACACCGAGTCCTCTACCTCCGCGTTCTCCGCGGCAGGGCGGCCCGCGACGCCGCGGCCGGCCGCATTCCCGAGGCGGAGTGGAAGGCCCTCGATGAACGCTACCGCCGCGCCCGCCTCGCCTTCGCCGCCCTCAACCCGGACGAACTTCGGCGCCAGCTTCTCTCCGACCCGACCACCGAGGACTATTCGACAGTCTTCGACGACCTTCCCCGCCTCCGCCTTCTCCTCAGAGAGGCCGGTTGTCGAATCCGCGTCGTCCACCCCCTCGAGCACGGCATCGACAAGGCTCTCGAATTCCTCGAAGAGGCCAAGCTCCTCCTCGACGAGGTCGAAATCTTCAACATCCAGGTGAGCGCGGCTGACAGGGGCGATGATCTGCGCGCCCTCTGCGAAAAGGTCAACGCGCTCAACACCGCCGCCCACGCCGCGGATTATCCGCCCATCGTTCCCCTATGCGGCAGTGACGCGACCGGCCGCAGTCCCGAGGCTCCGGGCATGGGTTTCGTCTTCGCCGACATGATCGGCGGAAGGGGCGAGGCGCGCTACGCCAGGCTGCATCGCGTCCTGCCCCCTGTCGTCGCGGCCCTTGTCCGGGGCCGCGGCGCTCCCGTCGACCTCGACGATCCTTCGGTACCCCGCCTGTACAGCATGGGCAAGGTGTCATCTCCGCGTCCGCCTCGGCTGGGCGACGAAGAAGATGACATAGTTACGACGATCAACCCGCGGAACGCGCTCCGCTACCTCAATCCCGCCCTTGTGGACATCGCCATCACCTTCGCCGGGTTTCTCGTCGCAAGGGAGGTCGTCGGCGAAGGCTTCGCCCTCCTCTGGTTCGCCATCACGGGAGTCCGGGTCTCCATGGCCGACGTCCTCGCCAGCCGAGGCGCGCGCTTCAGGGAATGGCGGCTGAATAGTATCAATTTCGACAATGTCGCCCGCTCCCTGTTCTGGACCGGCCTGTCGGTCCCCGTCCTGGGCTTCGTCAAGGTAGAATTCGACCAATTGTGGCCATTGGCGACGACGGGCCTTGTGCACGAATTCGCACGCTTCTTCTTCATCTCGGGGGCGAACGGCCTGTACATCGCCGCGCAAAACAAGCTAAGGGGCTTCGACCGCGGCGTCATCAAGGCCAACCTTTTCCGCAGCGTCTTTTCCTGGCCCTTCGCCGCCCTCTCCGCGCCCCTGGGGGGCGCGCTGGGCCTGCCGGCCATCGTTCAGGCCAAGATCTGGTCGGACCTCGTGGGCGGCATAATCGAGGGCGGCGCCAAATACTTCAAGACGCTCAAACTCAGGCGACGGGACCTTGAGGAGATATTCCCCCGCCTGGCCTCGCGGGAGCGAGGCGAGCGCTACACCGCCATCCTCGACCTCCTCTGGCTCTGGCGCGAGGAACCGCGGGCCCGCGATTCCCTCGCTGACATGATCGTCAGCGAGCGACCGGGAGCCTCGCTGGCCGTCTTGCGAAATGCCGGGGCAGGAAAGGTCGGCGTGGTGGCACGGCCCGAAACGGCCGCGGTAAGCGGCGCCCAGGAAAGCGAGGAGGAACGCGATTCCCTGGTCTCCAGGCTCTATCGCGAAAACCTCGATCGCAAACTCCTGGACTTCATCATCGAAGAGTACCCGCGGCAAGTCGCCGTGGGCTTGGCCATCCTCGTCGCCGACACCCTGCCCGAGTTCAGGTACTGGCTCTCGGGCAAGCTGCGTCGCTGAGTTCGAGGCGAAGGCCGCGGCGACCGGGCCCCCAGGCCCCCGCGCGGAAGGCCCAACAGGCGCGAGAAGGCCCAACAGGTGCGGGAAGGCCCAACAGGTGCGGGAAGGGTCAGCCTTCCCGCCCTTTTCAGAAGTAGAACAGGATTCCCGCGTTGGCGTGGATGACCGAGGCGTTCTGCGAATTGTCGAAGACCACCGTGTATTTCGCCATCGCGAAGAAATCGAGATTGCTCACGAAGCCGAAGGTCGCGCCGCCGAGCACGCCCACATGGGGGGCCGTCAGCGTGTTGACCGTGGTGAGGCCGGGGGAGATGCCCGCGAAGAGGCCGAGGCCCTGGAGCGGCACGATGAACTTGAAGGCGATGTCGAAATCGGTGGCATTCGAGGCGCCGAACTTGTAGAGCTCGGCCGAGGGCGCGAGGTGGAAGGTCTGGAGGAGGGGCAGATTGACAAAAAAGCCCCAATTAAGATGAACTTGGTCGTCGCTGGCGATATTGGCGGTCGCCGTGCCCGGGGCGTCGGCGCCCGCGAAAAGTCCGAGGCTTGCGCCGCCGCGGTTCTGCGCGGCGACCGCGAAGACCAGGCCCGCGATTATCAGCGAGAGAGCGATTCGTTTCATAAAGGCTCCTTTCACCGACAACCATAGCGCGGTTGCGGAAAAAGAAAAACGGCCCCGCACTCGTCGGGGCCGCCAGTCAGGATCGCAAAAAGCCGGCTCGCGGTCTCGGCGCCCGGGGCTCCGCGCCTTACTTCTGGGTGTCGTTCCTGATGCCATTCACCATCATGAGATTGTCGAAGCTCCGGTTGAGGGCCTTGCTCTGGAATGAGGGGAAGATGGGGGAATCGGCGAACTCGATGACATCGCCCTTGGCAGCCTTGGCGCCCACGGTCGCCACCCAGAGCTGCTTGCCGTTTTCGCTAACCTGGATGTAGGTGTACTCGCCGGCCTGGAGGACGTCGAGGACCGTGCCCTTGTGGCCGGCGCCGGCGGGAACGAGGACTTTGCTCGCGACATGGGGATCGGGAATGCCTGCGTGGGGATCGGCCGTGCCCGTGGCCGGAGCCGTCGCGGCGGGAGCTGCGCTGGCCGCCGGGCTGACGAGGGGCGCCGAACTCTTCGCGCAAGCGCCGAAGGCCACGACAATTGCGAGCGCGGCGACGGCCGCGACCAGAAGCTTCTTCATGAAAATCCTCCGTGGGGAAATATCGGATGCGCCGAATCGTTGCAGGGGAAGGCCTGTCGAAAAGGCAATGTCTACGCCATCCATGAAATCTGACGCCTCCGATCGAAGGTAGGCGCCCCATTTGAATGGAAGCACTCCATTTATACCAGAAAGTATCGAAACCATCAAGAATGAATGAAACAAGGAGCCCATTCTTGCCGAGTTTGGCTTTCAGCTCACCAAAAATCTCCGCGGTATCAACTGTCACATCGATAATCCGTACCCCATCCTTGCTCAGGAAAAGCTTTAGTTCCTCGATATTTGAGGCATATTTCTTCCCACCATGAAATCCGGCATAGAGTTCACCAATCGTTATAGTTGATACATAAACAATCTCAGAATCCACGATAACATCAAGAGCAAGGTATTCTGCAATAAATATTTAATCGTCTTGTTTTGACTCAATCCATATTCGAGGGATTTTTCGGCTATTTTTTTATCAAGTTTTGGATCGATTCCATGGATGGTAATTGATTTCATAGAAACCTCTCACGTGAACCATTCGCATTGCGAAAATAGTTCACCTTATGGTTCGCAGCAAGTCCTCAAGGCCCGCGAGTTTGGTAAACGGAGAAGGGACTTAGGTTCAGCCCTCGAAGTCCCAGGGATTGAAAAGCTCCACTCCGGTTTCGGCAAAGTCGCGAATATTGCGGGTAGCCAACACCATGCCGTGGTTCAAGGCGCAACTTGCGATGAGTCCGTCAATAACCGGAAGCGCGATTCCCCTCTGCTCGAGTTGAGCCGCAAGGCGCCCCCATTTGAGGGCGACCTCACCATCGATGGCGACGAGGCGTGAGCCAAATCGGGCCTCGAGTTCGACTGCCCACGACTCGAGTCGACTCCGCTTCAACCCCGACTCCAGCCTTTCAATACCCTTCATGAGTTCACCCAAAACCAAGGTTGGGAGGTAAAGATCCTCTTCGACACGGACCGCGAGCCAGGCAAGCACCGATGGTTCGGGCAGGGGACGAATGGCTTCAGAAATGACACAGGTGTCCAAAAGGTATTTCACAGGTCGACTGTTCGCCCTGTATCGCGCTGCCGGACGATCTCGAGATCGAGTGCCGGAGCGGAGCGCAGAAAGACGACAAAATCGCCCCTGGGTCGCTGGAGGCGGCCCAATTCCTCGGCGTCAATCACGACAACGGATGCCTTTCCGCGTCGCGTAATCGTTTGAGGCCCTTCGTCGAGGGCCCTTTGCACGAGTTCACTCAGCCTCGCCTTGGCTTCTTGGAGCTGCCACACTGGAGAAGATGCCATGTTCACCCCGTAGAAATATAGTAATGCGACTAGTCTGACTAGTCAATGAATAGAGCTCACCAAAAATCTCCGCGGTATCAACTGTCACATCGACAATTCGCTCCCCATCCATCCTTGCTCAGAAAAGGCTTTAGTTCCTCCTTTGGCTTATAGCAAATCCTCAAGGCCCGCGAGTTTGGTAAACGGAGAAGGTTGCTGAGTCTGTTCAACTCCCCTTGCAACGCCGGGTCCACCCGAGGACCGTATCCTTCGCACCGAAAAGTTATTGACGGAAAGCAGTTATTCAAGACATATAGAGGAATACTTATTTCCAAGCTTAAGCTTCACGGCACTTCCAGGAGGAGTTCTTATGGAGAAATACCGTGGATCGAGGCAGGCGGGCGCAAAGATGGCGCTCGTCGCGGCCCTGGGTTTCGCGATCGCGGCTCCCGGCCTCTTTGCCCTCGACCTTTCCGGCCGCACCGATACCGGTTACCGCCTCGATTACGGCGACAACGCCATGATCAACCGCGCGTGGAACACCCACAGCCTCGAATTGGGCATCATGCCGGGACTGAAGTTTTCGATGTATGGGGGATTGCTCGGCGCCTTCGGAGCCAACCCGGCTGCCGGCACCGACCTCATCAACCTTCCAGCGGCGCAGAACGGGAATGCCGCGACCTGGGTCGATTATGACCTTTACACAGCCTCTCTTGCCTATTTCGACACGAGCTACGGTGTTTCGGTCGGTCGCCTGAACAATCAACCGGGAGCCATGGCCTCCTTCGACGGCGTGGCGGCCTGGGTGGCCCCCAATTCCTGGCTTCGAGTCGACATGTTCGGCGGATTGCCCTGGAGTGACGCCAGCCTTCTGCGCGCTTCCAGCGCCTTTTCCGGAAGCAACCTCGAAGGCGGCGCCACCTTGAGTGCGACCCTCATGCAAGGCAACCTCGGCCTTTCCGGCGGCTACGTCTACCTCGCCCAGACCACTCCATCACTCGGAACGATCGGCGCGAGCAGCAGCAATGTCACCAACCAGGTTGTC
>JAJXVS010000318.1 GCA_021782015.1 bacterium | reverse complement strand
CTGGTTCTTATTGACGCTCTTTTGTTGCGCTCGTATAGTACATCCGTCAGCTGCGATCGTCGTATACCGGTATTACCCGAGCTTCCCAAGCTCGTGAAGCGGGTTCGACTCCCGTCGATCGCTAGACGAGAAAAGCCCGGCCTTGCGCCGGGCTTTTCTCGTTAATAGGCGTCGGCGGAAATCGAAGGGTTTGCGTGGCGCCGATCGTCCGATCATTAGAGGACGATTGGCGAGAGCGCGCAGGAATGCATGCCAAGAAATAACAACTTGATCGACAGTGCGATTAAGAGTATTATGGCTTGTGTGGAGGATCATATGGTCAATGAAATAACGGCAAATGACCTTAAGGTAAAAGGAATTACCGCAATAGAGGATATTACTGTTTCTGGTTATGAAGCAGTAATTACTGTTCGTGGGAAGCAAAAATACGTGGTCATGACAGTTGAAGAATATAACAAGCTTAGGGAATATGAACTCGCCGGAGCCATTGTTGAAGCAAGGAATGATATTAAGGCGGGAAAGATAAAAAAGGGAAAGGTTGATGAGCATATGAAGCGGATTGAGAATGTACAGCCTGATCTTCACTGAATCGTATGAGGCAAAGGCTAGGAAATTTCTTAAAAAGCATCCTGAGATTAAAGGACAATATGAAAAGGCTTTGATGCTTCTTGAATTGAATCCGCATCATCCATCATTGAGGATTCATAAGGTTAATATCCAAGGAGATGAAGTATTTTCTGTTTCTATTAATATATCATATAGAATTACAATTGATTTATTGATCGACAAAATGGAGATAATACCTATAAATATAGGATCTCATGATGACGTTTACAAATAGTCAGTATATAAGATATCACCAGCCCTCTATCTCGAAGTCGCTGTAGGTGCCGGTGGGCTCGCGCTTTTGGGCGAGGACGCGGTCGACGCGGGCGCCCGGTGGGCCTTCTGCGAGCCAGTCTTCGAAGTCGGCAAGGGCGTCGGAGCCACCTTCGGCCCAGGCTTCGACGTCCCCGTTGTCGAGGTTCCGGACCCAGCCGGTCAGGCCGAGGGAATGGGCCTTGTGGGAGGCGGAATAGCGGAAGCCGACGCCTTGGACGCGGCCCTGGACGATGGTGTGGAGGGCGGATCGAGCGCTTTGAGCGGCGGTCTCCTGGTCCATGGGACCCCCCTTGCGGTGTGACGGTTGTGGGGAGGGTAGCCCATCCCGCCCCATCTGTCGAGGAAAAGCGATCTATTCGCGAGACGGCGCGGAACTGCCGGGGCCTAGCCGCCCGAAGGCGGCTTGATTTTCGCTTCGGCTTCCCGTACCGTGGCGCCTATGGAACTGAACGAAGAATTTATCGCGGCTCTCGCGGTCGACGAGATTGCCGTCATGCGGCGCATCGCGACGGAGCTTTCGATCCGGACAGAGCAGGTGTCGGCCGTCATCGCCCTTGTGGCCGAGGGCAGCACGATTCCCTTCATCAGCCGCTACCGCAAGGAACGCACGGGCAGCCTCGACGAGGTGCAGGTTCGCGATTCGGCCCATCATTTCGAGAGTTACAAGAATCTCGAGGAGCGGCGAATCGAGGTGATCAAGGGCATCTTCGCCCTCGGCAAGCTCTCCGAGGAGCTCTTCGGCAATCTGAAAAAGGCGACGACCCTTGCGGAAATCGAGGATATTTGGGGCCCCTACAAAAAGAAAAAGAAGACGCGAGGCATGCTCGCCGAGGAAAGGGGCCTCGGTCCACTGGCCGAGGTCATGCTGACGAAGGACGAGGCCGCGGTCGAGGCCGCGGCGCCTGGTTTTGTGCGCGAGGTGCCGGAGAAGCCGGAACTCACGGTGGCGACGCCCCGCGACGCGATCCAGGGGGCGATGGACATCGTGGCCGAGCGCATGTCGCAGGACCCCGAAAACCGCGCGGCGGTCAAGTCGTTCTACCTCAAGACGGGTCATCTCGTGACCAAGGGGGTAGGCGACGAGGCCAAGAAGGAAAAATCGACCTATCAGATGTATTGGGACTATTCCGAGCTCCTCAACCAGCTCCGCCCGCATCGGACCCTCGCGGTCAATCGCGGCGAGCGGGAGGGCGAACTCGAAGTGAAGATCGAGGTCGACGAAGAGGGCGCGATCGAGGAGCTCTGCCATCGCGCCTTTATCCACAATCGCTATCACAGGGAAGCCATCGATGATGGGCTCAGGCGCCTCCTTTCGCCGGCGGTGCTGCGCGAAATCCGCTCGGACGCGATGGAGGCTGCAGACGGCCACGGCATCGAGGTCTTCTCGGAGAACCTCAAAAACCTTTTGATGCAGCCGCCGATCAAGGGGACGAGGGTGCTCGGCGTCGATCCGGGCATTCGCACGGGCACGAAGTGCGCCGTTCTCGACGAGACGGGTAAGTATCTCGACTACTTCCTCATCATGCAGGAACAGAAACCCGACGAGGCAAAGAAGGCCATCGCGGCGGCAGTGAAAAAGCACACTATCGCCCTTATCGCGGTGGGGAACGGAACGGCGAGCCACGAGGTGCGGGAACTGGTCGCCTCGACGATTAGCGAGAACTCGCTGGCCTGCGAGTTTACCGTGGTCGATGAGGACGGGGCCTCGGTCTATTCGGCCAGTGATGTGGCGCGCGAGGAGTTCCCCGATCTCGACCTCACGGTCCGGGGCGCCATTTCCATCGGACGCCGCCTCCAGGATCCCCTGGCCGAACTCGTGAAGATCGATCCGAAGTCGATCGGCGTCGGGCTCTATCAGCACGATGTCAACCAAAAGAAGCTCTCGGAACAGCTCGACGAGGTCGTCGGCTCCGTGGTCAACAACGTCGGCGTCAACCTCAACACGGCGAGCCACTCGATCCTCCGCTTCGTGTCGGGGATCAACGGGGGGCTGGCGAAAAAGATCGTGAAATACCGCGACGAGAAGGGGAAGATCACCGGTCGCGACCAGCTCCGCTCGATTCCCGGCCTCGGCGACAAGACCTTCGAGCAGTGCGCGGGCTTCCTCAAGATCCCGGAGAGCGGGAATCCCCTCGACAATACCTGGGTGCACCCGGAGAACTATTCGCTGGCCGAGGAAATTCTCCCCATTGTGCAGGCAGGGGCCGATCCCAGCCACGAGCAGCGAGCGGCACTCAAGCAAAAGTACGGCGTCGGCGACACGACCATAGATGACATCCTTCTTGAACTCAAGAAGCCCAACCGCGATCCGCGCGACGGATTCCCAAAGCCCATTCTCTCCAAAGGCGTGGTCAAGTTCGAGGATCTGCAGGAGGGCATGAAGATTGTCGGGAAGGTGAAGAATGTCGTCGACTTCGGCGCCTTTATCGATATCGGCATCAAGGAGTCGGCCCTCATCCACGTTTCCGAAATGAGCGACCGCTTCGTAAAGGACCCGCTTGAGGTGCTCAAGGTCGGCGACGTGAAGGAGTTCCGGATTATCAGCCTCGACATCGCGAGAAAGCGCATCGGGTTGAGCCTGAAGAGCGAGGGCGGGCAACGCGGAGGGCAGGGAGGGGCGACCCAGTCCGGCAATCGCGGAGTCCCGGAGCGGCCGGCGCCTCAGGCTGGCAACCGCGGTGATAGGCCATCCTTTGATGGGCGGAGCGCGCCGCCGCGCCAGCGCGAGGGAGTTGCAGGGTCGGGATCGCGGGGGCCGAGGCCCGAGAAGAGCTGGGAACCGCGGCGCGAAAAGCCGAGCGCGGAGGATGATGGGACGACCTACAATCCTTTCGCCGAGCTTCTCAAGAACAGGAAGAAGTGACGATGCCTGCCCTCCTCGCGGCACCTGAGGCGGAGCCGGAGCTCGGGTGCATCAAGGCGGTCGGGGCATGAGTCCGGGGGATTGGGAAAGACTCCGCGAGGCTGTCCG
>JAJXVS010000317.1 GCA_021782015.1 bacterium | reverse complement strand
GTTGATCCACGAGGGGCTGAGGGCGGCCTTCAAAAGGCGGGTATTTCTGTCACGAATCAGTCTGACTTCCACACTTGAGCGGATTTGGAAGAAGGACTTCGTGACGCCGGGGCTAAAGACGCAGCGCTGCCCCCCGGCCTTCGCCTTCGGCTAAAGGCTGGGGAGGGAAGTAGCCGAAGGGAAAGGGCGCAATAAGCTTCGTGACACTAATTACGGCTTTACATGTTCGACCCTGAAGGGAATCGATTTAAGATGACTCCCGTTGATTGAGAGTGAAACGAACCAGATCCCTGGTCGTGGAAAGGAGAGACCGTTCATCGTGAGGACCATGTTCGAGGCGCCGAGGAAGCTGTGGCGTTCCCGTATCTCGAAGGTGCCGCGCATCGGCGGCACGTGATCGCGGCCTTCTTCATCCCGGATGGAGAAGAGGAATTCCTGGCGGCCGAGCTCGCCCTGATCGAAGGCGACCCGCGCCGCGATCGAAAAGCTGCTCAGGTTGTGGCCGAAGTCCGCTATCCGAAGGGTGTCGAAGGTGCCCGTGATGCACATTTTGCCGCCGAAATCCTCGGCGAAATCGCAGAGGGTGAGTATCTGGACGTCCATGTCTCTGGTATAGCAGCGAGTGGTGGCTCGGGCCAGTGGCTCGAGAAGGTTTGGGTCGCATCGGCGGCCGGCTTTCGCGAAAAGGGGGGTAGCGGAGAAGCCCGGAGCCGCGGACAGTTTCGGGGGGCAGGGGGCCCCCATCGGAGCCGCAGCGAGGACTTCGGAGCGAGGGGGGACCGCGGGTTTGCCGCACCATGGCGGGGCCGCGCCGGCACCTTCGGGCGAGTGTCCCCCCTCTTCGGCGCTTCTTGAATGCCGGGGCGCCGGGCGAGTATTCTGGATGCAATGAATCCCCACGATGGCCTCAAGGTCGGCGAAAGGCGCACGGCCACGATTCTCTTTTCGGATATGAAGGGTTTTACGAGCCTTTCCGAGCACATGGATCCGGAGGAGATGGATGCCCTGATGGGGAGGATCTTTGGGCTCTTCGAGGAGATCATCCGCGATCGCGGGGGCATGGTCGAAAAATACATCGGTGACGCGCTCGTGGCGGTCTTCGGGGTGCCGGAGCTCCACGAGGACGACGCCTCCCGCGCGATCGACGCAGCCCTGGAGTTTCTCTCCCGCATTCATGAGGACCTGGCGGGGAAGTTGCCGTCGGGGGGGCTGCCGGAAGGCCTGGCTTTTCGCACGGGCATTCACACGGGCCTCGTGACCACGGGGAAGCGCGGCGAGTTCGATGTGGTGACGGGGCACGCGATGAGTGTCGCGCAGCGGCTCGAGGCCGCCGCCGAGCCGAATGCCATCCTCGTCTCGGAGGAGACGAGGGCCGGCAGCGAGCACGATTTCGATTTTTCCGGGGAGCTTGAGGTCAACGCGAAGGGCAAGAGCGAGGCCATTCGGGCCTTCGTGGTGAAGGGGAGGGCGGAGCGCGAGCTCAACGACGAGGGGCCTTTCATCGGGCGACGCGAGGAACTCGATGGTGTACTGAAGAATTATCTGCGTCACGACGGGGCCGGGGTCGCCGGGTTCTTCGTGTCGGGCGAGGCGGGCATCGGCAAGACGCGGCTGGCCCAGGCTCTCGTGGACAAGCTCAGGCTCTTTCCGGATTTCACGGCGCCCGTGCTCGCGGCGCGGGCCCTCAAGAACCGGCCCGGCTCGGTGCCGGTCATCGTCGATATCGTTCTCGATTATCTGGGGCTGCCGGCTTCGGCCCCCGAGGAGGAGATTCTTGCGGCCCTCGTCCGCTTCGAGGACATCGACGAGGACGGGCGAAGGCTTTTTGCGGGGCTCTGCTGCTCCGTCGAGTCGGCGGCGCGCAATCCGCGGGTGACGGCTCTCCTCTATTCCATTTTTGCATCGATCGTATCGGCCCACGAGGGGGGGCTCTATCCTCTCCTCGTGGTCCTTGACAATGCGCCGGACATGGACGAATTCTCCCTCAGTTTCTTCCGCTATTTCCTCAGGAATTCGCGGAAAAAGCCGTTTTTCATATTAACTGGAAGGGAATTTTCCCAGGAGCTGCGCAAGGTCTTCGGCGGGCTCTCGCAGCTCCGGCTTCCGCCGCTTTCGGCCGAGGCGGCGGCTGCCCTGGCGCGGGCACACTGGCCCGACCTGTCGGAGGAGCAGCTTTCGCGCATTCTCGAGGCGGGGCTCGGGAATCCGCTCTTCGTGAGGGAATACGCGCGCTGGGCTCGAGGGCATCGCGACGCCTCCAGTCTTCCCGCGGGGGTGCAGAGCATCTTTCTCGCGACGATCGAGCGCTATCCGCTTCGGCGGAGGGCCCTCGTCAAAAAGCTGTCGGTGTTCTTGCATTCTTTCACCATCGACGAGGCGAAGTACCTGGAGGAGGCGACCGCTGGTGCCCCGGGGGAGGTGGCCCGATCGCTGGAGGTTTTCGCGGCCGACGGCATTGTCGTCGCCGACGCAAAGGGCAATTGGTTCTTTCGTAACGACGCCTTCAAGAAGGCGCTCTACGCCTCTTTGCTCAATCACAACAAGCGCATTCTCCACGGTCTTGTCGCCGATCTTCTTCTCGCCCGCCCCCGTCCGAACAAGCCCAGGCTGGTGGCCCATCTCATCCGCGCGGCCCGGCTCGTGGAGGCCGGCCGCGTCATTCTGGACGACCCGAGCCGCACCTATACCTGGGAATATCTTCATCTCATCGAGGCTTTGCTGAGGCGTGGGGACCCGGATTCGGACATCTCCTTCAGTCTTCTCGTGGCGAAGGCCTCCCTCCTTTTCAATCGGGGTCGCCATGGCGAGTCGGAGGAGGTGCTCCGGCTCATCATGCGCCGGGCCATCGAGGCGAAGTCGGACCTCCTCATGGGCTACGCCTATCATCACATCACCGCCTATGCGACGGTGGCCTATTCGTTCCAGAAGGCGATCTTCACCGGCAGAAAAGCTCTGTACTATTACGATAGGGCGAAGGCGGCGCCGCAAAGCCTGCAAAGTGTTCTCAGGTATTTGGCGGCTTCGCAGGTGCAGCGGGCCGAGCTGGACGAGGCGCGCCGCCTTGTCGCGCGCTGTGAGGCGGTCAGCGGTGGGAGTCCCTCCGAGGCCCTGGGGGCGCGTTCGGAGTACCACACGATTTCGGGGGACTATCGCCGGGGCCTCGCGGCGGCCGATCTTTGCCTGGAATCCTGCGCGCCCGACGACGTGGCGGGACGCTTTTACGCGCAGGATCTCCGGCTCAAGGCACTCTGGCAGCTCTGCGATTTCGCGGCGGTCCGCGATGCGGCGAAGGAGGTGCTGGCGGCCGGTTTCCATGCCGAGTCGGTGCTTTCGCAGGCCGCTTCCATGTTGGCGGCAGCCTCGCTAAGCCTTGGCGAAGGGGAGCAGGCACGCGACGCCTTCGTGCAGGCCGAAATCCGCGCAGGGCAGATTCGCAACGACTTCGAGAAGCTCGACGCGCTCAGGACTCTCGCCCTCTGTCGTCATCTCGCGCACGATGTCGACAAGACGGAGGAGATCGCCCATGAGGGGCTGACGCTTGGGCTCCGGCATTCGAGTTGGTGGCCAACCTTCACCTTACTGATGGTTCTCGTCGAATGCTTCCACGACCAAGGCATCCTCGATCGGGCTCGCTTCTGGCTCGCCGAGGCCGCTCATCTGTTCGCCGCTGGCTTTTTGCTGCCGGCCAAGGATCAGATCCTCTACTACTGGTTCGCCGCGAAACTGGGAGACGAGGCCGATTCGAGCCGGAATCTCGCGGTGGCGCTTCGCCTCTTCGCGGTCGAAAAGGCGCGAATTGGCGAGGCTGCCTGCATCGCTGCCTTCGTGGGTACGCGGTCCTTCGGACAGATCGAG
>JAJXVS010000048.1 GCA_021782015.1 bacterium | reverse complement strand
GAGGTCGTCGAGGTTGCGCCTCTCGACCGATATGCCGGACAGGTCGACCTTGTTGGCCACGAGTTCGCGCAGCGTCGCATCCGTGTCGGAGCAGCCGAAGGTCATGAAGCCTTCGTCGATCGTCGCTTCGCAACTGAAGACCGAACCGGCCGGCACGGCGGAGGCGGGAACGCGGATGACCGCCTCGCCGAAATGCTTGAGCAGGAGTTCGCGGGGCTTGCCCGATTCGATGATGTGGCCGTGGTCCATCACAATTATCTCATCGCAGAGGTATTCGGCCTCGTCCATGTAGTGGGTCGTCAGGATGACCGTCTTGCCCTGGGCCTTGATGCCTTCGACGAGCCGCCAGAAATTGCGTCGCGCGTGGGGATCGAGCCCGGTGGTCGGCTCGTCGAGGAAGAGAAGATCGGGATCATTGATCAGGGCGATGCCCAGCAGCATCCTCTGTCGCTGCCCGCCGGAAAGCTTTCTATTGTCACGATCGATGAACTCCCCGAGCGAACAGGTCTCGATGATCTCGCCGATCGGACGCGGCCTGGGATAGAGTTTGGAGAAGAGCAAGAGGGTTTCGCGCACCGTCAGGAATTCCTGGAGGGAGGTGTCCTGGAACTGGATCCCGATGTTTTCCTTGAACGAAGGAGCCACAGCCTCGCCGCGATACAGGATCGTCCCGGAATCGGGCTCGTGAATCGTCTCGATGACCTCGATGGCGGTGGTCTTGCCCGCGCCGTTGGGCCCCAGGATGCCGAAGCATGAGCCCGAGCGCACCTCGAAGCTTATCCCGTCCACAGCCTTGACCTTGCCATAGGTCTTGCGAAGATCTCTCACTTCGAGGATCGGCGCTTCTCCGTTGTTTCCAGACATGGGAAGTGAAGGTACTGATTGTCGGCGGGCGGGGCAAATGCGCCTAATTCACCCTCTACCGAGGCTGCTATCTGGTGCGATCGCCCCCACCGAAGGCGGCCAGGGCGAGGGCCGAGATCTTTCGGCGGAACGGATTGATGTCCCCCGGCGATTCGACGGCCAGGCGGTTGGCGAAAAGGACGATCACGAGGCGCTCCGCCTTGTTGAGGTGTAGGTAGCTCCCGGTGAAGCCCGTGTGGCCGCAACCGCCTCCCGGATAGTTCGCGCCCAGCTGGAAGCCCAGACCGCGACCGGCGCCCCGGTCGCGCATCGCCTCGGCCGCGAGGGCCGGGTCGAGGAAGGCGACCCTTCCCGCGCGGCCCCCTTCGAGATAGAGCCTGCCGAGCCGGCAAAGATCGCGCGGCACCGAGAAGATGCCTGCGTGGCCGGCGGCTCCGCCGAAATAATAGTGACAATTGCCATCGTTGGGTTCCCCGACGATGGGAAGCCGACGATCCCGCCAGCCGTCGAAACGCAGGCCGAGGGACGCCACCATGCCCTCCTCGATGCGGTTGCCGAACTCGGTGGCGGCCACGGGCCCGAGGGGTTTCCGCCATGAACTGCCGCCCAGACCCAGGGGCTCGAAGATGAGTTCCCGAATCGCATCGTCGAGAGGCTTGCCGGCCGCGACCTCGACGAGGCGTCCGAGCAGCATGAAATTGAGATCCGAATAGATAGTTTCATTCCGCGGCGGATGCTCCTTCATGATGTCGGAGAGGATGGCCTCGAAGGTCTCGCCTCGTCGCGTATAGAAGGGATACCAGTAATGGATGCCCGTCGAATGGGCCAGAAAGGAAGCAATGCTGAATTGGCCAGCCATCCCCTTGAAAATATCGCCGACCGCCCTTCCTTTCGCCTGCCCGCCCTGCCCAGCGTCCAATATTCCATCTAGCCTCGAGTCGAGGGAGAGGCGCCCCAGAGTCGCAAGGCGCAACACGGCCGTCGTCGTGAATAATTTCGTAATTGAGGCGATATCGAAGGCCGTATCGACCCGCATCGGGATTCGTTCTTCCTCTGTCTGGATCGCATCGCCCCAGGCTCCTTCGAACAAGACCCCGCCATTCGGAACGCCGCCCCCTTCGCCTGCCCTTTCGATGCGAAGCGAGGCTCCCGTGAAAAGGCCATCCGCGATGGCTCCTTCCATGGCGTCGGCAAAAACCTCGGGAGCCAGACCGCCGCCGCGGCTCCCTCCTCCACGGCTCACGCCGCCGCGGCCTCCATCATCGCAAGGGTCATCGACGCCACGACGGCCTCCGTCATCGCGGCCTTCGCCACGGCCTCCGACGTCACCTCCACGGCCATCGTCACCAGTGCCCCCGGCCACAATTTTGCGTCGCTTGACCATGAAAATCTCGGCTATGCCTTCGCGCGCGAAATCGGACAGTTCACCGACCTTCCTGTAGCCATGCCGCTCATAAAAGGCCTGGGCCGCCACGTTGAAATCGGATACGAGAAGGCAGTAATCCCGACCGACTTCGGCGCCGCGGCCTTCGAATTCGGCCAGCAGCCTCGCGCCAAGTCCCGACCCGCGGAGAGTCCCGTCGACCGCCACGAGACGCAGATAGGGTGCCGATGAGAAGGCGCCTCGCCGATCCATCCAGACGAAGCCCGCCACTCGCCCCTCGGACTCCGCCACGAAGAGCTCCCCGCCCCTGGCGAGGGCGCCTTCGAGGGTTACCCTCATGGCTTCCGGCTCGAAGCCGTAACGGCGGCCTATCTCGGAGTCACAGACCATCGCGGCGCAGGAAGGGGCGTCGGCAGATGCCATATCTCTCAGTATTATGTCCATCGTGGTCAGTCCGCATAAAGGAAGCATGAAACCAGGTGCCCGCTTTCCGCCCTGCCCACCCCGTTGCCGCCGCCAAGCCCCCCCGCCCCGCCGAAGTCCGCCACGCCAGCCCCGCCGCCACTCGCCCCCACGCCGCCTCCGGCCTCGTGCCCTGTGCGTCCGGGATTGACGGGCCTGAGCGTGGGAGCCTCCCTCTCGCAGCGGTCCATCGCCTCGGGACAGCGCTCGCGGAAGGGACAGCCCGGCCGCTCGACGCTCGGCGAGGGCACATCGCCCTTGAGGATGATGCGACGCCGCTCGCGCTCCCGTTTCGGATCGGGCAGCGGCACAGCCGAAAGGAGGGCCTTCGTGTAGGGATGGAGGGGCGCTCGGTTTAATTCATACGAACTTGCTGTCTCGACGATCCGGCCGAGATACATGACGGCGATGCGGCTGCAGAAGTACTCGACCACGGCGAGGTCGTGGGCGATGAACAGGAAGGTAAGTCCTAGTTCCTTCTGGAGGTCCTTGAGCAAATTGAGGATCTGCGACTGGATCGAGACGTCGAGGGCGGACACGGGCTCGTCGGCGATGATCAACTTCGGTCCGAGCACGAGGGCCCTCGCGATGCCGATCCGCTGGCGCTGCCCGCCGGAGAACTCGTGCGGATAGCGCGTCGCGAAGTCCTTCGACAGGCCGCAGCGCTCCATGAGCGCGAGCACCCGCTCGGCAATCTCGGCTTCCGTCGCGGCGATGTGGCCCCGTCCCGCGTGGATGCGCAGGGGTTCCGCGATGATGTCGCGCACACGCATGCGTGGGTCGAGTGAAGACCAGGGATCCTGGAATACGATCTGGAAATCCTTGCGGGCCCGATTGAGTTCCGCGTTCGCCATCGAGGCGAGATCCCGGCCCTCGAAGAGGACCTGCCCCGCACTCAGCGCTTCGAGGCGGGCCACCGCCATGGCCGTCGTCGTCTTGCCGCAACCCGACTCGCCCACTAGGCCGAGCGACTCGCCCCGGCGCAGGGTGAAGTCCACCCCATCGACGGCGCGAACCCAGCCCACGCGGCGTCGGGTGATGATGCCCTTTTCGATGGGAAAATGGACCTTGAGTCCTCGCACTTCGAGGAGGATCTCCTCATTGACCATCGGAGCCCTCCGTAGCGTGCAGCCAACAACTGACCATCCGCGGCGAGCTCCCCGGCAGCGCCGTCTCGGGAGGCCGCGCCCGTTTGCAAAGGTCCATCGCCCGCGGACAGCGTGGATTGAATGGACAGGCCTCCGGCATATCGACGAGACTCGGGGGCGAACCGGGGATGGAGTAGAGGCGTTCCGATTTCGAGCGATCGGGGCGCGGTATGGAATCGAGGAGTCCCCTCGTGTAGGGATGGAGGGGATCGTAGAAAAGGTCGTCTACCGGGGCCCGCTCGACGATCCGTCCTGCGTACATGACGCAGACACTGTCGCAGAGGCCCGCCACCACGCCCAGGTCGTGGGTGATGAGGATAACCGAGGTCGAGGAGCGGCTTGACAGGTTCCTCACGAGGTCGAGGATCTGCGCCTGGATGGTGACGTCGAGGGCCGTGGTCGGTTCGTCAGCAATAAGAATATCAGGGTTACACGAAAGGGCCATGGCGATCATCACCCTCTGACGCATGCCGCCCGAGAACTGGTGGGGATAGTCGCCAGCCCTGCGCTCGGCATCGGGAATGCCGACGAGCCTGAGCATCTCCACCACCTTCGTCATCGCCTCCCGATGCCCGATGCCATGATGGATGCGCACCGCTTCCTCGATCTGCCGACCTATCTTGATGACGGGATTGAGCGAGGTCAGGGGATCCTGGAAGATCATGGAAATGTTCTTGCCCCGAAGGGCCCGCACCTCTTCCTCGCTCGCCTCGAGGAGGTCGAGCCCCTGATAGAGCACCCTGCCCCCTGCCATCTTTCCGGGCGGACAGGACACCAGCCGCAGGATCGAGAGATTCGTGACCGACTTCCCCGAGCCCGATTCGCCCACAATTCCCAGGATCTCGCCTCGCGCCAGCTCGAAGGATATTCCATCGACGGCTTTAACGAGACCGGACTCGGTGCCGAAATGGGTGGCGAGTCCCTCCACCCGGAGGACGATGTCGTCGTTCATGGTAACCATGCCTTCGGCCCCTCCCCGCGCTAGCGCAGATTCCGCAGCCGCGGATCGAGGAGATCGCGCAGGCCGTCTCCCAAAAGGTTGAAGCCGAGGACGAGGAAGACGATGGCCAGCCCGGGATACACGGCCGTCCATGGGGCGATCACCATGACCTTCCGCGCTGAGCTCAGCATGTTGCCCCAGGAGGGGGCGGGCGGCTGCACGCCAAGGCCAAGGAAACTCAGCGACGATTCGAGGAGGATGGCCACCGACAGCGACAGCGAGATCTGCACGATGATCGGCACTATGATGTTGGGCAAAAGATGCCGGAACAGGATGAAGCTCGAACTCGCGCCGTTGGAGCGCGCGGCCCGCACGAAATCGTTGGTCTTGACGCCGAGGATGGCGCCCCGACTGATGCGCGCGAATTGCGGAATATATACTATACCAATTGCGATTATAACGTTCCAGGTCTTCTCGCCCAGGACGGCCATCACGAAAATCGCGAGGAGGAGGGAGGGAAAGGAGAAGAGCACGTCGGCGAGGCGCATCAGCCAGTGATCCCACCGGCCGCCGAGGAAACCCGCCCAGGTTCCCATCGCGATGCCGATCGTCGCGCCCATGGCGGTCGCGGACAGGCTGATGACGAGCGACACGAAGCCCCCCTTCATGATGCGCGACAGGATGTCCCTCCCAAATTCATCCGTGCCGAAGAGGTGCCCCGTGGCGAGCGAGGGCGGCTCCAAAAGATGATCGACGTCCATCTTCACCGGGTCGAAGGGCAGCCAGAAGAAGGACAGGGCGATGGTCAGGAGGTAAATACCTATTATGACGATGCCCGTGACCGCGATGCTGTTCTTCCCGATCGCCTTGAGCGTCATGCGCTCCTCCCCGCGTCGTCGAGCCTGATCCGGGGGTCCACGATCGCGTAGACCAGGTCGGTCGCCAGGTTGACGAGGACGAAGAGCGCCGCGATAACGAGGACGATGCCCTGGATCACCGGGTAGTCGCGCTGGTAGATCGCGTAGAGGGCGAGCCGTCCCATGCCCGGAAGGGCGAAGACTTCCTCGATCACGATGGCGCCGCCGAGGAGATAGCCCGTGTTGAAGCCCGCCACGGTGATGACGGGCAAGATCGCGTTTTTGAGGGCGTGCCGGAGGATCACCACGCGGTATTTGAGCCCCTTGGCCTTGGCCGTCCGGATGTAATCCATCTGCAACACCTCGAGCATGCTATTGCGCGTATAGCGCATGATCACCGCCGCGAGCCCGACTCCGATCGCGAAGGAGGGCAGCAGCATCATCTGGAGATTCCGGAGCGGATGTTCGAAAAACCCGACATAATTGCCCATGGGTATCCAGCCCTTGAATCCGGAAAAGAGGAGGACCATCAGAGCCGCCAGCCAGAATTGGGGCAGAGAAAGACCGAGGAGCCCTATCATCCGATTGATGACGTCGCCCGCGGGATTCCGTCCGAGTGAGGCGAGGATTCCCTGGGGGATGCCGATCGCCAGCGCGATGATGAGGGCGAGGATGGTCAGCTCGAGGCTGATGGGGAAGCGCTGGAGGATGTCGGGCAGGACGGGCCGTCCGGTGCGAAGGGAATAGCCGAAGTCGCCCTGGAAAAGTCTGCCGAGCCATTGCGCGTAGAGGAGGGGCACGGGCCTGTCCTCCCCGAAAATCCTTTTTAGTTCCTCCATTTGCAGGGGGGTCGCCTCGACCTGGGTGCCCAGGTACATCTGGAGCGCCGAGCCGGGGATGAGGCGCACGAGAAAGAAAACGATCACCGACACCCCGAAGAGGACGGGAATCAGCGAGAGGAGTCGCTTTGCGATGTATCTGCCCACGTCCCACTCCGAGCTTGCGAATGCATGTCGGCCGCAACGATACGGCCGTCGCGGCCCCTGTCATGGCTGTCGGCCGTCGCGGCGATGGCGGGTCCAGGCCCCGGCCACCACCGCACGGCGACGGCGAACTACTGAGAGACCTTCGTATAGGTCAAGTACCAAATGCTCCCATTGCCGATTTCCTTGAAACCGGAGAGCCTCGTGCTCAAGACCTGATTCTCGTTCGGACAATACAGGAAGACGGCCGGCACCTTTTCGCTGAGGAGTACCTGGAGCTTGTCGTAGGTGGCCTTGCGCTCGGCGAAGGAGGTCTGGGTTCGACCCTGGTCGAGAAGTTTATCGACTCCGGCGTCCTTGAAGAGGAAATTGTTGACGGCACCCGAGCTGTAGAAAGTGCGATACAGGAAGCGGTCGGGCTCGCCCGAGCCGCCCCGGAGCTCGATCATCGTCGAGTAGTCGCGCTTGACCCATTTGTCGATGTAGGCGCCCCATTCCACGACCTCGAGATTGGCCGTAACACCGATCTCTTTGAGCTCGTCCTGCGCCACCTGGGCGACGGCGAGACCTCCCTCGTAGGTCGAGGAGCAGGTCAGGTTGAAGGAGAAGCCGTTCGGATACCCTGCGTCGGCGAGAAGTCGCTTCGCGCGCTCAAGGTCCGGCGTCGCGTAGGGCAGCTTCGAAAGAGGCAGCGCCCACTGGGTCGCGGCCACCGGCAGGGGCCCAGTCGGCTTGCCCATGCCGAACTCGGCAATTGTGAGAATTTCCGAGCGATTGAGAGCGAGCGAAAAGGCTTCGCGGACGCGGACATCGTCGAAGGGCTTGCGCGTGGTGTTGAAGCTGAAGATGCGCATATTGAGGCCGGGTTTGCTCATCACGACGACCTTGGGATCCCTGGCCGCCTGGCGAATGAGGGCGCCGTCGTTGATCGTCGCGAAATCGATGTCGCCCGACTTGATGCCGGCAAGCAGGGAAGCCTGTTCGGGGATGACGCGGAAGATGATCTTGTCGACGGCCGGAGAACCCTTTTCGAAGTAATCGGGGTTCTTGACGAGGGTCATCGAGTTGTCCGCCACCCACTCCTTCAGCATGAAGGGGCCGGTGCCGCATTCGACCTTCTGCAGGTTCCCGTTGGCTTCCACGACCTCTTTGGGCACAATTGATAGATTGTCCGAAGTGAGCCCGTCGAGCAGGGAGGCGAGGGGCGCGGAGAGGTGCAGCTTCACCGTATATTTATCAATTACGTCGATCGAGTCGATCAGGGAGATGTAGGACCTTCCCGGCGATGCGGTCTTGGGGTCGAGCACGCGATTCAACGAATACTTGACGTCTTCCGCCGTCAGTTCGCGTCCGTTGTGGAACTTGACGCCCTTGCGCAGGTGGAAGACATAGGTGAGGTTGTCGGGAATGTCCCAGGATTCGGCGAGGTCGGGCACGACCACGAGATTGTCGTCGAGGCGGACCAGGCGATTGTAGAGCAGGTCGATGCGGCGCATCGACGAAAAGGCCGTCACGATGTGCGGATCGAGTCCGACGGCCTCCTGGTCGACACCGATGGTCAACACCTTCTCCGTTCCAGCGGCGAAGGCGCCCGCTCCCGCGAAGGCGGAAGCGAGGGCGAGTGCGACGAGCATGATCGTCAATCTCTTCATGGAAACCTCCTTTTGACGCGCGGATGATGAGTTCCACCGCGTGAAAAATCCGATCACAAGGTGAGCGTTCCGAGCACGACGGCGTGCCGGGCTCCCGTCACCGCGGGCAGGTTGGCCGGCCTTCCCATGAGCGATTCGTGCCCGATGAGGGCGAAGGCCATCGCCTCGCGCGCCTGATCGGGCACGCCGAAGGCCGCCGTGGTCGCGATTCGGATGCCAGGCGGCAGACGCTCGCCGATCATGCGAAGGAGGCTCAGGTTGAGTGCCCCTCCCCCCGCCGCGAGGAGGCGCGACACGGGCGTAGTCGGCAGCACGAAGTCCCGCATCGCCTTCGCGATGGACTCGGCGGTGAAGGCCGTCGCCGTGGCCACTCGATCCTCGAAAGAAAGTCCCCGTCTTTTCGCCTCCGCGATGAGCGAGACGGCGAAGGCCGTGCCATAGACCTCGCGTCCCGTGCTCTTGGGCGGCCGCCTCGCGAAATACGGATCGGCCATGAGTTCCGCAACCATGGCCTCGGAAACCTCGCCGGCCGCCGCCAGGGCGCCGCCCTCGTCGAAGCGCAGGGCGCCCTTGCTGCCTTCCGCCACCACGGCATCGATCACCATGTTGCCCGGACCCGTGTCGAAGGCGAAAACGCCCTCGTTCGAGGCGCCGACCGGTATTATCGTGGCGTTGCCGATGCCGCCGATATTCTGGACGACGACCCCCGCATCGGGCGAGCCGAAGAGGAGGGCATCGATATAGGGCGCAAGGGGAGCGCCCTCTCCGCCCGCCGCCATGTCCCTCGACCTGTGATCGGCGATGACCGGAATCCCCGTCCTTTCGCGAAGGACGGCGCTCGAGCCGAGCTGTAGGGTCCCTTTGACCGACACGGCGCCATTGGGGCCGGGAAAGGAGCGCGGTTGGGGCGCATGCCAGACCGTCTGCCCGTGCATGCTGATCGCGTCGATCTCGGCTGCCCGACGGCCGCTTTCCCTCAGCACAAGGTCCACGGCCGCCGCGTACCACTCGGACACGCCGAAATGAAGGTAGGTGAGATCGTCGATGCGGGCGGTTGCCGGCGAACAGAGGGTGGCCACCAGAGCGCGCATCTCTTCGGAATAGGGAATATACGAATGATGAAGAAGCGTCACGGACGACACCGAGCCCGCGCCGTCGGCGCCTGTCATGATGCGCACGAGGGCCGCATCCACCCCGTCGAGGGAGGTGCCCGACATCAGGCCTACAACAAGGTGATCGGTTTTGGCGGCATAGCGATTCCGGAAATCAATCGCCGCCCTCGAATCGTCCATTGGCTGGCATCCTCCATCGCTCCTTCAGTGTGTGCCGAAATTCGCCGTGGCGCAAGATAAAAGTGAAACAATATTTCTGCACACTTGGCATACTGATGCTATAATGAAATTGTCTTTCACGCCATTCGCCCAGGGAGGTTCCATGCAGCCTGTGTCAGATCACCCACGGAAGGGCAGGAACTGATGGTCGATACACCTGTCACCCAGGACATGCTCGAGGGCTTCACCACGGAAAGCCGCAACGAATCCTCGATGGACATCGATTCGCGGAGCACGACCGAAATCCTCCGAATCATCAACGCCGAAGACAAGAGGGTACCCTTCGCCGTGGAACAGGCGATTGATCGGATAGGGGCCCTGGTCGACGATGTGGTCGCTGCCTTCAAAAAGGGTGGCCGGCTCTTCTATATCGGAGCGGGCACCTCGGGCCGATTGGGCGTCCTCGATGCCTCGGAATGCCCGCCGACCTTTGGCGTGTCGCCGAAGATGGTACAGGGCCTCATCGCTGGCGGGAATGACGCCCTCGTCCGCTCCATTGAGGGGGCCGAAGATGACAGCGAAGCGGGAGTCCTCGAACTCAAGCGGGTCGGCTTTACCGCCATCGACATCCTCGTGGGGATAACGGCCTCGGGACAGGCGCCCTACGTTCTTGGAGCCATGGCCTGGGCGCGCGAACTCGGCGCCGTTGTCGCCGCCATCAGCTGCAACCGGAACTCGAAGACCTTCGACTTCGCGAAGCATAGCATCTTCCTCGACGTCGGCCCCGAAGTCGTCACAGGATCGACCCGCATGAAGGCCGGCACCGCCCAAAAGCTCACGCTCAACATGGTGACGACAACGGCGATGATCAGAATCGGCAAGGTCTACCGCAATCTCATGGTCGACCTTACCCCCGTCAACCGCAAACTCATCGAGCGCTCCAAGAGACTCATCCAGCAGGCGACCTCCTGCAGCCGCGAAGAGGCGGCCAAGGCCTACGAGGCATCTGGACAGAAACCCAAAGTGGCAATCATCATGGTCCTTCTCGGCGTCAACCGCGCGGAGGCCGAACGCCTCGACCGATTGGGAGGCGGCCCCATCTCCGCGGCACTCAAGGTTCACGAAGAGGAAAGGCGTACGGCCGGTGGATGAACAAAAACCCTTCGAAAGCGCGATAGCTTCCATAGAGCTCAAACTCGACAGCCTGTCGGAGTCGGAGCGCAAGGTGGCCGAGTACGTGCTCCGCGAGCCGAAAAAGACCCTGCACTACAACGTGAGCGAGCTCGCCCGCCAGAGCGGTTCGAGCCAGGCCGCCGTGGTCCGATTCTGCAAGCGCATCGCCCTCGGGTCCTACGGCAATTTCAAGCTTCGGCTGGCGCATGACGTCTTTCGCGATGCCGACGAGCGCTTCATTCCCGACCTCGACCTCGAATCGAAGGCATCCCCGGCCCACATCATCAGGCACGTGATCGAGCAATCGCAGCGGAGCCTTTCCCTCCTCGCCGCCTGCCTCGACCCGGTGGCCATCGAAGCCGCCGCCGATGCGATCCTCGGCGCCACGATGACGGCCCTCTTCGGAGTGGGGGCCTCGGGTGTCGTGGCCTACGACTTCCTCCAGAAGCTCCTGCGCGTCGGCCTGCCCGCGGCCTACACGGCCGACACCGACCTCCAGGTGACGACAGCCTCGACACTGCGCCCGACAGACCTGGCCTTCGTCTTTTCTTACTCAGGCGAAAACGCCGCGATGTGCGAAGTGGCCCGCCAGGCTCACGGCCGGAAGGCACGCGTCGTCTCGCTCACGATGGACAGCGACAACAGCGTGCGAAGGCTGGCCGACATCGCCCTCCTCGTGCCCGCCTCCGAGCGGATTTATCGACAAGGCGCCTCCACCTCGCGGGTCAACCAGCTCACCGTCGTCGACATCCTCTTTTCTATCCTCGTCTCCCGCAACCTCGACGGATCCATCGGCGCCATCGAGCGCACGATGTTCGCGACGCATCGCGGCGGCTCGACGAGGGGTGCAAACCCCACCTGATTCCGCCGCGGCCGCTAGCGCGGTGCCGGCACCACCGCCGACGCCGCAGGACCTACGCCCGCCCGGCCGCCCCCTTCCGCCACCGCCACCACCGACGCGGCGCCGGCGCCCGCGATTCCCCAAGTTTCCTTGACGGCCCGTCACGAGGGATTCATACTCATTTGGTCGATCGATCGAAACGGCGCCCTGAAGGCGACGGCCTCGATCCCCGTCTTTGGAAAACTCTTCCCGGATAAAATGAAAGGAGGTAGTGGATTCGGTTGAGAATTGTGTTCGCAACAAGTTGGAAATTTCTATCACGTGATGGAGGATGCAGATGAGAAAAGGTAGATTGTTCCTCGTTCTCGCGGCTGTCCTGGCTCTGACCTCGATGTCCGCGGTGGCACAGACCAAGTGGGCTTCGAACGTCCACATCGTGTTCTTCCCAGGCGGCCCCCAGGGTGGCGTCTTCGCGGTCAACGTCTACAACGGCGCCGTTCAGGCAGCCGCTGACCTCGGCTGCAAGGTCGACTACGTCTGGTCCGACTGGGATCCGCAGAAAATGATCCAGCAGTTCCGCGAAGCTGTGGCCATGCGGCCCGACGGCATCGCCGTCATGGGACATCCCGGCGACGAAGCCTTCGACGCCCTCATCAAGGATGCCGAGCGACAAGGCATCATCGTCACCAGCCAGAACACAACCCTGCCCAAGGCCGAGACGGCCTATTCGGCCAATGGCTTCGGCTATGTCGGCGCCGAGAACTACCCCGCCGGCCACGCCCTGGGCGTCCGCGCGGTGCAGGTTTTCAACCTCAAAAAGGGCGATCGCACGATGGTCTGGGGCCTCCTCTCACAGCCCGCCCGCGGCGAGCGCACCAAGGGCGTCATCGACGCCCTCAAGGAAGCCGGCTGCATCGTCGATTACCTCGAAATAGATTCCGCGACCAACAAAGACCCCGCCGCCGGAGCCCCGACCTTCGCCGGCTACGTGAGCGCCCATCCTGACGTCAAGCTCGTCGTCACCGATCACGGCGGACTGACCGCCACCGCCGGCACCTATCTCCGCGCCGCCGGCAAACACCCCGGCGACATCGCCATCGCCGGCTTCGACCTTTCGCCCGCCACGATCTCCGCCATCAAAGACGGCTCGGTGGGCCTCGTCATCGACCAGCAGGAGTGGCTCCAGGGCTACCTTCCCATACTTCAGATCTGCCTTTCGAAGGTGTACGGCTTCTCCGGCCTCCACATCAACACGGGCGCCGGTTTCGTCGACAAGAGCAATGTCGACATGATCGCACCCCTCGCAGAGAAGAACATCCGCTAGTCGACGCCGTCGCTTCGGAAAATCGAGGGCGCGGGGCTACATCCCTGCGCCCTCATCACAAGGTGGATGCATGGAAAACTTCCTTCAGTTGAAGAACGTGTCGAAGACCTTCGGCGAGGTCTCGGCCCTCCACGACGTCAACTTCGAGGTGGGCACGAACGAGATCGTCGGGTTGCTCGGCGACAACGGCGCCGGAAAATCAACGATGGTCAAGATAATGACCGGATACCACCGGCCCGACGCGGGCGGGGAAATCCACATCAAGGGGCGCCGGGTACCGCACTTGACCGTCCCCGAGGCCCGCAAGCAGGGCATCGAGATCGTCTACCAGGAGCGGGCCCTCGCCGACAAGCAATCGCTGTGGCGGAACATCTTCCTCGGGAGGGAGCTCTCCAATTCCTGGGGCATGCTCGACGTCAAGAAGATGCGCGAGGAAACCCTCAACCTCATGCACACCGCCATGGGCTTCACCTCCTCGGCGATCACCCCCGACTCCATCATCAAGACCTTCTCGGGCGGGGAACGCCAGGGCGTGGCGATCACGCGGGCCCTCTATTTCAAAGCCGAACTCATCATGCTCGACGAGCCGACCATGGGCCTCTCGCTCTCCGAGACGAACAAGGTCATCGACTTCGTGCACCGCATCAAGGCGGAAGGCAAGTCCTGCATCTTCATAGATCATAACATCTTTCACGTGTACCCGGTCTGCGACCGCATCGTGGTCCTCGACCGCGGTACCATCGCCGGACAGTACCTCAAGAACGAACTCACCCTCGAGGAACTGATCGAACGCCTCTACCTCGTCGCCCACACGGGCAGCCTGCGCAAGGGCGCGGCGAAAGAGGAAAACGAAGCCCCGAAAGCGGCGGGCGACGCCGCGAAAAAAGGAGGCGACCGATGAGCGACAGCGCAGAGGCGGGCGGACTCCCTCGCTCACGCAAGGCCGAGGTCGGTGGCCTCGCGAAATTCCTCCGGACCTACATGCTCCAGATCGGCATCGTCTTCGTCGCGATCTTCATCTGGGTCATCTTCCTGATCGCCGCGCCCCGGACCTTCCTGGCCGGCAACATCTACGTCTCCTTCATGTCCACGACGCCCTTCTTCGCCCTCGTGGCCCTGCCCCTCACCTTTATCATCATAATTGGTGAGATCGACCTCTCCTTCCCCTCGGTCATGGCCCTCGGAATGACGGCCTTCGACGTCGTCTTCGTCGCCACGGGAAGCGTGTCGCTCGGCTTCATCGCCTGCATCCTCGCCGGCGCGATCGCGGGCTGGCTCAACGGGCTCATCGTGGTGAAGATCGGCATCCCCTCCCTCGTGGCCACGATCGGAACCCAGTTCCTCTGGCGCGGCGTCGTCCTCGTCATCACCAACGGCAACGGCCTCGGCATGACCCAGGTCCAGAACACCCTCTTTTTCCACGCATTGGTCGGGAGAATCGGCGGAGTCGTCCCCGCGCAGTTCGTCTGGACCATCGCCATGGGCATCGTGCTCTGGTTCATCCTCAACCGAACGCGATTCGGCGCCCACGTATACCTGACGGGCGACAACCTCGAAAGCGCGCGCCTCATGGGCGTCGACGTGGACCGCACCAAGATCATGTCCTTCGCCATCGTCGGCGCCGCGGCCGCCTTCGCCGGTTACGTCGTCAGCGAGGAAGTGCTCTATTTCTGGCCGACCCTCGGTGACGGCTACCTCCTCAATACCCTGGCCTCGGTCTTCCTGGGCGGCACCTCCCCCTACGGCGGCACAGGCACCGTCTTCGGCACCTTCGTCGCCTCCTTCGTGATCGGCGCCATCAACGCCGGCATCGTGGCGGCCGGCATGACCGGCTTCTGGACGAGCGTCATCTACGGCCTCATCATCGTCATCTCCGTCTCCCTCCAGGCCCTTCTCAACAAACGCATTCGCTGATTGAAATTGGCCGATGGGGCCCCTCCCCGTCGGCCCTCATTTCCCCTCCCGCCCGAAATCCCCTTGACCCGATCCGGCCATCTCGACTATTTTTGCATCGCCTCGGGGAATTAGCTCAGTTGGTAGAGCGATAGGTTCGCAATCTATAGGTCAGGGGTTCGAATCCCCTATTCTCCAGAAACGAAGAGCCGTCCATTTGGGGCGGCTCTTCGTTTTGATAAGGAGAATAGGGGGAGGTCGGCGACGCCGAGCCCGAACCGAGGAATCCAGTCCGAGCGATAGCGAGGACGAGGCGGATGATCCGCCGAGAGGATTCCGAGGCGGCCCGGAGCGAGTCGGCAGGACGCCGACGAGCGCAGGGCGGGTTTGCGCAGCAAACCTCCCCTATTCTCCACAATTACTTGCGTTTCGACAGACCCCCTAAAAGCACACTGTGACTTAACACTGTGGCTTTTTCAGGGGGTCCTCGTTTATAGCTAAGCCTCTTCCATCGGATTCTCCATTCTCCTTTACCCTCTTCAAGCGTCCCGCCGTCGATGGTAGGGTCATCTTCTACGCCCGATTCCTCGAGAAGGCCACGGGCACAATCCTCTCCCAGCGCTCCATGGGCACAAACGACGAACGGGAGACTGCAGCGCAGGCTGGCGGGCTCATGGCTCAGCTTCCTCTGGCCAAGATTGCCAAGGCCAAGGTCTCAAAGACCCAGGAGAACTTCGAGGCGGCCGAGCGCCTTAGGAACATGGACCTGGCTTCCTATTTCACCTGGTTCTGGACTCCTAAAGTCTCGGACTACTTACGCGACCGGATCGACGCCACCGACGATCCACTCCACGGCGACCAGGAGGGCCGTTTCTTCCACGGCTTCTATGACGAATACTGTTTCCTCCCCCTCTACGCCTTCTCCGGACATCACCTACTTGCCGCGATCCGCTCATGGCCTTCTGCGAATCGCATGACGCGACGTTCAACATCCTGGGGCTCGCCCGCAACAGGCGGCTCCAACGAGCCATCGGCAAGGAACTCCACGACGCGGCCGAGCTCCATTGCTTGACTGGCCATGCCTCCCGCGTCTTCAAGGAACTGCGGAATCAGACGCGAAAAACCTGGGCCTGCGAGCGCCGGGTGGTTGCCAAGGCGGAGCATCTCTCCAAGGGATCAAATCCCCGCTTCGTCGTCACCAATCTCGATCCCGGAACATGGCCGACCCGAGAGCTTTACGAGAATCTCTACTGCGCCCGCGGCGAGATGGAGAACCGCATCAAGGAGCAACAGCTCTTCCTCTTTGCTGATCGTACCAGTTCACACATGTTCCGCGCCAATCAGCTCAGGCTCTGGTTCTCGTCCATCGCCTACCTCTTCCTCTGCGAACTCCGGCGTGTCGGACTCGCCGGCACCGATCATGCCCGGTCCCAGTCCTCGACAATACGGCTGCATCTCATGAAGGTCGCCGCATCGGTCATCGTGTCGACTCGGCGGATCCTTGTGCGCCTGCCCCGCTCCTTCCCGTTCTGGGAGCTTTGGAGGCAGGCGACCTCGGCGTTGGCCACGACCTGATCCTCGTTCTGCCCGCCTAATCTATCCGGCTGCTTGCCTTCCACCATGCCGGAGGCTTGCCTCGCATCCTTCGCCACGCCCCCTTTTTGTCGCCTGGAACAGGGACAACAACCGAATATCCTGGAAATCGCGAGGTCCTCTACAAGCGAACCCCATCGCTCCGTCGCGGATGGCATATTTGAGGGCCTGAGGCATCCTCTGCCTAGTTTGGTGAGAAATCCGGGTTTAGTGCATCGGCCAGCGATGGCTCGCGGCACCTCCCAAGGCGACAAAGAGGTCTTGCCTATCTCCAGTAAGTATCGTATTGTGATACTTACTGGAGATACTATGCTCAAGGACAGTCTCACCGTCATGCAGGAACTCTCCGGCTATGGTAACCCCAAGACCCGCCTGAGCCGACTCCTCAAGGCCGGAACCCTGACCCAGGTGCGGCGGGGGCTCTTTGTCGAAGGGGAGGCCCCTCCTCCTCAGGTGCTGGCCCCCGTGATCTATGGACCATCCTACCTGTCCTTTCAGTACGCCCTTGCCTTCCACGGATTGATCCCCGAAGGGGTTCCCACCTTCACCTCGGCCGCCTACGGCAAGAACAAGGACAAGGCTTTCTCGACGCCCTTTGGGGAGTATACCTACGCCTATCTGCCGAAGGCCATCTACCCCTATGGGATTGAACGCCGAGAAGAGGCTGGCTACCCTTACCTAGTGGCTTGCCCCGAGAAGGCCTTGTCCGACTCGGTCTACAAGACCCGAGGAATCGATACCCTCGCCGACCTTTCCCACCTCTTGATGGAAGATTGGAGAATGGACCCCGACGAGCTGGCAGCCCTCCAATGGAACCAACTGACCGAGTGGAGCCCTTTATACCGAAGCCGGCCGGTGGCCTTGCTGGCCGCTTGGGGAGTGAAGACCTATGGCTAGTCCCGTCCAAGACCTTCTGAAGCGCCACGACTGCAAGACCGCCGGCGACTATCGGTCCGCTCTCAAGGAAATCATCCAGGAGATCACTCTCCTCGGGCTCTCTCGGGCAGGCTTTTTCCGTGAGGGGGCCTTCTACGGAGGAACCGCCTTGCGGATCTTCCATGGTCTGGACCGGTTCTCAGAAGACCTCGACTTCAGCCTTAAGGCCCCGCAGGCTGACTTTGACATTGAGGCCTACACGTCCTCCATCCGCGATGAACTGGCGGCCTATGGCTTCGAGGTTCAATTCGAGAGGAAGAAGAAGACCGAGGAATCGGCGGTCCAGTCAGCGTTCATCAAGGGAGGCACCCTCGTACACCTTCTGAAGATCGCATCCCTGACACCGCCTGTCTCCGGGGTTTCCCCCAACGAGCAGTTGAAGATCAGGTTCGAGATCGACACGGACCCTCCATCCGGGGCGAGCTACAACGTCAAGTATCAGCTCAGTCCGATCCCGTACTCCGTGCGCCTCTACGATCTTCCTTCGCTTTTCGCTGGCAAGCTCCACGCCGTCTTGTGCCGCTCCTGGAAGAATCGCGTCAAAGGCGGCGACTTCTACGACTACCTATGGTACTTGTCCCACAGAGTTAGTCCCAACTTTGGGCATCTGGAGGCCAGGATGCGCCAAACGGGGCACTTGAAGACCCCTGAAGCTCTGGACAGCCCGCAACTCCTGGAACTGCTCGAACAGAGGTTCGGCCAGGTGGATTTCACCCAGGCCGCAGAGGACGTAAGGCCGTTCATCCGCGATCCACGAAGCCTCGACTTGTGGAACAGAGAGTTCTTCTCCTCGGTGACCAAGGACTGGCTGAAGGCGGACCGGCCCTAGTGTACCGCCTTTGAAATAGCGAGTCGTTTTCGTTTTTTGGAAATGAGAGGTGGTAATTCCGGTAGCGCGGCACGGGCGCGCTTCACTTTTTCGA
>JAJXVS010000316.1 GCA_021782015.1 bacterium | reverse complement strand
GGGACAGGCAAGGGCCAGAAAAATTCACTTAATAGAATCGAAACTTCTTTACATATGGAAACGTGCATATTATACTCATGCCCATTCGGGTCGGCATGCCCATCGACAGTGGAGAGAGATGGCCAGGCCGCGACCTTTCGAGGAGCAAGGGTGAAAGAGCTTGTGGTAGTCGGCGGCAATTTCGCGGGTATGACCGCGGCATTCGAGCTGAAGCGGCATTTCAAAAAGGACGTTCACGTCACGGTAATCAGCAAGCTCAGGGAATTCGTCTATATCCCTTCGCTGATCTGGGTTCCCTTCGGGCGGCGCAAGGCTGAGGACATCAGCTTCGATGTCGAACCCGTTATCAAAAAGCACGGCATGGACTTTATCCACGACGAAGTGATAAAGGTCCTGCCCGAGCAGAACAAGGTGCTGACCAAGGGCGGCAAGGAACTGGCCTACGACGAGCTCATCCTCGCGACCGGCGCCGACCTCAAATGGGAAGCCCTCCCCGGCCTCGGCCCCAAGGGCCACAGCCGCTCGATCTTCACCCCCGCCCACGCCACCGCGACCTACGAAGCCTGGAAAGAATTCGTCAAGAACCCCGGCCCGGCCGTGATCGGCGCCGTCCCCGGAGCCTCCTGCATGGGCGCCGGCTACGAATACCTTATGAATTTCGAACAGTATTGCCGCAAGGCCAAGATCCGCGACAAGGTCAAGGTCACCTGGATCACCCCCGAGCCCTACCTCGGCCACTTCGGCATCGGCGGCATGCCCGGCGGCGAAAAACTCCTCAAGACCTTCTTCAAGAAACTCGACATCGACTTCCGGGCCGACGCGGCCATCACCGAGGTCAAGGAAAATTCCGTCGTCCTTTCGAGCGGCGAGGAAATTCCGGCGAAGTGGAAAATGCTCGTGCCGCCCTTCCTCGGCCAGAAATACGTCTTCGACAGCCCCGGACTCGGCGACGAGAAGGGCTTCATCACCGTCGACGAGGCCTATCGTCATACTACCTACAAGAATATCTGGGGCGCCGGCCTCTCGGTCGCCGTACCCAACCCCTTCAAGGGCGAGGGGCACGTCCCCTTCGGCGTACCCAAGACCGGCTACCCCTCCGACGAAATGGCCAAGGTCGTCGCCAAGAACATCAAAAAGACCAACGGCGGCGACGGAGAAATGCACTTCCTCCCCTACGGCAACATCGCAGGCCTTTGCATCCTCGACGGCTGCAACAAGGAAATGATCATCTTCTCCAATCACCTCTACGAGCCCCGCAAAGTCGCCTTCATCCTCCCCGACCCCACCGGCGACCTCGGCAAGTGGATGCTCGAAAAGTACTTCCTCTTCAAGGCCAAACACGGAATCAGTTGGGCCCTTTGACAACAAAAGGGAGCGCCCAGGCGCTCCTTTTTGTTGTCATGCGAGATTTCGCCGCGGCGAAATCTCGCGGCCACCAGGCCATGCTCCCGATTGCTATGCACGACAGGACAAAGCCGAATGTATCGGGCGTCCCCCTTCGCGGAGCTTCGCTCCGCGAAGGGTCGCGCTCTCCGCTCCAATGAAGAGGCGCCGGATTTCCGGCGCCTCTTCATTTCCGCTTCGATCTCTGACGCGGTAGGCTGACCGCCGCCATCAGCGCCGATAGGGCCGCCGGCGCTGATTAGGACGGCCGCGCCCCAGCGCTGCCACCAGCGCCGTCGGCCGCCCGGCGGGTGCGGGTTGCACCCTTTGTCGAGCCAATTAGTTCTTCAATTTAGCGCGATCTTTGTCGCTTTAATTAGTTGCTTAAATTAGCGCGACCTTCAATTCGCCATTCCTGTTTTTTCCAACTCGTCCAAAACCGCCTTCTGGACAAATTGATTCAGCGATATACCCATCCTGACCGCCGTTCTCTTCAGCCTTCTATGCAGATCGGGTGGCATTCTCACATTGAAACTTCCCTTGTAGGACTTTTCCAATTCCTTGTCGTTGTCCAGGCAGATCTGGCCATAATCATCCACGGCTTCTTCAAAGGCCTTCTTGATTTCCTTGACGCTCTTTCCTTCAAAGGATACTAGATCCTCTATTCCTTCAATTTTCCCGAAAAAGACCTCATCATCGGCACTGAAGTGAACCGATCCGATGAAGTCCTTATACACAAGCACGTCTTTCATAGCAGCCCCCTTCCAGCCAGGTCCTCGCGAATTTGGTCCAGCTGATATAACTTGAGTTCGTTCCCGGGATGCGGCTTATGAAGCCGGATAATGTGCCGTGTCTCCACATGGATGAAGGCGACTCTCGATCCCGAGGTTTTCCCCTGGTTCGATTCCACATAGCCAAGATCTTTGAGAAGCTTCCGTATTTCATTATAAGTGAAATCTTTCGGTCTAGAAAGGAATCGCCCGAGAAGCTTCTCTTCCTTACTCATAGTGACCACTATGCCATACTTTGCCACAGCATGCAACTAGACTTTAGTGGCAGCCCTCCATCTTCGTGCTCCGGGCCGGGGGGATAGGCTATCGGCTGGAAAATCCATCCCAAATTGTCGATACTCAAGGAGGATGTCGCAGCCTCCCCTCTCCTATGTCTTCAGCCTCGGGTTTGTCGCCCTCCTCTGCGCCTTTCTGGCAGCCCACGCCTTTTTCAGGCGTCGCGTGAGGGGGGCCGCCGAGTTCGCCTTTTTCGTGGCGGGCATTTCCCTCTACTCCCTCGGCACTGCCATCGAGATATCGCGCACCAACCTCCATGACATTCTGATGGCCATCCGCGTCGAATATGTCGGACTGGCCTTCATCCCGAGCCTGGCCCTCCTTTTCGCCCTCCGTGTCGCGGGCCCAACAAGGCGCCGAGTCGCCCCCTATCTGGCCATCCTCGCCCTGCCGATCGCCACTGTCGCCTTGATCTGGACGGTCGAATGGCACGGTCTGATGTACCAACGGCCTCGCGTCGTCGACAACGGCTACTTCCTCGCCCTCCAGTTCGAGCGCGGCCCCTGGTACCTCGTGAATTTTTTCTACCAATTGGCTGTTGGTTGCCTCGGCATCCTCGTGCTCCTCCGCCATGCCCTGCGCTCGCCGCGCAAGGAGCGGATCCAGGGCATCGTCATCATCGTCGGCTCCCTCTTTCCCCTGTTCGGCACCGCGGCCCGCCTCGTCGGAATCATCCCCCGCGACATCGATCCGGGGCCGATCGCCTCGGGTGTGGGGGCCCTATTCTACAGCTTCGCCCTCTTCCGCCTCGGCCTCTTCGAACTGGTGCCGGCGGCCCGCGAGCTGGCCCTCGACTCGGTGCGCCAGGCCTTTTTCGTCTTGGACATCCACGGCCGCCTCCAGGATTTGAACCAGGCGGCCCGCTCCATGCCAGGGGCGTCGGACTTCCGCCCGGGGGAGGCCCTGCCCCCTTCCTCGGTCCTCGCGAATCAGCTCGAAGCCCTGGCGGGCAAGGGCGAGACCGAGGGTGAATTTTCCATCGAGGTCGAGGGGCAGCGCAAGCGATTCTTCGCCCAGGCCTATCCGGTCAGGGAAAGGCGGGTCGCCGTGACGGGGACGGCCATTCTCGTGACCGATGTCACCGAGAGAACTCGCCTCATGGACAGGCTCACCCTCCTCGCGGAAACGGACGGCCTGACCGGCATCCTCAACCGCAGGCGCCTCATGGAGCTTGGTGCCCTCGAGGTGGAGGCCGCGCGACAAGGCGGCCACCCCCTCGGTCTCATCATGATCGACCTCGATCATTTCAAATCCGTCAACGACCTCTACGGCCACGAGATGGGCGACATCGTCCTCATGACTGCGGTCGAGCGCTTCCGCTCGGCCCTCCGCGCTGTTGACTTTCTCGGCCGCTACGGCGGCGAGGAGTTCGTGGCCGTCCTCCCCGGGGCCGACCTTGAGGCGAGCGCCAAAATCGCGGCGCGGCTGCGAACCGAACTCGC
>JAJXVS010000047.1 GCA_021782015.1 bacterium | reverse complement strand
CTTCGCAAGCATGGAAGGGTCGCGAGGTGAAGGCCGAAAACCTCGACGATTTCCTTTCGGCGACAAAGGCTGATCTCTCGAAGGTCCTCCTCGCCGTCGAGACCAAGGCCAGGAAGGACTATCCGTCCTACCGCCCCCTCCCGGCGGCCCTCGTCTTCGATCCTTCGGCCGAGGGCGATGCCCTCCACGCCTCGTTTATCGGGGCCATCCGCGTGAATCCGGAAAGACCCATTACCCTCTTTCTCCAGGTCCCCGTCGGCGGCGACAGGCAGGGTCGGCCCGAGTTGGCCTCTGACAAGGTCGCGTTGGGCGAAATCAGGATTCCCAATTCCCCCTTCGTCGCCCTCTCGCCGGGAGAGGCCGTGACCGCCCTCGAGGTCGTGGAGACGGCCTGCGACGAGCCGGACTATGGCATGGATTTCGGACTCTATCAGGACAATGGCACGGCCTGGGGGGCGCGTTACGGTTTCGGCATCCAGCCCTGGGGCAACGCCAAGCTCTCCTACGGCACGCAGGCGCCCTTTCATATGTCCTTCGACAACGAGCCGGGCATCCTCCACGCGCTCGCGAAATGGACGACGGAGAGCAATTCCGGCTATCGCATCGATCTCTACTCCGCCCTGTCCCGCTTCGCCTTCGCCTCGGGACACGAGTACTGGGGCTGGCGCTTCGCCGGCTGGGCCCTCCACTATGTCCAGGATCTCACCCAGCCCTATCACGCGAGCATCATGCCCTCGAAATCGACATTCGCCCTAATTATGGCTAATGCCTTCGGTTCCAAGGCGGAGAAGGACGGACTCACCACCCTGGTCTCCAATCGCCATCTCATCCTTGAGAATTATCAGTATTCTGTGATGGCTGCCTGGAAGGGCGATGCCAGCGCCAACCCCGTCTACGCGGCCCTCGCCGGAGCCCTCGCCGCTCCCGGCGCCGCCGCATCTGCTCCCGGCGCCGCCGCCGCCACAAGCGGAGCCCCAGGCGCCGCCGCCCAGGCCTCGGGGACGGCCGATGTCTCCGGCAAGAACTGGGCGATCGGGCTCGTCGCGAGGGAGGCCCGTGCCCGGGGGCCCACGCTCGACCGGGACATCGTCGCGACCTTCCCCGCCAAGTACGTGAACGATCCCTCCTTCGACTTCGGCGCCTGGCAATCTGATACTAACAATGCCTATGATCCCTACGCCGAACTCATGGCGAAGGACCCGGCGAAAGTCATTGCCTTCGATCGGGAACTTGCGGCGAATCTGAAGGTCACGGGAGAGGTAACCAGGCGCTTCATGGAAGCGATGGCTGCCAACATTCGATAAAAAAAGAATCGAGCGAGGCTCGTGATGCGCGAGCCTCGCCAATTCGGCGTCGGCTCACGAACAGGGTGCGCCCCTTTTGTGGCGCGGCGCGTATAGCCCAATTCGTCGCAAGTTTTTCCAATTGCCGCCAAGAGCTTTCATATACGCCCCACCAAAATCGTTGTACCCTTCCCTCGTCGCGCCCGATGCGCGTCATCCCAGGAGGTCATTCGTGTCCGTCGAGAAAAAGAAACCCGTTCCCAGCGACATCGACATCGCGCAGGCGGCCAAGGTCAAGCCGATCGCAGGGATAGCCGGCGCCTACGGCATCGAGGGCAAGTACCTCGAAATGCACGGCGACGACAAGGCGAAGGTTCGCCTGGAATTCCTCACCGACAACCCCAAGGCCCCCCGCAAGGCCAAGTACATCGATGTCACCGCGATCTCCCCGACGCCGCTCGGCGAAGGCAAGACGACGACGACCGTCGGCCTCACCCAGGGACTCGGCGCGATAGGGAAGAAGGCCATCGCGGCCATCCGCCAGCCTTCGATGGGTCCGACCTTCGGCATCAAGGGCGGCGCCGCCGGCGGCGGCTACAGCCAGATCGTGCCGATGGCCGATTTCAATCTGCATCTCACCGGCGACATCCACGCCGTTTCCGCGGCCCACAACCTCTGCGCCGCCGCCCTCGACGCGCGCATGTACCACGAGTCGCGCTGGTCCGAGGCCTTCTTCGAGAAGATGGGCATGAAGAAGCTCAACCTCGACCCGATGGAAATTCTCTGGCGCCGCGTCCTCGACATCAACGACCGTGTTCTCCGCAAGACCATCGTCGGCATCGGCGGCCTCGACAACGGCCCCCTCCGCGAGACGGGTTTCGACATCGCCGTCGCCTCCGAGGTCATGGCCATCCTCGCCCTTGCCACCAGCCTCAAGGACCTCCGCGCGCGCATGGGGCGCATCGTCCTCGGCCTCGACAAGTCGGGCAAGGCTGTCACCACCGAAGACCTCGGCGTCGCCGGGGCCATGACAATACTGATGAAAGACGCCCTCAAGCCCAACATCCTCCAGACCCTCGAGGAGCAGCTCGCCTTCGTGCACGCCGGCCCCTTCGCCAACATCGCCCACGGCAACTCCTCGATCGTAGCCGACCAAATCGCCTCCCGCATCGGCGACTACCTCGTCACCGAGTCCGGCTTCGGCGCCGACATGGGCTTCGAGAAGTTCATGGACATCAAGTGCCGAGCCTCCGGCATGATGCCCGATGCCGTCGTAATTGTGTGCACCGTGCGCGCCCTCAAGATGCACGGCGGCGGCCCCAAGGTGACCCCCGGCAAACCCCTGGCCACGGCCTACACCCAGGAGAACCAGGAGCTCGTCCGCAAGGGCCTGTGCAACCTTGAAGGCCATCTCGAGGTCGTGCGGAAATACGGCCTTCCCGCCGTGGTCGCGATCAACGCCTTCCCGACCGACACCGAGGCTGAGCGCCAGATCATACGCGAGGGCGCCCTCAAGGCAGGGGCTTTCGACGCCGTTGTATCTACCAATTGGGCCAATGGCGGCGAAGGGGCCGCCGACCTCGCCCGCGCCGTCGACAAGGCCGCCAACCAGCCCTCCAAGCCCACCTTGCTCTATCCCGCCGAGATGCCCCTCAAGGAAAAGATCGGCCGACTCGCCACCGAGGTCTACGGCGCCGACTCCGTGAGCTACACGGCCGACGCCGAAAAGGCCCTCGAGTCCTTCTCCGGTCTCGGTTACGCGAATTTGCCGATCTGCATGGCCAAGACCCAGTACTCCTTCTCCCATGATCCTAATTGGAAAGGTCGGCCCTCCGGTTACGTTTTCCCCATCACCGATGTGCGCCTCGCGGCCGGCGCCGGCTTCATTTATCCGCTGTCCGGAGAGATCACCACCATGCCGGGCCTGGGCTCGAAGCCGGGCTATATGGGCATGGACATCGACACCGAAACGGGGATGATCACGGGACTGTCGTAATTAGTTCTATGTTGTGGTACTGAGCCACATGCGGCGCGCAACGGTGCGCCGCATGTGGGCTCTCCGCATCGAGTTCGCGCCCGCGATGACCGGCGGAAAAGAGGCTATCGATCAGGCTTGGGCCGAGGCGAGGGGGAAGGGGACCAAGAATAGCGGGCCCGCCCCTTGGCCGCTTTCATTCGGCGACAAAATGACCCGGCTCGGCCTCCCGGAGGCCGAGAATCTTCGGAAGGTCGTCGACATGCCGTATCTGAGAAAGAAGCTCTCCCTCGGCAACCTGGCGCTCGCCGCGCCGATCGGGATCGGCCACCGGCACGGCTAACAGCAGCCGTCGCGTGTAGGCATGAAGCGGATTCTCGAACACATGGCTTCGTTTCCCGATCTCCACAATCTGGCCGCGATAGAGGACGGCGACGCGATGGCTGATCCGCTCGACGACGGCCATGTCATGGCTGATGAAGAGATAGGCGATGCCCTCCTCCTTCTGGAGCTCCATGAAGAGGTTGATGATCTGCGCCTGGATCGAGACGTCCATCGCAGAGAGGGCCTCGTCGGCGATGATGAGCTTGGGCCGCGAGGCCAGGGCACGGGCGATGCAGACGCGCTGGCGCTGCCCGCCCGAAAGCTCGTGCGGATAACGCGTCGCGTGCGAGGCGTCGAGGCCGACCCTCGCGAGAAGCTCGGCGACGCGGGCACGGATCGCGCCCTCGCCCTTAAGAAGCGCGTGCACGCAGATGGGCTCCGAGATCGAGTAGCCCACCGTCCGCCTCGGGTCGAGGGAGGCGAAGGGGTCCTGGAAGATGTACTGGATGCGCTGCTGGAGGCTCCGCCGCTCCTCGGCCCCCATCGCCGAAAGGGCCCTTCCCTCGAAGCTGAAGTCGCCCGAGTTGGCTCGCTGGAGTTGCTGGATGGCGCGGCCGATGGTCGACTTGCCGGAGCCGCTCTCGCCGACGAGTGCCAGGGTTTCTCCGGGATAGATGTTGAAGCTGACCTTTTCGACGGCGTGGACGCGATGCGTTGTTCGACCGAGGAGGTTCTTCTTCACGTCGAAGCGGACCACGAGGTCGCTGAGGCAGAGAAGGGCGCCCGAGTCGTAGCGCGCGGTGTCTTGAGGCGCCGCTTCCGCCGTTAGCTCTACGCTCTCTCCATCGCGGTCGGAGAGCGGGAACTTCCGCGGCAGCTCCTGGCCGCGCATGCTGCCGAGCCTCGGCACGGCGGCGAGGAGGGCCTTCGTGTAGGCTTCCTTGGGATTGCGGAAGATATCACGCACTGCGCCCGACTCGACGAGCCTTCCCTTTCGCATCACGACGACGTCGTCGGCCATCTCGGCGACCACTCCCATGTCGTGGGTGATGAAGATGACCGTCATGCCGAACTCCTTCTGGAGCTCGCGGATGAGGGCCAATATCTGTGCCTGGATGGTTACGTCGAGGGCCGTGGTGGGTTCGTCGGCGATGAGGAGCTTGGGCTTGCAGGCGAGGGACATCGCGATCATTACGCGCTGCCTCATTCCGCCGGAAAGCTGGTGCGGATAACGTTTGAGGAGCTGGGCCGAATCGGGCAGGCGCACCACGTCGAGAAGGCGGCCGGCCTCCTTGAGGGCCTCGGTCTTCGTCATGCCCTCGTGGAGCTCGATCACCTCGGCGATCTGGTCGCCGATGGTAAAGATCGGGTCGAGGCTCGTCATCGGCTCCTGAAAGATCATCGAGATATCTTTGCCGCGGATGCTCCGCATCGTCTTCTGGCTGGAGGCGGAAAGGTCCGCGCTGCCGGCGCGGCCCTCGAAAAGGATGCGGCCGGAGGGGTAGGTAGCCCCCATCAGATCGGCCAGGCGCATCACGGAAAGGGCCGTCATCGACTTGCCGGAGCCTGATTCGCCGATAATGCCGAGGGTCCGGCCGGGGGTGACGGTGAAGCTCAGGTTTTCCACCACCCTCGCCGGGCCGAAGGAGACGCTCAGGTCCTCGACTTTGAGGAGGGTCGACTCGCTCGCGCTCATGACGCGGAACCTTTCGACGCCTCATCGGCCATGATGACCTGGAAAGCCTCATAGGCCGCCAGGACCGCCTCCATCTGCGCGGAATGGCCGCGCAGGAAAGCCTCGCCGCCGATTGTCTCGTCGGGATACTCGGTGATGAGCCTCAGCGGTATCGAGGTGCGCTCGTCCTCGGTGAAGTCGCAGGGGAAGCCATTGACGAGCTCGAAGCCCTTGGCTCCAGTGTGCGTCTCATAGAGCTGAAGCTGCGACTCGGTGAAGGCTCGGAGGCCCGGAACGGCGGCGAGGCGCCAGGTCACGAGCTCCACGAGCCGCGCGGCTCGCTCTCCCCAACCGGGATGATGGCGCATCACGAGGTAGAAACCGTGCGGCAACATCCAGGACGCGAATCCTCGGGGTACGTAGCCTGTGAGTGGACGGGTCCACTCGTGCGAGGGATAGCCGTGGAGATTGATGTGGAAAAGGGCGCCGGTGAGCTCCCGGGCCTTCTCGCGAAGCTCTCGTTCGTACAGCGCGTCGTCAAGGTGGTACTCAAGGTCGTTGCCGAAGGCCGTGTAGCGCGCCGCGTGGTGCATGTGGGCGGGGTTGGCAGCGCGGAGCGCATGATGGAGGGCGTAGCCGTCCGGGTTCTCGAGGGGTGATACCGAGAAGTGGGCGCCGGGCCTTCGGGCGAGCTCCCGCGCGGCCCTGAGGGCGCCGACGACGCCCGTCGTCTCGTTCGCGTGTTGACCGCCGGAGATCATCACGGCCGCGTCCGTCCCGCTCCGGTAGACCGCCTTCACCACTCTTCCCTCCCTCGACCGCGCTTCGAAGGCCCTCCCCTCGATGCGCGCGAGCTCCTCGTGCACGCTGGCTTCGGAAAGCGGCGCCCTCGACTCGGCGAGCGGGACAAGGCCGGGCGACTCCGGCAAATCGATCGCCCCTTCGCCGATCGAGATCGACAGGCTCGGCTCCGCGGACATCCTCACATCGGGCACTATCATGCCCGGCCTGATGCCTCGATCACCCAGCTCCCTGCCGGTCTTCTTCTGGAAAAGTTCGAGGAGCGAGAAATAGAGATCTTCGTGGAGGGCCTCGCGGAAACTCACCACCTCCTCGCCGAAGCCAAGGGGCGTATCATCGGCGGGAAGGCCCACCTCGACGAGGAGGCGGTCGAAGAAGGGCTCTACGTCGCCCCATTCGCGCGCCGCCGCGATCCTCAGCGTCTCGGCGAATATACGCTCGAATTCGGTCTCCACGCGGTGCTCTTCGGGGGCGGCGCCGGGGCTGACGAGCCGCAGCCACCCTGTTGGCGCGAGGACCTCCTCGCCCGCGTGGTCGACGTAGAGGCGGTTGGGCGCGAAGACTCTCATTTCGTCGACGCGACCGTCGAGATAGTGAAGGCGAAGCTCATAGTACAAATCTTCGCCTTTCGAGGCTCGGAAGCTCGAAGCGACGCCATCCAGCAGGCCCGCGAGGGGATAGCACTCGAGGAGGAAGCGATTGGGCGCCGCGGAGTGGTGGACGGGATAGGCGATCTCGACTTCGCCGAGGCCTTCGCGATCGACTTCTTCCAAAAAGACGTGAAGGAGCGGCTTGAAGGCGCTGCGCACCCGCGCCGCGACCCCCGTGGCGGCGAGGCGCCGCTCGATGAGGCGCCGCCGGGGCTCGGGCTCGAAGACCCAGAGCTCGGCCGCGGTACCCGCACCCCTCGCGAGGAGTTCCCGGGTCATGGCGTCGAGACTGCGCTCGAAGCGCGATTCGTACAGTTGCGTCATTTCGAGGCTCCACTCGTCGGGTCGAGGCTGTCCCTGAGCCAGTCGCCCAGGAGGTTCAGGCCGAGGACGGTGAGGAGGAGGGCGAGGCCGGGGAAGACGCTCGTCCACCAGGCGTTCTGAAGGTAGGTGCGGCCATCTGCCAGCATGCCGCCCCAGCTCGGTATCGTCGGATCCACCCCGAGGCCGAGGAAGGTCAAGCTGCTCTCAAGGAGGATGTTGTTGGCCACGTTCAAGGTCATAAGTACTATGAGGGGTCCCGTGAGATTCGGGAGGAGATGGACGAAAAGGATACCCCGGGTGCGCACGCCGATGGCGCGTGCGGAAAGGATGAACTCGCGCTCCCGGAGGGTGAGCACCGAACCCCGCACGAGGCGCGCGTACTGCACCCACTGCGAGACCACGAGGAGGACGATGGTGTTGACGAGGCCGCCGCCGATGATGGCGAGAAAGGTGATCGCCATCAGGATGAAGGGCAGGGCCAGCTGGATGTCGGCGAAGCGCATCACCAGGGCGTCCCAGAACCCGCGGTAATAGCCCGAGACCAGACCCATGAGAGTACCGATTACGACGGCGCCGGCGACCGAGAGGGAGCCGACGAGAAGCGATATGCGACCTCCGACGACGAGGCGCGCGAGGATGTCGCGGCCGAGCGAATCGGTGCCGAAGATGTGTGAGGCGTCGACGAAGGGCTTGAGAAGACGCTTGCCGAGATCGATGGTCTCGCCGCCGTCCGGATAGAGGAAATATGAGGCGAGGACGAGGAGGACGATGCCGCCCACGAGGACGGAACCGACCATGAATTCGAAAGTCTTGAAGCGCGCCCGCAAGGAGGATGACCATGCGCTCATACCTAATCCCTCCTGATGCGCGGATCGACTATGCCGTAGGCGATGTCGACGAGGAGATTCACTCCGACGATGAGGAGCGACAGGATGCAGATGACGGATTGCAGCACCGGGTAATCTCTCGCCGCGACCGCGTCGAAGGCGAGGGTGCCCATGCCCGGCCAGTTGAAGACCCGTTCGACGACCACGATGCCGCCGAGGAGGCCGCCGAACTGGAGGCCGAAATAGGTGATGAGGGGTATCGCGCCGTTGCGGAGCGCGTGCTTGTAGAGGACGACGCGCTCGGAAAGGCCTTTGGCCCGGGCGACCATCACGAACTGAGACTGGAGCGTTTCGAGCATCGTGGTGCGGACGAGGCGCACGTTCGTGGCCGTGAGGATTATGCCCATCGTCAGGGTTGGCATGATGAAGCTCAGGATTCCCTCCATGCCGCTCGGAGGAAGCCAGCGAAGGGTGATCGAAAAGAGCAGTACCATCATCATCGCAAGCCAGAAATTCGGGAAGGAGAGGCCCAGGAGGGAGAGCACGCGGATCGCCTGATCGGCCCACTTTCCCTTTTTCACGGCGGCGGCGATGCCCAGAGGTATCGAGAGGATAATCGAGAGGGCCAGTGAGGAGAGGGCCAGAAGGAGGGTCGCGGGAAGGGCCTTGCCGACAAGGGTTGCCACCGGTGTGCCACCGAGAAAGCTCTTCCCGAGGTCGAGGGTGATAAAGCCCTTCAGAAAATTCGCGTACTGCACGAAAAAGGGTTGGTTGAGCCCGAGGGCCGCTCGGATTCGGGCAAGGTCAGCCTCAGTGATGCTGCCCGCCCCTTGGGTGAGCATCAGGGCGGGATCGCCCGTAAGGCGGATGGCGAAGGCGACGATGAGGGTGACGGCGAGAACGACGAACAGCGAGAGAATCACGCGTTGGGCGAGGAATTTGACCACGATCTTGCTCCGATGCGACGAAGGCTGGCCCGCCCGGTGGCTGAATTGTCTCCGGGCGGGCGAAGCCCTGTCGTGACGAGTTATTCGACGCTGACGTCGGTCAGCCTGAGTCGGCTGTCGGGCGGGGCTACGAAGTTCTTGACGCGTGTATTGATCGCGTAGATGGAGTTGAGATTATAGAGGAGCATCTCGTAGGCGTGGTCGGCGGAGTAGCGCGCTATCTCCTGGAGAATCTGCTCCCGCTTGGCGACATCGGTGATCGAGCGCTGCGACTCGAGGAGGGCGTCGAGCTTGGGATCCTTTTCGTAGGGATTCCACTTCTCGCCCGAGTGGTACATCAAGTAGGCCGTGTTGTCGAAGTCGAGGGTCCAGCCGCCCCAGGCCTGCTGGAACATCTCCCCGGTCTTTCCGTTGGGGATGATGTCGTTGAGCATGTAGTTCGTCTCGTAGGGCTTGATTGTCGCGTTGATGCCGACCTGCTTGAGGTAACTCGCTATCGCCTGGTTCACCTCGAGGAAGGTTTCGTCGTTGTTGCGGATATCGATCTGGATTTGCGCACCCGGCTTGACGCCCGCCTCGGCGAGGAGAGCCTTGGCCTGCTTGGGATCGTAGGGCACGGGCTTCATCGAAGGATCGAAGCCGAAGGAGAGCGGTCCCTGGAAGCTCGCGATCGGAATCGCCTGGCCGCCGAGAATCGTCTTGATGATGGCATCCCGGTCGACGGCCATGATGATGGCTTTGCGCACCCGAAGGTCCTGGGTGATGCCGTGAGCCGTGTTGAAGCGCAGGGCGAGGACTGTCAGGCCCGGCACGCTCACGACCTTGAGGTTCGGGCTGGAGTTGATTGTCGAAATCATGCCGATGGGAATAGTCGGCGGTATGACGAGATCGACGCGCCCGGCCTGGAGTTCGGCGACAGCGGTGGCGGGCTCCGTAATGAAGCGGTACTCGAGCTTGTCGAGCTTGGGCCTGCCCCCCCAGAATTTGTCGAAGGCCTCGAGCTTGATGCCGATTTTCGGCTCGTAGGAGACGAACTTGAAGGGCCCGGTTCCCACGGGGTGGGTGTTGAACCAGTCCTCTCCCTTTTCCTGGATGTAGCGCGGTGGGACGATCATCGCCCCGTATCCGCCGAGCTTGACAAGAAGGACGGGGTCGGGCTTTTTGAGCTTGAAATCGACCGTGAAGTCGTCGATGACCTTGACGCTCTCGATGGCATTGTAATTCGAGAATTGCGGCCCCTTGGCACCCTCTGGCCCGAGGAGGCGGTCGAAGGTGAATTTCACGGCCGCGGCGTTGAAGGGTTCGCCGTCCTGGAAGACGACGCCCTTTCTCAGATAAAAGCGGACGCGCGTGCCATTGTCGAGCACGTCCCACTTCGTGGCGAGGCCGGGACCGAGCTTCCCGTCAGGACCGCGATATGTGAGACCATCGTAGATGTTGGTCGCCACGGAAGCCCAGTTGACGAGGAAGGTATCGATCGGATCCCAGCTGCCCGGATCCTGCGGAGACGAGACGACCAGGGTCCCCTGCGCGGCCGCCGGACCGGCGGCGAAGATTCCGAGCAGGGCCAGGGCCATGATCGGAACGAGCGGTTTCTTTAGAGCCAGCACCATTGCCTCCTTTGCTGATACACCGTGAAATCTCGACGGGTCGCCATAGACGCGACCCGCAAAACCCGAACTATTGCTTCCCGCAGCCTTCGAAGACCGCGAGCCTCACGCCTTCCTCGACGAGCTTCTTTCTCACCGCCGCGATGATGGCGACCGCGCCGGGCGTGTCACCGTGAACGCAGACCGTGGCCGCGTCCAGGGCGACCTCCTTGCCGTCGATCGAGGTCACTATTCCCTCCCGCGCCATTCGGAGAACGCGTCGCGCGATCTCCGCGGGGTCGGTGATGACCGAGCCAGGCTTCGCCCTCGCGACGAGGCTGCCGTCGGCCTCGTAAGCCCTGTCGGCGAAGGCCTCTTCGACATAGGGCAGGCCCTCCGACCTCGCGGCCTCGGCCATCGCCGAGCGCGAAAGGCAGACCATCACGAGCCCGCGATCGACCGAGGCGATCGCGCGGGCGAGGGCCGCGGCCGCGGCGGGTTCGCGGGCCGCCCGGTTGTAGAGGGCGCCGTGCGCCTTGACGTGGCGGAGCGGGACGCCCTCGGCGTCGCAGATTGCGCGCAATGCGCCGATCTGGTAGACCGTCGCCGCCTCGATCTCCTCGGGATCGAGGGCCATGTCGCGGCGTCCGAAGCCGACGAGGTCGGGGTAGCCCGGATGGGCGCCGACGCCGACCCCATGGCGCTTCGCGAGTCGCACCGTCCGCCTCATCGTGAGCGGATCGGAAGCGTGGAAGCCGCAGGCCACGTTGGCCGAGGTCACGAGAGCCAGGGCCTCTTCGTCGAAGCCTAGCTTCCAGGCCCCGAAACTCTCGCCCATGTCGCAGTTGATGTCGAAGGATAGCATCAGCTTTCCTCCCTGAGAATGGCTTCGACGAGGTCGAGCCGGGCTCGCTCGTCGCGGAGGACTGCGACGGCTTCCTCGTCGCCGACGCGCGCGAAGCGGATGCGGTCCTTCGCTTTCGCCTGCGCGAAGAGCCGGAGGTCGGGGCCTATCACTGTGCCGATCTTCGCGTAGCCTCCGGTAGTCTGCCGGTCCGAAAGCATCACGATGGGCCTGCCGTGGGCAGGCACTTGTATCGAGCCGGGCGCGATCGCATCGGATACGATGTCGGCGCGGCCTCGATGGGCGAGAGCGGGCCCCTCGAGCCGATAGCCCATCCTGTCCGCCTCATTCGTGACTTCGTAGATGGCCGAGAAGAACAGCGCGATCGCCTCGTCCACGAAAAGGTCGTCCTGCGGACCGGGGAGGACACGCACCACGAGCTCGTCGCCGTGGCGCGGGGCGAACTGGGCGAAGAGGCGCCGCGGCGTCGCCGGGCCCTGAGCCGCCCCCCACTCGATCCTGTCGCCGCTGCGCAGGGCCCGACCCTCGAGACCCCCGAGCCTCGAGCGCGTGTGGGTGGAACGGCTTCCGAGCACGATTGGCAGGTCGAAGCCGCCCTCGATGGCGAGATAGGCGCGACAGCCTTCCCTCGCGAAATCGAAATGGACGATCGAGCCGGCCCTCGCGCGGAAACACGACCAATTAGGAATAGGTTCGCCGTCGAGACTCGCCCCCATGTCGGCCCCCGCGATCGCCGAGTGGCGATCTTCCGTGAAGCGGAAGGTTCCGCCTTTCAGGGTCATTTCGAGGACCGCCAGCCCCCGCGGGTTGCCGCAGAGGAGGTTCGCGACGGCGTGGGCGTAGCGGTCCATGGCTCCGGCCACCGGCATGCCGGCTGCCTGGTATCCCCAGCGTCCTTCGTCCTGCACCGTGGTGAAAGCGCCCGGGTCGATTACGAAAACACTCATAAGCGGGCCTTCGCCAACCGCTCGTACTCTGCCCGATCGATCGATGTGAATCGGATATGGTCTCCCGGCGCGTAGAGGGGGGCTTGGAGGAAGTCTTCCGCCCCCAACGCGAGGGGAGTGCGACCGATGATCCGCCAACCGCCGGGGCTCTCGACCGGGTAGAAGCCGGTCTGGTCGCCCGCGATGCCGACCGAGCCGGCGGGAACCTTGGTACGCGGGCTATCGAGCCTCGGCGTGGCGATCTCCTTCGGCAGGCCACCCAGATAAGGGAAGCCCGGCATGAAGCCCAGCATGTAGATCCGGTAGGGCCGCGAGCAATGGAGGGCGACGACCTTATCGATCGTAAGCCCTGCCCGCGTGGCGACGTAGTCCAGATCGGGGCCGAAATCGCCACCGTAGCAGACCGGTATCTCGACGATCATCGCAGGGGCATTCGGGGGCTCGGTCGAGGCGCCTTTGGACAGCCTTTGCAGGATTGAAGCGCCGAGCTTGTCCCTCGGCGCGACGAGCGGGTCGAAGTAGACCATCAGGGATCGGTAGGTCGGAACAATTTCGAGGATGCCGCCTAACTTCTCGTTTGACAGCGACGCGGCCAACTCGACGACCCGCTGATTCAGGGCAGGATCGATGGCGTCACCGAATTCGATAACAAGTCCCTGTTCGCCTGCCTGGAGCAACCTAGGATACATGAGCCAACCCGCTGGCCGGATTTCGCGAAAAAACGAATGCCACGTTGTGCGACATCGAAGGCGTCAGGGGTGACGTGGAAGAGCTCCTTCGCGAGGGGTCGTAGTGCAAAGCAGATCATAGGCGATGCAGATCGTAGACGCAATCATTTTTCTTCTCAATCCAGGCATCGAAGCCCGCGAAGTCAAGGCTGCCCGAGGGGATTGTCCCTCGGCGGTCCCTCGGCGCGCCTGATAGGTCCACGTGCTGGAGCCGGCCTACTCGGCGCCCTTCAACTCCGCCAGGGTCATCCGGTTGAGGGCGAAGAGGAGCATGTCCTCGAGGTCGAAGTCGTCGAGGAGGTCGTGGGGCACCTGTTTTTCGAGGGCCAGCATGACGATCCCGTGTACGGCGGCCCAGAGGGTCAGGGCGGTAAGTCGGGCCGGGCCGGGGCGCAGGATCCCTCCCTCCTGGCAGAGGGCGATGACTTCAACGTACTTTTCGAAGGTCCTGTGCGAGTATTCGACGAAATCCGGAAAGTCCCGGTTCTTGTCCATCACGCTCGAGTACATAAGCTTGAAACGGTCGGGCTCGTCCAGGGCGAAGCGAAGGTAGCTCAGGCTGATTTCGACGAGGAGGGCGGCCGGTCGCCCTTTGCGAGCCACCAGGCCTGCCTCGATGGTCGAATACAGCTGCTTGAAGCCTTCTGTCGAAATGGCGGCGATGAGCGCTTGTTTGTCGGCGAAATGGGCGTAGAGGGCGCTGTGGCTGACGCCCGCCTCTTTGGCGACGTTCCTGAGCCCGAGGCCCGCGACGCCTTCCCTCGCGAGGATTTTCACGCCCGCGGCGATGAGGGCGTTCTTGAGGTCCCCATGATGGTAGCCGGGTATCGCCATGGAAAGAGTATAGCTTTTGATCTTGACAGTGGCAAGATTGAGGCCTAGCATCTTTCCAGTGGTAAGATTCCTCGGGAGGCCTTCCGGTGATGGACAGCGCAAACAGCAAGAGTTTGATCGTCGAGGCGTCCAGGTCCCTGGTCGCCAAGGGCTTTCTGATGGCGACGGGTGGGAACGTCTCTCTCCGCCTGCCGGGTTCGGAGGCCTTCGCCGTCACTCCTTCCAACTACGACTACCTCAAGATGCGGAGCGAGGATGTCTGCGTCCTCGATTTCGGGTTGAAGATTATCGAGGGGAGCCTCGCTCCTTCGGTGGAAGCCGCGATGCACCTGGCGATCTACCGCGCTCGTCCCGATGTCATGGCGATCATCCACACGCACCAGGTCTACGCGAGCGCCCTCGCCTTGATGGGTATGCCCATACCCGGCCTTTTCGACGAGCAGATCCGCTTTCTCGGGCGCAGGGTAGCCATTATCCCCTATGCCCCCTCGGGCACGGGGATGCTGAAAAAGACCGTCGCCCGCCATGTCGCGAATCATGACAATGCCTACATCATGAAGAACCATGGCGCCCTCGTTTTCGGGGCGGACATGGAGCGTGCGATGCACAACGTGGAAATTCTCGAGAAGTGCTCGATTGCCTATCTTCTGACCCTCTGTGCGGGCAGGAAGGCGAGCCGGGTTCCTCTCGCGGTTCGCGAGATCGCCTTCGCCAAGTTGCGGGGCGACCAGAAAAAGTCCGAGGCCGGGCTTTCCGGCCGGGGCGGGGAGTGAGGGAAGCCGAAATGGAAGGACAAGCCTACGGGATTTCGAAATACCCGGACGTCGAAGCGATCAACGCCGGCCTCAGGGAATTGACGCGTCTGCCGATGCAACCGATCAGGCGGGAGGCGATGGCCGGCTATCTGGATTATTTCGAGAAGAAGTGCCGAAGGTCGAAGGAACTCAACGAGGAGGCGAAGAAGTACATCCCTGGCGGTGTCCAGCACAATCTCGCCTTCAACTATCCCTTTCCCCTCGCCGTCGAAAAGGCCGAGGGCGCCTGGCTCTGGGACAGCGACGGCAATCGCTACATCGATCTTCTCCAGGCCGGCGGGCCCACGGTCCTCGGCAGCAACTACGCGCCCCTCCGCGAAAAGGTGGCCGAGGTGGTCGGCCAATCGGGCCCGGTCACGGGTCTCTTTCACGAGTACGAGCTCAAGCTCGCCAAGCTGATCACGGGTTACATGCCGGCCGTGGAGATGTTCCGCATGCTGGGCTCGGGCACCGAAGGCGTGATGGCCGCCATCCGCGCGGCGCGGGCCTTCACGCACAAGAAGTACGTCCTCAAAATGGGCGGGGCCTACCACGGCTGGAGCGACCAGATGGTCTATGGCATGCACATTCCCGGCACGGGGCGCCTCGAATCGACGGGCATACCGCGTGGGGCGACCTCCGCCACCCAGGAGTTCTTTCCGAACGACCTTGGCGCCCTCAGGCGCAAGATGATCGCGAACAGGTTTCGCGGGGGCACTGCGGCCGTCATCGTGGAACCCCTCGGGCCGGAATCCGGGACCCGGCCCACGCCCCTCGGCTTTCACGCCAGGCTCCGAGAGCTCTGCGACGAATTCGGCGCCCTCCTGATCTTCGACGAGGTGGTGACGGGCTTTCGCATAGGAATGGGAGGCGCCCAGGGTTACTTCGGCGTGAAGCCCGATCTCACGGTCTTCGGCAAGTGCGTCACCGGCGGCTATCCGATGGCGGGAGGCGTGGGCGGGAGGCGGGATGTGATTTCCACCTTCGCGGCCGGAATCGGAGGCTCCGGCGAAAGGGCCTATATCGGCGGCACTCTTTCGGCCAATCCCCTCTCCTGCGTCGCCGGCTACGTCGCCCTCACGGAAATGGAAAGGACGGGCGCGCCGATTCTCGCCGGCAGGGCGGGCGACAGGCTCGCGGCAGGACTCCAGGCCATCATCAAGAAGCGGTGTCTGCCCTTCGTGGCCTTCAACCAAGGCAGCATCGTCCACCTCGAAAGCAGCGCGGTGATGCTCCTCGACCTGCGGAATCCCCTCAAGGTGATGCGGGAGATGAAGGCCCGCCGTCGCATGATCGAGGAGATGGGGGCGGCCTTCATGTCCCAGGGCATCGTGAGTCTGGCGGGCTCGCGCCTTTACACCTCGATGGCCGACACCGACGAGGTCATCGACGAGGCCCTCGCGAAATTCGACATCGTGCTCTCGACGGTGGAGGGCGCCGCATGAGCGCCGACTTCAAGGTCTACGGCTATCGATGGGCCGTGCTGGCCGTCTTCATGTTCGTCAATCTCACGATCCAGATCCTCTGGATTTCCTTCGCGCCCATCACTGGCCCGGCGGCGGCTTTCTACGGCGTGTCGGAGCTGCAGATCGGTCTCCTCTCGATGGTCTTCATGCTGGCCTTCATCCCTCTCTCGATTCCGGTGTCGTGGATCATCGACCGCTTCGGTTTCCGCGTCGCCGTCGACATCGGCGTCGTCCTCATGGGCGCATTCGGCCTTCTCCGGGGCCTGGCCGGCTCCAGCTATCCCCTGGTTCTTCTCGCCACGATCGGCATCGCCGTCTCCCAACCCTTCCTCCTCAACGCCTGGTCTACGGTGCCCGCGAAATGGTTCCCCGCCAGGGAACGAGCGACGGCCCTGGGTCTCGTCACCCTCTCCAATCTCGTCGGCACGGCGCTGGGAATGATTCTCACACCTATGATGATCGAGGGAATGTCCATCCCGACCGTCCAGCTCGCCTTCGGTGCCGTCTCGGCCGTCTCCGCCGCAGCCTTCCTTTTCCTCGCTCGCGAAAAGCCGCCAACACCGCCCTGTGCCCCGGGGATGGAGGGCCGCGCCCTGATGCTTGAGGGGCTGAGGCATGCCCTGTCGAACGGGTCCTTCTGGCTCTTCCTCGCGATCTCCTTCATCGCGATGGGCATCTTCAACGGCCTCAACACCTGGATCGAAGCCATCGTACGCCCGCGCGGTTTTTCGCCCACCTTCGCCGGAAGCCTCGGCGCCTTGATGCTCGGCGGTGGTCTCGTCGGGGCCATCGTCCTGCCGGCGCTTTCCGACCGCGGCGGAAGGCGCCGCGGATTTCTGCTCTTCGCCCTTCTCGGCGCCATCCCGGGCCTCCTCGGCCTGGCCTTCGCCGGCTCAGGTCCCCTTCTCGCCGCCTCGGCCTTCGCGCTCGGCTTCTTTATCGTAAGCATTATGCCGATCGGCCTGCAGTACGCCGCCGAGATCACCTATCCCACGCCCGAAGGCACCTCGAACGGCCTCATCCAGCTTTTCGGCCAGGGCGCCGTCGTCTTCGTCTACATAATGGAGGCGATGAAGACGAAGGCGGGTTCCTTCACGCCTTCCCTCCTCCTCGGGGTCGGCCTCCTCGCGCTCAGCGCCGCCGCGACGAGGTTGATGCGAGATCCCCTCCGGCTCGACGCGGAGCGGAGCGCCGAAGCGAAGTCCGCCGTCCCGGGCGTCGCCTGAGCGCCTTCCTCACAGTCGCGGCCTCAGGGGCCGCGAGAATCGTCCAAGAAGGAGCCGCTCATGACCGACAAGCTCGTCCTCGCCGTCGATTTCGGAACCTCGGGCATGAAGGTCGCCCTCGTCTCCGTCGAAGGGAAGGTGCTCGGCTGGGAATTCGAAGCCGTCAGCCTCATCCTCAGTGCCGACGGCGGCGCGGAGCAGTCGCCAGAGGAGTGGTGGTCGGCCTTCCTCTCGGCCTCGAAGCGGCTCCTCGGCCGGAATCCCGGGTCGCGCTCCCGGGTCGAAGCCCTTTGCTGCTCGACCCAGGGCGAAGGCACTGTGCCCGTCGACGCCGAGGGAAAAGCCCTTGATAATTGCCTCATTTGGATGGACATGAGGGGAAGGCCCTACCTCGGGTCCCAGCTCCGTGGAGCCCTGCCGATCGAAGGCGTCGGCCTGGTCAAATTGCTCCGCTTCCTCAGGCTTACGGGCGCCATGCCCTCGATGACGGGAAAGGATCCGGCGGGGCACATGCTCTATTTTCGCGAGGCACGGCCGGAAATCTACAAGCGTACGTACAAGTTCCTCAACGTCCTCGACTATCTCAACCTTCGACTGACCGGACGCTTCGTCGCCACCTTCGATTCGATCCTGACCTCATGGGTGACGGACAACCGCGACCCCGATCGCATCGCCTACGATCCGGCCCTGATCGCCACCCTCGGCCTCGACCGCGACAAGTTGCCCGACATCGTCCCCTGCACCGAGGTCATCGGCCCGCTTAAAGGCGAGGTCGCCGCGGAGCTCGGTCTGGGGCCAGGGGTCAAAGTCGTGGCGGGCGCCATCGACACGACGGCGGCGGCCATCGGCTCGGGGGCGGTGGAGGACTACGCCGCCCATCTCTACGTGGGCACCTCCTCGTGGATCGCCGCCCACCTGCCCGACAAGAAGACCGACATCGTCGCGTCGATGGCCTCGGTTCCCTGCGCGATGCCCGGCCGCTATCTCCTCATCGCCCTCCAGGCCACGGCCGGGGGGAATTTGACCTTCCTCCGTGACAACATCATCTACCACAAGGACGAGCTCCTCCAGGAGGCCGATGTCCCCGACATCTTCAAGGTCCTCGACCGCATCACCGCACGC
>JAJXVS010000046.1 GCA_021782015.1 bacterium | reverse complement strand
CACCACCTGGGCCGCGCAACCCGGCCCACCACCCGCCCCGACAACTTCGGAGCCGCCAGACTCGACCTTTGTGGCAGCCTCGCCGATACTTGAATCATGGTATCGGCCTTTGAAGTCGCCGCGCTCGCCCTCCTGGCGCTGATCGTCATCGAACTTTTCGCCCTGCTGCGCGGATTGGCGAAACTCGCGCAAAATCTCCCCGCCCGCATCGAGTCGAAGGAAGGCCAGACCATCAATGTCAACCTTGGCCAGCTGCCGGTCGCGAGCCTTCCCGTCGAGGCGGCCGGCGCCGAGGGCCCCGACCATAAAAGCTCCGAGGACTCGGCGAAGGTGGAAGCGAAGCCCGATCAGGCAGCTCCGGCCATCGAAGCCCCACCACCTCCCGAACCCGAGCCTCCGCCCCCTCCTCCGCCGCCACCGCCCCGGCCCTCGCCCGGGATGCGGGCAACCACCTCAGGCCTCACCGCCCTCAAGTGCCCCAAGTGCCAGGCGGAAAACTCCAGCTACCGAATGGAATGTTTCAACTGCGGAGAAAAGCTCAAATAGGAGCCGGTCGGAACCCCTCCCCGCCTATCCCCTGACACAGCCCGATCCGCGGCATCGTCGCCCTCTGGAGCCGCTTCCCGGTGCCGCCCTCAGGTGCGGCCCCTTAGTGCAGTCCTCAGGGGCCGCCCGATTCGAGGCACAAAGGGGCTCGCGGGCGGACTGAAATATCACTTTCAGACTTTACTTTCTAAGAAGGCAAAGTATGCTGGGGAGTATGAGGGGAGAAAATGGGGCCAAAGCTGTAGCACGTTCATTCCCCTTGCTGCCGATTTCGGCCGCGGGCGCGACCCTCCCCTACCTGGTCTTGGGAGTCCTCGGGAGTTCGGCCTACGTCGTCTTTCCCGCTCCGGCCTATCTTGCCATCCATAACATCGTCGAACTGGGAAGTGTGGTCGTGGCCTTCTCGATTTTCGGCATAGGTTGGTTCGCCCGCACTCCAGCGAACGGCGCAGGGACCCTGATTCTCGCGACGACCTTCGCTGCGGTCGGAGGCTTTGACCTCTTCCATGCCTTGAGCTTTCCGGGCATGCCCGCATTTTTCACTCCAAGCAACACGAACAAGGGTATCCTCTTTTGGGAAGCCGCCCGCTTGACCTCGGCAACGGGCCTGGCGGCTATCGCATTCATCCCGCGAGAGGCCCCCGCGATCAAGAAGGCTCGCTGGATCGCGGGCCCTGTCATCATCGTATTTTTCTGTGCGGTCTCGGTCGCCATCTTGCGCTTCGAGCCTTTTCTCCCCCCCATGTTTGTCGAAGGCTCGGGCCTCACCCTGCTCAAGAAAAGCCTCGAATATCTCGCCATCGTCATTTTCGTCATCGCCCTCCTCGGGCTTGCCCGGCGCCCCGTCGGCGACGAGGACGAAAGCGGCACCATTCTCCTGTCCGCGATAATCCTGAGTATTGCGAGCGAATTTTCCTTCACACTTTATCGCAGTGCCTACGATTCGTATAACCTGCTCGGGCACCTGTTCAAGCTCGCCTCCTATTTGCTGCTGTACAGGGCGACCTTCATGGTTGCGGTGAGCGCACCTTACAGGAGATTGGGAGAATCCCGCGAGGATTTGCGCCGGGAGAACGAGGCCCGCCAAAAGAGCGAGGAGTCTCTCGCGAAGATCAATCGCGAGCTCACCGTCATCCATGAGATCAACCGGGGCATCGTCAGGATCGAAAATGAGCAAAACCTTCTCGACGAGGCCTGCCGCATTCTCTGCGCCTCGGGGGGCTACAAGATGGCCTGGGTCGGCTATGCCCTGTCCGACGAGGGCAAATCGGTCAAGCCGATAAGCTCGGCGGGCGATGTCGCCGGCTACCTCGATAGCCTCGCCATCAGTTGGGGCGATGGCCCAAGCGGAATGGGCCCCACGGGAATGGCGATCAGGACGGGCACCCGGCGCTATGTTCAGAATTTCGAGAGCGATCCGGCCATGAGGCCATGGCTCGACCAGGCCATTCCTCGCGGCTATCGATCATCCATCGCCCTGCCCCTCAAGACCAAGTCCGAAACCCTCGGAGCCCTCACCGTCTACGCGGGGATAGCCGAGGCATTCACTCCGGCCGAAATTTCCCTTCTTGAAGAACTCGCCGACGACCTGGCCTTCGGCATCGGAGCGCTTCGCGCGCGGGTGCGCAACCAGGCCGCCGAGGATGAAATTCGGGACGCCCTGCGCGAAAAGGAAGTCCTCCTCCGGGAGCTCCACCATCGGACCCGCAACAGCATGCAGGTCATCTCCTCGATGATCAGCCTCGAGGAGGATCGGCTCAGCACCGAGGCCGATCGCCGCATTTTCGAGTCGGTCGTCATGCGAATCCAGGCCATGGCCCTCGTTCACCAAAGGCTCTATCAGGGCGGCGACCTCAGCAAGATCGACCTGAAGGGCTATATCCGCAGCCTTTGTGAACTCGTTCGGGAAAGTGGCGAGGGGCATGGGGAGGCTGTGGCCTTCGATTTTTCCGACATGGACGAGGTCGATGTGCTGATCGATACGGCCGTGCCTCTCGGCCTCGTGCTCAACGAATTGCTGTCGAATACCTTCAATCACGCCTTCCCCGAAGGCCGCCAGGGGCTGCTCCGCATCTCCCTTCACCGAGGGAAGGACAGCCTGGTGCATCTTGGCTTCGCCGATGACGGTGTGGGCTTCGACGGGGGCCACAACCCACGCAGCCTCGGCAAGACCGGCTTCATGTTGATTTTTGACATCGTCACCCTTCAGCTCGGCGGTAAGGCGGAATGCACCACGGGCGGGGGCACATCCTGGTCGATTAGCTTTCCCGAAAACCGTTATGAGGCGCGGGTGTAGTCGGGTTTCGCAGCCGACCACAGCTGGGCCATGGCCGAGGGCCCTACCGGCACGGGGCCCTACCGTCCCCAGGCCAGGTCAGTCCAAGTCAGTCCCTCGAGGGAACGAGGGGGGTCAGGGAAATGTCGAGTTCCCTGGCGTTTTCGAGGGCCTCGAGTTCGCTGCGCAGGGCGGCCACATGAACTCCCGCACCCAGGACGATTGAGGCGCGAAGCCGGAACAGGGGAGCGCCGGTGAGGGGAGCGCCCTCCGTGCTCGTTTCGAGCTCCTCGATGTTGACCCCATGATGATGGAGGATGGCACTCACCGCGTGAAGGATGCCCCTGCCGTCGAGAGACACGGTTTCCAGACTGTAGGGGCGACCGTCGGCCCTGAGGGCAGTCTCCTTGGTGGGCGTTATGCCCACCTTCAGGCCGAGCCCCTTCTCCATCTCGCCGATTCGGGAAAGCAGCGATTCGAGGGCCTTCTGTTCGAGCGAAATGAGCATCATCACGGAAAAATCGCCGCCGAGGACGGCCATTTTGCTCTCTTCGACATTTCCTCCGGCCTCCGAAATCAAACCGGAAAGCTCATCGACAATGCCGACCCTGTCTGCGCCTATCGCGGAAATAACCGCAAATACCCTACTCATGCGGCGAGTATTGCATGGTTCGCGGGGCAATGCAAGAAAACTTGAGCAGGCCTCAAGGCGAATGGAGCAAACCTTACACGAAAACACGGAATTTTGATTTCGTCAAAAAGAATCGTTGACAGCTTCTGTGCGGCAGTTCAATATGCGCTGCAAGTTCGGGGGCCCGGAGCGCCCGAACTTCGCGAGGATTGCATGCACGAGGAACGCCCCATCGAGATTCCCGCCATTGGCTACCCGCCAAAGCAAGGGCTCTACGACCCAGCCTTTGAGCACGATGCCTGCGGCATCGGCTTCGTCGTGAACATCAAGGGTAGAAAATCGCACGCGGTGGTTTCCCAATCGCTCACCGTGCTCAGGAACATGAGCCACCGTGGCGGGGCGGGCTACGAGCGCAACTCCGGCGACGGGGCCGGCATCCTCCTCCAGATCCCCCATCACTTCTTTCTCGAAGTCTGCCCCGAGTCCGGCATAGTCCTACCGGCGGCCGGCGATTACGCGGTGGGCTCGGCCATGTTGCCCCGCGATCCCGCCATCCGCGAGGCGGCCTGCCGCGACATCGAGGGCCTCGCCAAGGGATTGGGCTTTCCGCTCTTGGGGTGGCGAACGGTTCCCGTGGACCTTTCGTCTCTCGGACAGGTGTCGCGCTCGGTGATGCCCGTCCTGCGCCAGCTCTTTCTCGGCAAGCCGGCGACGGTCGTCAGCGAACTCGACTTTGAACGGCGCCTCTACCTCCTCCGCAAGAAGATCGAAAAGGCCATGCTCGGCAAGGAGGAATCGGCCCCCGACTACCGCTACTTCTCGAGCCTCTCCTGCCGGACGATCGTCTACAAGGGCATGCTCACCTCCGAGCAGGTCGAGCCCTTTTTCCTCGACCTCGGCCACCCCGCCTTCGAGTCGGCCCTCGCCCTCGTGCATTCGCGCTTCTCCACCAACACCTTTCCGACCTGGATCCGCGCCCATCCCTACCGCTACCTCATCCACAACGGCGAGATCAACACGCTGCGCGGCAACTTCAACTGGATGCACGCCCGCGAATCGCTGATCGCGACCGAGCTTTTCGGCGGGGACTTCGCCGACATCCTCCCCATCATCAACCCCAACGGCTCCGACTCGGCCATGTTCGACAACACCCTCGAGTTCCTCCTCCTCACGGGCCGCTCCCTCCCCCACGCGATGATGATGATGATCCCCGAGCCCTGGTCGGGAAACGGAGAGATGAGTCCGTCCAAGCACGAGTTCTACGAGTACCACGCGAGCCTGATGGAACCCTGGGATGGGCCGGCGGCGATGGCCTTCACCGACGGCAGCACCGTCGGCGCCGTCCTCGACCGCAACGGACTCCGCCCGGCGCGCTACGTCGTCACCCTCGACGACACCGTCATCATGGCTTCGGAGACGGGGGTCCTCGACATTCCCGCCGACCGCATCGTCCGCAAGGAGCGCCTCAAGCCCGGCCGGATGCTCCTCATCGACACGGCCGAGGGACGCATCATCGGCGACGAGGAACTGAAGGAGGACATCGCCAGGGAACAGCCCTACGGCGAGTGGCTCCGCGAGCACATGGTCACCATCGAGGCCCTGCCGGCCTCGCCGCACCGGGCCGAGCCCGACCACGAATCCGTGCTCAGGCGCCAGAAGGCCTTCGGTTATAGTTATGAAGACCTTCGCCTCGTCCTCCTCCCGATGGCCCGCGACGGGGTCGATCCCATCGGCTCGATGGGCAACGACACCCCGTTGGCCGTCATGTCCGAGCGGCCCCAGCTTCTTTATAATTATTTCAAACAATTGTTCGCGCAGGTGACGAACCCGCCCATCGACGCCATCCGCGAGGAGATCGTCATCGGGCCGGAAACCTTCATCGGCTCCGAGGGCGACCTCATCCATCCGTCCCCGCGAGCGGCTCGCCAAATCAAGCTGGCAACTCCCTTCATCGACAACGACGAGCTGGCCAAACTCCGCCACATCGGCCGCGAGGGTTTCAAGGCGACGGTGATTCCCATCCTCTTTCCCGTGGAGGAGGATGGAAAGGGCCTCGAAAAGGCCATGGACGAAATCTGCCAGGCGGCCGACCGCTCCTTCGCCGAGGGGGTGAACATCCTCATCCTGTCCGACCGCGGCGTGTCGAAACACAAGGCGCCCATTCCCGCCCTCCTGGCCGTGTCGGGCCTCCACCACCACCTCATCCGCAACGGCACGAGGACGAGGTGTTCCATCGTTCTCGAATCGGGCGAGCCCCGCGAAATCCACCACTACGCGATGCTGATGGGCTATGGCGTCTCGGCGGTCAATCCCTACCTCGTCTTCGAGACGATCGACGACATGATCAAGAGCGGCATCCTCGTCGGCAAGAGCCACGCCGAGGCGGTGGCAACCTATAAAAAGGCCGTCACCAAGGGCATCATCAAGGTGATGTCGAAGATGGGCATTTCGACGGTCCAGGGCTATCAGGGTGCCCAGATCTTCGAGGCCGTCGGCCTCGGGCGCGAACTGATCGAGCGCTATTTCACCGGCACGCCCTCCCGCGTCGGGGGCATCATCCTCGCCGATGTCGCCTCGGAGGCCGCCTCCCGCCATCGCACGGCCTTCGGCGACCGGGCCCTTCACGACCACGCCCTCCCCTCGGGCGGAGATTGGCAGTGGCGGAAGGACGGCGAGTACCACCTCTACAATCCGGAAAGCGTCCATCGACTCCAGCAGGCCGTCCGTTCGGGCGATTATTCCCAATTCAAAGAATATTCCCGCCTCATCGACGACCAGTCGACGAGGCAGTGCACCCTGCGCGGCCTCATGAAATTCCGCAAGGCCAAGGCGGTCGCCCTCGACGAGGTGGAGAGCGTCGATTCCATCGTGAAGCGCTTCAAGACCGGCGCCATGTCCTACGGCTCGATTTCCAAAGAAGCCCACGAGACCATGGCGATCGCCATGAACCGCCTCGGCGGCAAGAGCAACACGGGCGAAGGCGGCGAAGACCCGGCCCGCTACGTCCCGGACGCCAACGGGGACTCGCGGCGCAGCGCCATCAAGCAGGTGGCCAGCGCCCGTTTCGGCGTGACGAGCCACTACCTCATGAACGCCACCGAGATCCAGATCAAGATGGCCCAGGGCGCCAAGCCCGGCGAGGGGGGCCAGCTCCCCGGCAAGAAGGTCTATCCCTGGATCGCCGAATGCCGCGGTTCCACGCCCGGCGTCGGCCTCATCTCCCCGCCGCCCCACCACGACATCTATTCCATCGAGGACCTGTCGGAGCTCATCCACGATCTCAAGTGCGCCAATCCCGAGGCCCGCATCTCGGTCAAACTCGTATCGGAAGTAGGTGTTGGTACGATCGCGGCCGGCGTCGCCAAGGCCCGGGCCGACCTCGTCCTCATCTCGGGCTACGACGGGGGCACGGGCGCCTCGCCGCGCACCTCCCTCCGCCATGCGGGCCTGCCCTGGGAGCTCGGACTCGCCGAGACCCATCAAACCCTTCTCCTCAACAACCTGCGCTCGCGCATCACGGTGGAGGCCGACGGCAAGCTTATGACTGGCCGCGATGTCGCCATCGCCTGTCTCCTCGGCGCCGAGGAATTCGGCTTCGCCACCGGCCCCCTGGTAGCCCTCGGCTGCGTGATGATGCGGGTCTGCAACCTGGACACCTGCCCGGTGGGCGTCGCTACCCAGAACCCGGAGCTCCGCAAGCGCTTCGCCGGCAAGCCCGAGCATGTGGAAAACTACATGCGATTCGTCGCCACCGAGCTCCGCGAATACATGGCCGCCCTCGGTTTCAGGACCGTGGAGGAAATGGTCGGGCGCTCCGACCTCCTCGAGATGGAGGCTTCCGCGTCGAATCCCAAGACGGCCCGCCTCGACTACGCGGCCATCCTCGCCAGGCCCGAGGTTCCGGCCAGCCACGGCCGCTTCAAATCGGTGAAGCAGGAACACAGCCTCGACGAATCGCTCGATCGGCGCGTGCTCCTGCGGCTCTGCGAGCCCGCCATCGAACGCGGCGAAAAAGTCAGGCTCACCATTCCCATCCGGAACGTCAACCGCGTCGTCGGCACCATTCTCGGCTCCGAGATCACGAAGCGCTACGGGGCCAAGGGCCTGCCCGAAGACACGATCGACCTCAAGTTCGTCGGCTCGGCCGGCCAGAGCTTCGGCGCCTTCCTTCCGCAGGGCATCACGCTGCGCATCGAAGGCGACTCGAACGACCACATCGGCAAGGGCCTTTCCGGCGGCAAGATCGTCGTGTGCCCGCCCGCCAACGCGGCCTTCAAGCCCGAAGAAAACATCATAATAGGCAATGTCGGCTTCTACGGGGCGACCTCGGGCGAGGCCTACATCCATGGCGTCGCCGGCGAGCGTTTCTGCGTCCGCAACTCTGGCGTGAAGGCCGTCGTCGAGGGTGTGGGCGACCACGCCTGCGAGTACATGACGGGCGGCCGCGTGGCCGTCCTCGGGCCGACGGGGCGCAACTTCGCGGCCGGCATGTCGGGCGGCATCGCCTGGGTTTACGACGCCGACGGCAACTTCCCCTCGCGCTGCAACTCCGAGATGGTCGAACTGGAGGATCTTTCGGACCCCGAACTCGCCGCGGAATTGAGGGTCCTCGTCGAGCGCCACGTGCAGGCCACAGGCTCTCCACTGGGCGCGCGGATTCTCCGCGGCTGGGAAGGCGCCGTCAGGCGTTTCGTCGTCGTGATGCCCAAGGACTACAAACGAATGAACGAATTGATACGACAAAAGGCCTCGGAGGGCATGTCGGGCGCCGAAGCCCTGATGGCCGCCTTCGAGGCGAACAACAAAGACGCGGTCCGCGTCGCGGGCAACTGAAGGCGCCCGCCGAACGGGCTGGCAGGAGCAGAGCATGGCCAAACCTACGGGCTTTCTCGAATACGCGCGGGAAGTCCCGCCCGACGTCGCGGTGGGACAAAGAGTCGCCAATTGGAAGGAGTTCCACGGCCGCTTCGAGGGCGAGGAATCGAAACGGAGGCAGGCGGCCCGCTGCATGGATTGCGGCACGCCCTTTTGCCAGTCGGGGGTCATCTACGAGGGTGCCGTATCGGGCTGCCCCCTCCACAATCTCATCCCCGAATGGAACGATCTGGCCTACCGGGGCATGTGGGGCGAGGCCGCCAGAAGGCTCGCCCTGACGAACAACTTCCCCGAATTCACCGGCCGCGTCTGCCCCGCGCCCTGCGAGGGCGCCTGCACGACCGGCCTCGGCGACCCGCCCGTCACGATCAAGCAGAACGAATACGAGATAGCCGAACGGGCGATCGAGGACGACCGCAATCGCCCCGAGGCGCCCTCGCACCGGACGGGCAAGCGCGTCGCCGTTGTCGGCTCGGGGCCCGCGGGCCTGGCCTGCGCCGATCAGCTCAACGCGGCCGGCCACCTCGTCACAGTCTACGAGCGCGACGACCGCCCCGGAGGCCTTCTCATGTACGGCATTCCGAACATGAAGCTGGACAAGGCCCTCGTCGAGCGCCGGATCGCCCAAATGCGGCAGTCAGGCATTTCCTTCGAGACCGACCGCAACATTGAAGGCGAGGCCGAGGCGGCGAAGCTGAAGGCCGACTTCGACGCGGTCGTCCTCGCCTGCGGAGCGAAAAAACCCCGCGACCTCACGGTGCCGGGCCGCGAGCTTGGAGGCGTCCACTTCGCGATGGACTACCTGGCCAAGAGCACGAAGAGCCTTCTCGACTCGGGCCAGCGCGACGGCAACTTCATCCAGGCCTGGGGCAAGCGCGTCGTCATCGTCGGCGGCGGCGACACGGGCACCGATTGCGTCGGCAGCGCCCTTCGACAAGGCGCGAAGAGCGTCACCCAACTCGAAATCCTTCCGCGGCCCCCCGAGGCGCGCCCGGCCAACAATCCCTGGCCGCGCTGGCCCCGTGTCATCAAGACGGACTACGGCCAGGAGGAGGCCATCGCCCTCCAGGGCGCCGATCCCCGCCTCTGGTGCGTCACCGTCAAGGAAATCCTCGGATCCGAAGGGATGGTCACCGGAATCAAGACGGTCGAGGTCGAATGGAAGGCCGACAAATCGGGCCGGACCGGACCGGTCGAGAAAAAGGGTACAGAGCGGGTCATCGACGCTGACCTCGTGCTGCTCGCCATGGGATTCCTCGGGCCGGAAGAAGGGACCTTGGCGGCCTTCGGCGTGGCCAAGGATTCACGAGGCAATGCCGCCGCCGACTTCTCGTCCTTTGCGACCAACATGCCCGGCGTATTCGCCGCCGGTGACATGCGCCGCGGCCAGAGCCTCGTCGTTTGGGCCATCCGCGAAGGGCGCCTGGCCGCGCGGGCCGTCGATCGCCATTTGATGGGTGAGAGCATGCTTCCGGGCTGAGTCGCCGGATGCGAGGCCGGCGACGAAGGGTGAAAATCGCGCGCCGTCCGGCCTACTTCTCCCCCGGCCCCAGTTTTGCCCGTATCGCCTCGATACGCGGATCGGGCCTAATGCCGAGCTCCCTCGCCAAAATCCTCGAGTACATGGAATAGCGTTTGAGGGCATCGGCGATGTCGCCCCTCGCGATCGCCAGTTCCATCAGGATTCGGTGGGCCGAGCCGCAGAGGGGGCAGATCTCCGACAGCCTCCGCGCCCAGAGTTCCGCCTTCACGGCGAGCCCCGATTCCTGATGGATTTCCGCCAGCCGGCTCATCACCTCGGTCGCGAGGCCCCGCAGGTTTTCGGCCTCGAGGAGCTGCCAATCCTCGAACATCAGCGCGTCGTCGAGATAAAAGCCTTCGAGAAAGTCGCCGCGATAAAGGTTCGCCGCCCTTTCGAGGGCCGAGACCGAGGCGGTCATCAGGCCTTCCGCGGCGCCCGCGCGAAAGGCCGGGACGTCGCATTCCAGCTCGACCCGGGAATGGAAACGCAAAATTCGCCCGGCGCGCTCGAAGAGAGGCTGGCCGGCGACGATCGCGGCGTCGGAAATGGCGTGGCGAAGGCTCGCCTTCGCCTTGTCGGGCGGGAATTCCGGCCAAAGAAGGCTCGCGGCCGAGTTGGCGGCCACGGGACTGTCCTTTCCGGCCAAATAGGCGGCAAGGGCTCCCGTTTTGCGGCGGGCGAAATAGAGCGGAGCGTCGTCAATCAGAAATTCAGGCGATCCCAGCAGGCGAATTTGAAATTTCATGCCGCGCTCCTGTTATCTGGACAAGAAGTTTCCTCCATGGACATCGCCGCTTCAAGACTCGTGCCGATGAATTGTGAATAAATTATCACATACCGCTCCCGACCGCGAATCGGGGACGGGCGCGTGACACCCTGCATCATAAGCGCGCGACGGCCGCACACTATTCCCGCGACGGCCGCACCATTATCCCGTGACGGCCGCGCGTCGAATGCGTCAGCGGCGCAAGGCTAAATTCCTTTTCGTTACCCGTGGCGCGCCCCTCGGGTCGCGAAGGAGGAGGAATGAAATCGATTGCATGTCTCGTCGCGGCGTTTCTCTTGGCATCGGCCGGAATGGCGAGGTCCATCGAGGGGGCCTACAGCACCGCCATGGAGTATCCGGTCGCCACAGTTGTCATGGATCTCGGGGGCTCCGGGCAGACGATCCTCTTCGTCGAGGTGGCCCGCTCGAAGCAGCAATGCCTTTGCGATACGGCCAAGGCCATGGCGGCCTACGCCCATTCGCGCATCATCAAGGTCGGCGATGACGATCCTGCCCAGATAGCCTTGCAGAACTACCTGAACAACAATCTGGTGGCCGCCGACCAGCTCTGCATCGTCGCCTCGGCCAATACCTACGAAAGCTGCAAGACGGCCCTGACCGCCTGGCACGGCGCATCCTCGCTGGTGCTCTATGACGCGACGACAAATCTCGCCCTGGGCGCCGCCCCGGACGCGGTCGCCCTCGACGTCATCCATTTCATCGCCGGCGACACTGAATCGACGATCAAGACGGTCGACAAGCCCCATGGCGATCGTTGGTGGTACATCCCCTGACGGCTAAGGCTGGGGCCGGAGGCGCTGCCTCGCAATGGCCTCCGCCGCCTCGCATACGCCTCCGCCGCCTCTCCCCTCGGCTCGGCCGTTGCGGAGAGGCTCGCGTCGAGTGCGGATTTCCGTCGCGAAGAGGCTTCGTTATATGCAGATTTCCGCGGCGGGCTCGTGACTCAGGAAATGCGTCATCGCCTCAGTGAATCCATAGGCGCCGGCCTGTCCCAGCATCACGAGGTCGCCGGCCTTGAGTTTGGGAACCGAGGCCGCGCCGAGCCGGTCGAGGGAGGTGCAGAGGGGTCCGGCGAGGGTCTGGGATATGGGCTCCCCCGCGACTCCCGGCGCCGCGGCCGGAAAGGCCTGGCCCGTCAAGGCCGGCCTGAGAAGATGGTTGACGCCACCCTCCATGACGGCGAAATCGACCCCTCGGCTGCGCTTGGTCCGGACGACGCGGCTCAGGTAGACGCCCGCGGGGCCGACGAGCCAGCGGCCGGGCTCGACCACGAGGTCGCCCTCGTACCAGTCGTTCGCGCGGAGGAGCCTTTCGAGGCCCTTGCCGAAGGCTTCGATGTCGAGTTCACTTTCTTCATAACTATAAGGGATTCCGAGGCCGCCACCGAGGTCGACGAGATCGAGGGTCAGGGCCTCGTCGCGCGTCATGCGCTCGGCGATGGCGAGGGCGGCGCGATGGTTGGACAGAAGGCGCTCGGCGTCCCTCTCGTTGCTCGCGGCGAAGACCTGGAGGCCGGCTATCCTTACGCTCTCGATGCGTCGGGCCTCGCGCAGGAAGGCGGAGAGGTCCTCCTCGTCCACGCCGAAGGCCGAGGGGCCCGCTCCTCCGATGATGCGGTTCGCCTCGGCCACGCCCGAAGCCTCGCCCGGATGCACGCGGAGACTGATGGCGAGGGGGAGCTGGGCCCCGGGCAGCCTCGCGAGGGCCGCGTCGATGCGCTCCAGGTCCTCGATGCCGTCGGCCTGGATGCGCGCGCCCAGACCGACAGCCAGCCTGATCTCGTTGGCGCTCTTGCCGGGTCCGGCGAAAAGGATGCGCGAACCGGGCATGCCGGCGGAGCGCACCCGCGTCAGCTCCCCATCCGAGGCGCAGTCGAAATAGGAGCCCTCCCGGGCGAAGGCGGCGATGAGGCTGGGGTGGGGGTTGGCCTTGACGGCGTAGGCGAGCCGGGCCCGCTTGGGCAGGACAGCCCGCAGAGCCTTGAAACGGGCCGTCGCGCGATCGACGCGATAGACGAAACAAGGAGTGCTGTGCTCCTCGGCGAGGGCCAGGGCTTCCTCATCGGAGAGTGCGAAAAGCGAGTCGCGCGAAAGCGTCAACGAAGAGCCTCCTCGAGGACCGTCGCCGCGTCGGTGCCCTCGTCGCGGTACTTTACGATGCAGGGCGCGTAGAGGGAAATACCCCTGTGCGCCGCGAAGTCGCCCTTGGCCGGACGGGAGCCGGGCACAACGACAGCGCCGGCGGGCACCTCGCCCCGCAACTCCTCTCCCTTCACCAGATCGTAGATGGTCGTCGAGGCGCTCAGGATGGTGCCCGGGGCGAGGACGGCCCGGGACCTCACGACGACCCCCTCGACGAGGCCACAGAGGGCGCCGAGAAAGACGCCATCCTCTACGACGACCGGACGAGCCCCGGCCGGCTCCAGGACGCCTCCGATTTGGACCCCGGCCGACACGTGGACTCTTGATCCCACCTGAGCGCAGGAACCGACGAGGGCGTGGCTGTCAACCATGGTCCCCTCGCCCACCCAGGCGCCGACATTGATGTAGGCCGGCGGCATGATGACGACGCCCTTTCCCAGCCGCGCGCCGCTCCGCACCGAGGAACCGCCGGGCACCATCCTCACCTCGTCGGCTGGCACAAGGCGTCGAGGGGGGAAGGCCGACTTGTCGGCGGCCCCACCCGGCCATTCGGCGAAGGGTACGATGCCCGTCGAGCGGAAACCCGCGAGAATGCCGGTCTTTACCCAGACGATGGCGTTCCAGGCCCCGTCGGGAGCCCTTTCGGCGGCGCGCACGGCGCCAGCCTCGAGGGCCGACAGGAGGGCGGGAAGTGCCTCGGCGAGGGCCCCGTCGGCAAGGATGTCCTCCATCGGCCGCGAAAAGAAACGGGCCAGCTCGGAACTCGTCATGGCCCGCCCCTTGGTCCCGCTCACGAGGGAACCTTCGAGAAAAGCGGGTCGATGAGGGAGGCGGCGAAATCGTCGAAACTATAAAGACCTTTCTTTCCGGCCATCCATTCGAGGGCGCGGACCGCACCCGTCGCGAAGACCGCCCTCGAATGGGCGTCGTGGGAGAACACGATGGTCTCGGCCGCGGACTCGTAGCGCATTTCGTGGTAGCCGACCTCGTCCCCGGCGCGGAGACTCGCCATGTTCACCTTGCCGGGCCGGGCCGCTCCCATGACCCAGCCATCGAAGGGGCCGCCGCCCTCGCGGTCGCCCTCCACCAGGGCCTCGGCGAGAAGCTTGGCCGTCCCGCTCGGGGCGTCGGCCTTCTTGTTGTGGTGGCGCTCGAGGATGGCGAGATCGACGGCCTGCCCGGCGACGGCCTGCCCGGCGACGGCCTGCCCCGCCACGCCGGCGGCTAGGGGACTGCCCGCCCCGCCCGCCACAACGGAGGGGTCAGTCAGGGCGGCGAAGCGACCGAGAGCCAGGGCCGCCCGCCGCATGAAGGCGACGCCGAGGCTGAAGTTGGGCGATACCATCACCCCGATGCCCCAGGTCGCAGCCCCTTCGAGAAGGCCCTTGTCCCAACCCGTCGTACCTATGACGATCGGACAGCCCGTCCTCCGCGCCCATTCGAGATGGGCGGCGACTCCCGAGGCGTGGCTCGCGTCGAGGGCGATGTCGGGCTTCGATGGGGGATCGCCCGGCCCTTCGAGGGCCCAGACGATCTCGTGCCCAGCCCCGCGCGCAGCCGACATCACCGCCGATCCGAGGCGACCGGCACCGAATAGACCTATTCTCATGGCAACTCCTTTCGTCCCCGGTGGAGGACGGCACCCTGAGGCGCCGGCCCCGGGGCCGCGATCCTTCTCACAGCAAACCGCGGGCCGCGGCCATTTCGGCGTTCAGCATCGATCCGCCGGCCGCGCCCCTCTCGGTGTTATGCCCGAGTATGACCATCTTGGACCCGAAAAGGGAGCAGTGCCGCACGCGACCCACCTGGATGCGCATGCCCCCATCCTCCTCCACGTCGCGGATCGGCTGCGGACGGTCGGCCTCGTGCCGTACCGCGACGAACCTCTCGGGCGCCGAACGGAGCCCGAGCCCTTCGGTATCGGGCACGAAGGCCTCAAGAGCCGCGATGATGTCGGCCGGATGCGGATTGCCGCGAAGCCTGATGCTGGCGGCGATGGTATGGCCGTCCACCACCGGCACCCGGTTGCAGGCCGCGGAAATGGCGATCGGCGCCTCGATTATGCGCTCGCCGTCGAAGGTGCCGAGGATCTTGCGGGCCTCGGTCTCGACCTTCTCCTCCTCGCCCCGGATGAGGGGGATGACATTGCCGACCGCGTCGAGGCTGGCCACGCCTGGATAGCCGGCGCCGCTCAGGGCCTGCATGCTCACGGCCAGGGCGGCCTCGGCCCCGAAGGCGCGGTGGAGTGGACCGAGGGCGCCCACGAGGACTGTCGTCGTGCAGTTGGGATTGCAGACGATGCCGCCCTTCCAGCCCCTCTTGCGCCGTTGCACCTCAAGGAGGCCGAGGTGGGCCGAGTTGAGCTCGGGCACGAGGAGGGGAACGTCTTCCTCCATCCTGAAGGTCGAGGCGTTCGAGAAGACGATGGCGCCGGCCGCCGCGAAGAGGGGCTCTATTTCGCGGGCGGGGGCCGTATCGAGGGCAGAAAATACCAATTGCGACAAGGCCCGGTCGGGCTCGCAGGGCTCGAGAATCAGGTCACCGAGGCCGGCGAAGGGTTCGCCGGGCAGGCGCCAGTCGCAGGCCTTCGAGTACTTCTTGCCGACCGAGCGCTCGCTCGCGGCGAGGCAGGTGACCTCGAAAAGGGGGTGGGAGGCGAGGCGCCTGACGAAGCGCTGGCCGACGACGCCAGTGGCGCCCAAAACGGTGACGGGAATGCGATTCATGACAACTCCAATTATGCCGCAGGGCCGAAGGGAATGGGCCCTCGCGCGGATTCGAGATAGAGGGCGCCCAGGGCGGCAAAGAGATCGATGCCGGAGGCGAGCTCGTCGATGGTGAGAGATTCGTCGGGAGTGTGGGCAGCCGATGGCTCGCCCGGCCCGCAGAGGAGGGCGTCGCCGCCGGGGGCGAGGGCGCGTAGCATGGGAAGGTCGGAGCCGAAGGGCACGGGGCCGGATGGAAAGCCGGGGGGCGTGGAGAACTCGTCCCAGGGGTCCCTGACGAGTTCTTCGACCCTGCCGCCCGGCGGCCCGAGGGCGCAAAGCGAATCGTAGAGATTCCCCCCCGGCACGAGCCGGAGGGTGAGCTCGGCCTCGGCATGATCGGCCACCACATTGGAGGCGCGGCCTCCGGAAATGGTGCCGAGGTTCCAGACCTCGGAGCCGAGGCTGGGATGGACAAAGGCGGTGAGTTCGCGCAACTTGTCGATCCAGTCCAGAAGGTCGAGGATGGCATTGTGCCCGAGCTCGGGCAGGCCCCCATGGGCCGCCGTGCCCTCGCAGGAAAGACGAAGGCGGACGAAGCCCTTCTGGCCGGCGGCCAGCCTGTTCCCCGTCGGCTCGCCGACGACCACCGCGCGGAGATGGGGGAGGCTCTCACGCAACTCGAGGGCCTTGACCGCGCCCGCCGAGTCGCTTTCCTCGCCGGAAACGCCCAGCCAGGCGAAGCCGCTCCTCCCCTCGGCGAGGAGGCGCCGAATCGCGGCGAGCTGGGCGACGATCTGCCCCTTGGCATCGCAGGCCCCGCGGCCGCGCAGGCGCCCGCCCTCGATCGAGACGGGAATCCGCGGCGGCACGACATCCAGATGGGTGTTGAAGAGAACGCGCGGCTCGCCCCAGGTGGCGAGGATGTTGGGCCTACCGCCGGGCACTTCCTGGCGCAGGACTGTACCGCCCATCGCCTCGAGTTCGGGCAAGAGCAGAGGAAGGAGGCGGGCCTCGTCGCCGCCGGGACTATACGTGGAACAGAGGGCTTCCAGCAGAGGAAAGTCCTTCGATTCCACGGATTGAAGGTTAAACACGGAGGACCTCCAATCCGATGGAGATCCCAAAGAAACCGCCCGGGTCTTTCCGACCGCGGTGGGTGAGGGCGGCTTGCGATGGCACTCCGCGGGACATGGCCCCGCGACAGCCGCCGGGTATTAGCCCGGACGTCCAAGGCCAGGGTTGCGAACCCAAGCCCTTCGGCGATCCTCCCCTTTTGCCCACCATCACCGGAAATCGCTTCCTCCGGACGGGCTACTGATGGGGATCGCTCCTCCAATCGGCAAATGGAAAGTAACACGGGCGCCCTGACAATGGCAAGTCCGGTCGTGGACAAAGGCGGACCAGTGGTCGATCGGCGCCCGAAAATGCTACTTTCGCGCCATGCAATCCCTCATCGCCTTCACGGCCCGTTACCTCTTCATTCCCGTCGTCCTCGCGGAAGTCCTCTACCTCCTCGTTTTTCATCGCAAAAGCTGGAAGGCCCTCTTCATCGCAGCCCTCGTCATCGGCGGCCTCTCCTTCGGAATCTCGCTCATTCTCAATGCCCTCGTGCAGGACCCCCGGCCTTTTATTGTTCAGGGAACGACGCCCCTTATCCCCTCCTCGTCGGATAATGGCTTTCCCTCCGACCACACCCTCCTCCTTTCGGCGATGGCGGCCATAGCGATGACCGTCAACCCCTGGGCGGGGGTCGCGGGACTGGCCTTTGCGGTAATCGTGGGCCTTGCGAGGGTCTACGCCGGAGTCCACCACCTCGCGGACATCGTGGGGAGCCTTTTCATCGTGGGATTTGTTTCAGCGGCCTATCTCATTGTCTGGCTATTCATTGCGCGTCGAAAGGCGGAGAAAAAGTAGGCATTCAGCGCCTACATCGCGGTGAAGGCGCCTTGACTATCGCTAAAATAGAATCTATAAATAAAGCCTGAAACCGTCCACGACGGTATTCTGAGGGCCGGATCATTCTTGCCCGAGGAAGCAAGCAAGCGCACGCGCTTGCGGCCAGTCCCCGACCCGGAGGAAGTATCCGATGGAAAAGCGGCTCGGCATCGTAGCGATCATCATCGGTGATCGCTCGAGCGTCTCCCGGCTCAACGCCATCCTTGGCGAAGGCGCAGAGCTCATTGTCGCGCGCCTTGGCTTGCCGATGCGCGGCAAGGGCATTTCCCTCATTTCCCTCGTGGTGGAGGGCGACACCGACGAACTCGGCGCCCTCACCGGCAAAATCGGCCGCCTCCCCGGAATCCAGGTCACCTCGGTCCTCACCAAATTCAAGGAGGCCAGCGATGGCGAACGCTCTGACGAGGGAATCGACACGAACCTTTATTGACGTCGAGGAGATCGGCAACCGAATTTCCGACGCCCGACCGGAAGCGGAACGGGTCCGGGCGATCCTCTCCAAGGCCTCCCGCCTCCAGGGACTCTCGGCCGACGAGGTGGCGGTCCTCCTCAATATCGAGGATCCCGAACTGGAGGGGGAACTCCTCGCGACGGCAGGCAGGGCCAAGGAAGCGATCTACGGACGGCGACTCGTCCTCTTCGCCCCCCTGTATATCGGGAACAAATGCTCGAACGATTGTCTATATTGCGCCTTTCGCGCCCCCAACCAGTCCCTCGTCCGGCGCTCGCTTTCGCTCGACGAGATAGAGCTCGAAACCCGGGCACTCCTCAGGGAAGGCCACAAGCGGCTCCTCGTCCTTTCGGGCGAGTCGAGTGAGGAGACCGTCGACAGGCTGGTTGGCGCGATCGAAAGAATCTACCAGGTGCGGGAGCCCTCGCCCCGCAGCGGGAAGATCGCCTCCATCCGTCGCGTCAACGTCGAAGTGGCGCCCCTGGAGGTC
>JAJXVS010000045.1 GCA_021782015.1 bacterium | reverse complement strand
AGGGAGTGATTCCGCCTTTCCGGAGGCGGCCGCCGCTTGCTGGAGCAGCCCCGGTTCCGGTGTCGGCGCCCCTCATCGAGGTTTGCGCAGTTTCTTCTTCCTCTCCTCGAGCACGGAGAACACGATGAGCGAGACGATGAGGATGAGACCCAGCGTGAAGTTGAAGATGTTGCCGCTGAAGTTGATGAGCGTGAAACCCTTCCTCAGTACACCGATGATGAGTACGCCGATGAAGGTGCCGAGCACGCTGCCGACCCCTCCCGTGATCGCGGTGCCGCCGAGAACCACCGCCGTTATCACCTGCAGATTGAGATCGTTGCCCATGCTTGTCTTGGCCGCGGAGAGTCGGCCGAGGTAGACGAGGGCAGCCACGGCGCACATGAGGCCCGCCAGGGTGTAGACGCCGAGGAGAATGCGCTTCGTCCGTACCCCCGAGAAGACGAGGACGTTTTCGTTGAAGCCGATGCCCTTAAGATAGCGCCCCAGGCTGCCGCGCGAATATACCAGGTGGAAGAAGATGAAGAAGACGATGAAATACAGAAACTGGACCGGGATGGCCCCGAACACGAGATAAGTGGAGATGAGCTTGAAGCCCTCCGGAAATCCGGTATAGGAATTTGTACCTGCAATTATGAAGGAAATGCCCCGAAACAGATTCATCGTCGCCAGGGTGGTGACGAGGGGCGGAATCTTCGTTCGGGAAATGATGAAGCCGTTGAAGAGGCCGCAGAGGGTTCCCGAGGCCAGGGCCGCGGGAATAGCGAGGGCAAGACTGCCCGAATTCTTGAATACGACGCCGAAGACTATGGCGCTGAGCTGAAGAATGTAGCCCACGGAGAGGTCGATGCCGCCCGTCGTGATGATGAAGGTCATGGCCAGGGCCATGATGCCGACCTCCCCGACGATGGTGGTCGAGTCGAGGAGGACCTCTGGATGGAAGAACACCGGTTGCCTGATTCCGAACAACGCGATGAGGGCCAGGAGGAGGATGCCGAGAGCCCCTTGGTACGTGAACCTGAAGCCCGGAAGGGCGCGATTTCCTGCGGCTTCGGTCATGCCCTGCCGCCTTCGGGAAGCCGTCCCTGACCGAAGGCCCGGGCGATCCGCTTCCGCAGCGGTCGCCAATCCGTCACGGTGATGAAAACCGCGATGAGGACGATGATTCCCTGGAGCGCGAATTGGTAGTAGTCCTGGAATCCCAGATAAATCATCGCAATGCTGAGGAGATAGACGAGGAGCGCCCCGAATACGGCTCCGAGCACCTTCCCGCTCCCCCCCATTATGTTGACTCCCCCGACGACGGCGGCGGCGATGAAGATCATCTCCCTTCCTTGGAAGACCGAGGGCATGAGCCGGTTGGCGGTGGTCGCCTTGAGGATCCCCGCTATCCCGAGCAACAGGCCCTCGACCAGGTAGACCTTCATGATGGTGGCGTTCGGATCGATGCCCGCGTAGATCGCGGCCTGCCGGTTGCCGCCCACCGCATAGAGCGATTTGCCGAATTTCGTGTACTTCACGATCCACATAAATAGGAAGGAGACGGCCAGGGCGATCACGAAGATGTAGGGCACCAGGTCGAAGAATCTTCCCTGCCCCAAAAAAGTAAAGGAGTCGGCCAGGTTGAGTACCCAGCCGGCATTGGGCAGGAAAGTCACGTAGAATCCGATATGGACCATGTTCATCGCGAGGGTCACCACGATGGAGGGTACCTTGAAGGTGACGCTTATCCATCCGTTGAGGCTCGCCAGGGCCATGCCGGTGAGGATGCCCGCGGGCATGAAGACGTAGAAGGGCAGGCCCGCCTTGGCGAGTATGGCCGCCACGAAGCCGACGAAACCGAGGATGGTCCCGGCCGAGATATCGATATTGCCGGTGAAAATGATGAGGGCCATTGCGATGGCGCCTATCATGGTCGGGCTCACATCGAGCATCATGCTGAAGAGCCCGCTGGTGCTGCCGAAGCCGGTGGTGAGGGCGAGAAAGATCATGAAGATCAGCACTATCGCGCCAAGCGTGAACTCCCGCGTGACGACTCTTTTCTTTTCCATTGGTCCCGTCCTTACAGCGCCAGGTGGAGGATTTTTTCTTGGCTGAGCTCCGCCCGCGAAAGCTCACCCTGTTTGGCGCCCTTCTTCATCACGAGAACCCGGTCGCTCATCCCGAGGATTTCCGGCAGGTCGCTCGAGATCATGAGAATCGAGGTTCCCGACTTGGCGAGATTGCTGATGATGTGATGGATTTCGCTTTTGGCCCCCACGTCGACACCGCGGGTCGGCTCATCGAGGATCAGGATGCGCGGCTTCGTCGCGAGGGCCTTGGCCACTGATACCTTTTGCTGATTGCCTCCCGAGAGGTTGTTCACGATGAAATCCATCCCCGGGGCCTTGATAGCCAGACTTTCCATGTAGGTGGCTCCCAGATCCCTGTCGCGCCGCAAATCCACTATGCCGAGAAGGCCGGAGATGCTCCGAAGGAGAGGAAAGCTGATGTTCTCCCGTATCGTCATCGGGAGGACGAGGCCGCATTTCTGCCGATCCTCGGAGATGTAGAAAATCCCGCGCGCCATGGCGTCCTGATAATTGCGAAGATCGACTATTGCCCCGTCCAGTCTGATCTCTCCTCCGTCCTTGCGGGCCAGGGCGCAGAGGAGAAGCGCCAGCTCCGTCCGCCCCGCCCCCGCGAGGCCCGCGATGCCGAGGATCTCCCCCTTGCGGAGAGCCAAATCGACGCCTTCGATTACGCCGTCCTGCCGGACGCCCCGCGCCTCGAAGATCACCTCGCCGATTGCCACATTCTCCTTCGGATAGAGGGTGTCGAGGGTCCTGCCCACCATCCAGGAGACGAGGCGGTCGCGGGTCACGGCGGAAACATTGTCGCAATTGACAAATTCACCGTCGCGAATCACCGTCACCCGGTCGGCGATTTCGAAGATCTCGTCGAGGCGATGGCTGATGTACAGCATTGAAACGCCCGCTCCCCGGAGCTTGCGGATCGTCGAGAACAGCGTATCGACTTCCTTGTTGGTCAGGGCCGCGGTGGGTTCGTCGAGGATGAGGATTCGCGAATCGAAGGACAGGGCCTTTGCGATCTCGACCATCTGCCTCGAGGCGACGCTGAGCTCAGCGACCCTTCTTTCGAGGTCGATGGTCATGCCCAGGCGTTCGAATATCGCGCGCGCCCTGGCACGCATTCCGGGATAATCGAGATAGGAGGGCCCCTTCGCCAAGCCGAGGAGGGGTTTCCGGACTTCGTGCCCCATGAAGATGTTTTCGAGGATGCTGAGGTCGGGGAAGAGGCTCGTCTCCTGAAAGATGATGGCGATTCCCTTGGCGTAGGCGTCGTTCGGGTTGTGGACCACGAGGGGGTGACCGTCGAGTTCCATCGAGCCGGAATCGGGCTGATAGACGCCCGTGATCAACTTCATCAGTGTCGACTTGCCGGCCCCGTTTTCGCCGCAGATGGCGTGCACCTCGCCTCGCCGAAGGTCGATATCCATGTCATGGATCGCCCTGACCCCGGGGAAGGATTTGCATATACCCCGCATGCGCAGGATCGTGTCGGACCCGCGCGATTCGTTTTCCTCTTGCATGCTTCCATCCTACCCCAGATCGGGAATCCGGCAATCGACGGCTCGGCGGAACATTCCATTCCCACCGAGCGCGTCGTCGGAGGTCTCGGTTACTTCCTGAACCAGGCCATGCCGCTGGCAAGGTCGGGATAGCCGCGGAACCTGTCGATGTTCTTGAGGTTCCAGACGATTGGATCGCCCAGGATGATCACGTGGTCGGCCATGATCTTGTGGCCGGCGGCCGGATAGAGAACGGGCGTCTTGCCGTCGAGGAAGCTGACCGTCATGTTCGTGCCGGAGAGGGGCGACTTGAAGGTGGCGCCGCTGGGGGCCTTGCCCTGGAGTACGGCTTCCGTCACGTAGAGGGTGAGGTAGCCGAGGTCGAAGGGCTGCCAGAGAACGACGGCCGACATCTTGCCCGCCTGCATGTCCTTGCGCGAGGACTCGGGGACGGCGACGCCGACGATCTTGATGGAATCCTTGATGCCGAGCTGGTCGCGGGCTGCGGAGACGGCGGGGACGGTCAGGGACGAGAGGGCGATGATGCCCTTGAGGCTTCGGTTCGCGCTGAGGAGCGATTTGACCTGCTCTTCCGCCGCGCCCTGATCGTTGCCTGCGTAGACGATTTGATTGTCGCCGGAGAGAAGGTTGATGTGCTTGTAGTCCGTCGTCTTCTTGCTGTTGTATTCCCCGATGATGGCTTTGAGCCAGGCGTTTTGATTCGGAGAATCGTTGGTGGTGGAGACGAGGGCCACGGTCGCCTTGTTCGAGGCGGTGTAGCTGGAGAGATCACCCGCCAGGCCCTTGAGGAGCTGGATGGCAATCTGGTCGCTCTCGGCCTGATTGACGAAATAGTCGCGTGCCGTCGGATTGACGTCGGCATCCCAGGTGATGACCTTGATACCCTTGGCCCTGGCGGCGCGGAGGGTGTCGGCGAAGCTTTCCGGATCGAGGGCGGATACAAGGATCGCGTCATAGCCCTTGTCGATGAAACTCTGAATGTAGTTCTTCTGGTTGGCGGCGGAGGTCTGCGACATCGTATCTCCGATCCACTCGACCTTGATGTTGCCGAGTTCCTTCTCCGCCTGGCGGAAACCCCGCTCGCAGGCGATGAAGTAATCCTCGGCGATGAACTTGGGAATCACCCCCACCCGGTAGGTTTTCTGCGCGAAAGCCGGCGTGACCGAAGCCAGGGCCAGCATCGCCATCAACGACAGCAGCAACTTTCTCATAAGGCCTCCTATTGCATTGGCGGAAACTACGTTCCGCTTTTTCAAACAGATGGAGCGATCCATCGGCGAATCACGGAAGGGCGGAGGGCGCTTTCTCCGACCCAATCGAATTCACCGCGTCGCGGAGGCAGAGCAGCGTTTCCGGAGACACATCCGCCTGTACTATGTGAGCGGGCGCGAGGAGGTAACCGCCGTTCCTTCCCATGATTCCAACCCTTCGCGCGGCCTCGGCGCGAATGGCCTTTTCGTCGCCGGCGGGAAGGAGGACCTGCTGGTCTATGCCGCCGAAGAAGGCGATGCGTCCGCCATAGGCACGCTGCAGTTCTTCCGGATCGGAACCCGGAACGTTGGGCTGGACGGGGTTGTAGATGTCGACGCCCAGCTCGATGAAGTCGTCGATGAGGGGAGCCACGGCCCCGTCGGAATGAAAGGCGACGAGCAGGTCGGGGTTGGCCCGCTTGAGCCTCCGGATGAGCCTCGCGTAGCGCGGTTTGAGGCGTTCGCGCCACATGTCAGGCGAAATGAGCATGGATGTCTGGGTGCCGAGATCCTCGCCCAGCCAGATGGCGTCGACGCCCATCGAGACGAGCTGCAGGGCGAGGGCCCCCGTCCATTCCTCGACCATGTCGTTGAGGGTTTCGATCCAGGCCTCTTCCATCGAAAAGGCGATGAGGTATTTTTCGAGGCCCACGAGGTGCCAAGCCAGCTCGAACAGGGAGAGTTCGACATCGCCAATTATGAAGAAGTCCTTGCCGAAGCGGTCGATGTCCCGCCTCGCAGCCTCGAATCTGCCCGGGGCGTAGGGGTCGGGGAAGGTCCAGGCCGCAAGGTCCTTTTCGGAGCTCGCCTCGGCGAGGGGACACTTCACGACTTCCGTGTAAAGCGCCGTGGGTTTCATCCACATGCCAAATTCGTTGACGGTGACGCCCTGTCCCGAGGGAGCGGCCTTCGGCACGAAGCCGCGCGGTACCGTGGCGCCCACCACGACGCAATCGGAGCCGAGAGCCGTTCGTATGGCGTTGGCCGAAATCCGGTAGGTCAGGTCTTCATAGTACGAAAGGGCATATTCGGGAACGATGCCGAGTCTGCGGCCGAATTCTTCCGTCAGCGATCGGCAGAGATCGAATTGGAATGGCGGCCGGTCCGGCTTTCCCTTGAGTTTGCCGAAGGCCCTGAGAGTCCGTTCGCGACTCGACATCATGGGGTCTCTCCTGTTTATTCCCGGCCCGCCGCAAGGCGGATGGTTCTGACGCGCGAGGCTCGCCGCGCCTTTTCTTGAAGACCACTATTGAGTCGATTGTCGGAACCGTGAATGGATTTTTAGGGACGCGAGGATGGAAAAAAGCCGGGAAGGGTATTGCGGGCCAATCCGGGTTTGCGGCCCTTGTGCCTCGCCATCTGCAGCGCTGCAGTGAAGCCGAGGGAATCGTTGTTTACCGATTGACAAAGGGGGAGAAGGAGCAAAACATCAGGTCATTCGCATGAGTGAAAAGCGAATGAGACATGATGGAATCGCTGGCACGAGTCCGCCAAAATCCGTGAAATCGCCGGGATCATCGGTGTGAAGAGGAGCCGATTGGAAATTAAACGGGTCAATTACAATCCCCTCTATCTCCAGGTGAAGGATATTCTTCTCAAGAAGATCGTCGATGGTCTTTATCCTCCGGGTGACCTGATCCCCAGCGAATCGAAATTGTCGGACGAGTTCGGGACCAGCGTTTCCACGGTCCGCCAGGCCCTGGCCCTCCTCGTGGCCGACGGCGTCCTTGTGAAGAAGCAGGGCAAGGGCACCATGGTCTCGGAGAAAGAAATTCGGATCAGCTTTCTGAGCTGGATGGGGGAGACGCCCAGGGGCGAAGCCATTCTCGGTGAGCTCGTGCGTCGTTTCGAAGAGAAGTACCCCCCCATGAAGATCGACATAATTCCGGGGAATTATCCGGAAATCCGGGGCACCCTCACGCGCCTCATTTCCTCTGGAAGAGCTCCCGATGTCGTCCAGGTCGCTTCACACTGGACAAGCGCTTTCGCCTCGGCGGGTGCCTTCCACCCCCTCGACGAGCTGCTCGACCCGGGAAATATCTCCTCGCGATTGCCGGTGCAGGATCTCTTCGGCGGCACGTGTCAGGACAGGATCTATTCGGTGGCATGGGGCCTCGGCCCGCTGGCCTTGATCGCCAATCGAAGCGTGCTGCGCCGGGCCGGCATCGAGAACCTGGCTGCGACCATGACCCTCGGCGACTTTCGCGATTGCTGTCGGAAGATCAGCGCCATTCCCGGAGACAAGGCCCCGGCCGCCTTCGGCTTGTGGCGGGGGGAGGGGGTAGAGACGGACTATCTCAGCATCTACCCCTTTGTTCAGGCTTTCGATGGCGAATTCGTCGATGCACGGGGCGATCTTTGCTTTGATTCCGCGGAAAATCGGGCGGCCTTCGCCTGGCTGCACGATTTTGTCGCGGGCACGCGGGTCTTCGCTTCCGACGTGGTGGCGATTCGCAGGCGCTTCGCCGAAGGCCGCGTGGGTTTCTTTCTTGACGGCCCCTGGATCAAGTACCTCATGGAAGAGGCCACAGGGAGGCCTTTCGAGGAAGATTTCCAGGTCCTGATGACTCCCGCCCGCGAAGGCGGCGAGGCCAGGTCGCTCATGTACAATCATGCGCTGGCGATTTCGTCCCAGAGCGTCAACAAACTCTACGCCGCGCGCTTTGTGGGGGCCTTGACCGGCGATCCTGAGCTTTCTGGCTGGTATTGTTCCCAAGTAGGTCTACTTCCTCCCTCCAGGCAGATGGCGGCGACCTCCGATTTTTCGGACGGCTTCTTTTCCGTTTTTCGGGAACAGCTCCGTCATTCGAGGTGTCTGGACGCGCAGAATCCGATGTTCGAAAAGGCCATGCGCCTCTTCGCGGACGCCGTGAAGAAGATCCTGTTCGAAGGGGCTGACATCCGGAAGGAACTTTCAGAAAAGCAGTACTATTTACGAATGTTGTATTTATGATTAAGCAGTGTTTGGAGAGGGGAAATCCATGGCCATGAAACACCGCGATCGCGTCGTCTCCGCCCTTGCCCACGAGGCGCCCGATCGCTGCCCCATGCAGATCAGCTTTACGCCCGAGTTCGCTGCCCGCCTCCGCGCGAGGAGGGGACAGGCTGCCGGAAAGACCCACAATCCCCACGGCGGCGGCAATGTCTACGATCTCGAGATTGAACTCGACGAGGACATCCTCCTCACTTCGGTGGGTTGGGCCAATTCCTACTATTCCGGCGACGACTACACCGACGAGTGGGGCGTCGGCTGGCGCTCGACCGAATATGCCACACCCTTCGGTACCGGGTGCTACACCGAGATAAGCGGTCATCCTCTGGCCGACGAAAAGGCCCTCGGTTCGTATAAGGCCCCCGATCCCGAGAGGCCGGAGCTCTATGCCGACAGCGCCAGGCTTCTCGAGCTTCACGGCGCTGAGTACTGGATCGTCGGGGCGACGGTGACGACGATCTTCGAGGCGGCCTGGGCCCTGCGCGGTCTGGAAACCCTTCTCATGGACATGGTGACCGACACGGAGCTCGCGGACGCCATTCTCGACATCCCCTTTCTCTACCACCTCGCGGCAGCCAAGCGCTTGGCCAAAATGGGGGTCGACATGATCTGGACCGGCGACGATGTCGGCACCCAGAAGGGGATGCTCATGTCGCCCGAAACATGGCGGCGTTTTCTCAAGCCACGGATGGCACGGTTCATTTCAGAGGTAAAGGCCATCAAGCCCGACATCAAGATCGCCTATCACTCCGACGGCAATATCGAGGAGATACTCCCCGAGCTCGTCGAGATCGGCCTCGACGTCCTCAACCCCGTCCAGCCGGCCTGCATGGATCCCGCCAAGCTCAAGCGTCTCTACGGCGATCGTCTCTGCTTCTGGGGCTCGATGGACGAGCAGCATACCCTTCCCTTTGGCAGTCCCGACGATGTCCGACGGGAGGTGCGACTGCGGCTGGAAACTCTCGGCGCGAGGGGAGGGCTCATCATCGGGCCGACGCACCATGTGCAATTGGACACGCCTCTGGAGAACTTCGACGCCATGGTGGACGAGATCAGGACGGGAGGCCGCGGGCGACAGTTCCGATGAAGTGCCGCTTCGAGGTGGCCCTCAAGCCTCGCCACGGTTCTCTATCTCCACTTTGGAGGGATGCATCCCCGTGAGCTTCCTGAACACGCTGCAGAAGTAGTCGGCGTCCGAATAGCCGACGGCGGCCGCGACCTCCTTCGCCTTGACCTTGCGGGTCTGGAGGATGCGCAGGGCGGCGGCCACGCGGATCTCGTTGAGGTAGGCCGAGAAGGAGCAGCCGTTGCCTTCGCGAAAGACCTTGCCGAGGTAGGCGGCGGAGATGCCAAAGCGCCCGGCGAGGAGCTTGAGCGACATGGCCTCGCGGAAATGGACTTCGATATGACCGCGAAGGCGGTCGGCGAGGGGGATGCACTCGTTGCGCCGGGCCTGCAGGCCTTCCATTATCCGGCCGGCGAGGCCGCGAAGCCACGCGAGGGTGTCGACGGGGGTGGGCTGGAGGAAGAGCTGCTTGAAAAGACTTTCGTAATTGGAATAAAGATCGGTGAGCGGCGGTTCGGCGGCCCGCGCGATGGCGGCGAGCCGGGAGAGGAGCTCGATCGAGAAACCGCGGAACCATTCTTCGGGCAGGATTCGTTCCTGGCGGAACCGCACGAGGAGGTCGTCGAAGAAGCGCTCGACTCCCCGGGCGTCGCAGTCCGCGACGAGGTGGGAGAGGAGGTCCAGGTCGACGGGCGGGCGCTCCTGTCCCATGAGGAGAAATTCGTCGATGTCGCCCGGATCGATGAGGCTGAGAGGCAGGTAGCGGATGGGCTCCACAGCCAGGCCGTTGAACCAGTCGGCGGCGGTGCGGATCGCGAGGGCTCCGTCGAGTTCGGGGGACTGCCAGGTAATGGCGGCCAGCTTGCCTTCTTTGATGAAACGCATGCCCATGGTCGTGGCGCCGTTGGCGACACGCAGAATGTCCTCGCGGCCGCTCTCCTCGAGGGCAAGGTTGACGCCGAGCTGGGCCAGGGAATCGTCGGCCGAGATGATGCCTCCCAGTTTTTTTCCGAAGCGCCGGAGCCAGGCGAGGACCGCGTCCTTCGTCGCGGAGGTGTCGAGACCGGTATCGGCCACGTCGAGCAGCTCCATTCGGGGCGCCATTTTGGCGAGTTCGGTTACCACCGCCCAGTGCCGCGCGATGTGGGCCGAGGAGCCGGGGATGTGGTTGACGAGGCAATAGCCTCCTTCGCCTCCCATGAGTTCGGCGAAGCGCCTCGCGAGGAGGCGGAACTGTCCCCAGTCGTCGGGACCGGTCCAGGCGACCAGGTGGCGGAAGGCTTCGCGTTCCGGAAGGAGGTTGGAGGCTATGAGGGGAATGCCCGCGGCGTGCACCTTGCGGAAAAGTGCGGCAGAGCCGACAGCCTGCTCGGGGCAGATGATGATGAGGTCCGGCCTTTCGCGGACTGCACGGCGGACAAGTTCCGCCTCCAATTCGGGATCCCAGCCCGAATGGAGGATCTCGAGCTCCATCCCGAAGCGCTCGGCCTCGCGAAGAAGCCCGCGATCGTATTCGGCCATGTAGGGGTGGCCGCCCAGGTGATGGATGCTGATGATCTTCTTGCCGGCGGGTCCGTCGCCCGGCGACAGGGGCTGGCCTTCCCGTGGCGCGTCCCATCCGGCGAATTCGAGATCATACCAATGCCGTTCATCCGTTTCCGGGTATATCTCGGGAAACTCGGGGCGGGGGGGGACGGGGCGCTTGCCCGAGCTCCAAAGGCGGATTTCCTCATTTGCTGGCACGGAGCCATTGTAGTGCCGGCCGCGGGCTTGTCAACGCGGCTTGCGCCGGGCCCTCGCGCCTATCTATCATGGCGAGGTGACCATTCAGCGCTTCAGGGATCTCGTCGGCTCGGTTATCGGCCATGCCGCGCAATTGGCCTATGCCGAGAGGACGAGTGATGCGGTGGCCCTGCTGACCGCCGCGGATCGGGTCTTCCGGGCCGTGGCCATCGGGCCGTCGCGAGGCCTCGCCCCCCTCGGGGAGGAATTGGCGGCGGCACGGGGCCTTTTGCAGGTTGCCGGCGTCGTCGCGGGTTTTCGCTTCGACCTCGGCATCGAGCTGGATCCCCTCGTCCTGAGTTCCACCTTTGTGGCGCCGGGCGCGCTCCTGGATTCGATCGACCTCTTCATCGCCGATCTGGATGGAAAGGAGGGTGCAGGCACCCTTGCGCTTTCGAAGGACCTCGACGGAGCGGGCCTCGTGCTCAGGGGTCCGGGGCGCAGCCTGATCGTCGATTCGAGGCACTCCCCATGACCACTCGCGTCCTCATCGCCGACGATGAGGAACTCGCCCGCGCGGGCCTGGCGAAGATGCTCGCGTCGATTCCCGAATGTCGGTGCGAGGTCGAGGAAGCCTCCGACGGGGAGGCCCTGCTCGAGTCCGCTCGGCGCTTCCGGCCCCAGCTCTGCTTCGTCGATATCCGCATGCCGGGGCTCAATGGCATGGATGCGGCCGCCCAGATTCTCGCGATCATTCCCGACGCCCGCATCGTCATCGTGACGGCCTTCGATCGATTTTCGCTCGCCCAGCGCGCCGTGAATCTCGGCCTCGACGGCTATCTCCTGAAGCCGGTGCTGGAGGAGGAATTCAGGAAGACCGTCGTGAGCTGTCTCGCGAGGATCGAGCGAGGTGCCGGGAGACGGAGTCCTGACCCCGATCCCGGCTGCGCGAGCTCCAGCCAGGAGGCCATGCCCCCGCCGCCCGCTCTCGTTCGCGAGGAGAACCTTATTCGGCTGGCCCTGCACGGAATGCTGCTTTCCCCGGCCGCCGAGGCTGAGAATCTGATCGCCCTCTGGGCCGGCGTGGAGGGCCTCGTGCGCGAGAGGCTCGCATCCTTCTGCTATGCCTTCGAACGCGAATCGGCCCGATACCGCCACGCGCCCCTCCGTGTGGAGGAATCCATGCTGGAACGACTTCGCACCGAGGAGCCGCGGGCCTTCCTTGAGGCATTTCTCGTCGAGCGATGTCCATCCCGGTCAGGCTTCCCCGACCCCATCGTCGCCATCAACCAATACTTCCTTGACTGCCCGACCGCCGAGATCAGTCTCGAGGGCCTAGCCGGCTGGCTTGGACTCTCCCCTTCCTACGCCTCGCGCCTCTTTCGCGAATGCACAGGGCGGACCTTCGCAGGCTATGTGGCGGAGCTTCGCCTGGAACGCGCCTTGGCGATTGCCGAATCCGAGGGGGACATGCCGCTCGAGGAGTTGGCTCGGCGGGTCGGCTATAACGACAGCGTCTATTTCGGAAAGCTGTTTCGGGAGCGGGCCGGCATGAGCCCCCGCGAATGGGCGCGATCGCGGAGGCGGAATCCTGGGCCGTGAAGGGAAGCCGATTGGCCCGCGACCCTCGGCGGCTTACAGCGCCATCCGGTGCGGGTCAGGGTGCCACTCGGCGCGGGTCATGGCGCAACACCCGGTGCGGGTCATGGCGCAGCCTGGCAGCTCACGGTGCCGTCAAGGGCAGCATGATGCGCAGCACTGTGCCCTTTCCGGGGACCGAATCGACGGCGACATACTCGCGACCCTCGCCGTAGAGGAGGCTGAGGCGGCGGCGGGCGTTGGCGATGCCGATATGCTCGCCGGCGGCTGAGGCGTCGAGGGCGATTTCGACTGTGGCGGGATCGAAGCCGACGCCGTCGTCTCTAATAGTTAGGGCTATTTCCTCCTGAGCCGTCTTCTCCGCGCCCACCTCGACGCGCCCTCCCCCGATCTTGGCCTCGATGCCGTGGATGACGGCGTTCTCGACGAAGGGCTGGAGGATCATGGCCGGCACCTGGATGTGCGCCAGCTCCGGGGGGAGCTCGAGGGCGAAATCGAGGCGCCTGCCGAAGCGGAGCTTCTGGACGCGGAGGTAATTGGCCAGCATGTCGAACTCCTCACCGAGACTCGTCATCGCGCTGCCGCCCCTCAGCGTGGCCCGGAGAAGGGCGGCGAGGCTTTCGGCCGACTCGGCCGTGCGGCGTGCCTCCTCGATTCGGGCGAGGGACAGGAGGGAGTTGAGGGCATTGAAAAGGAAATGCGGGTTGAGTTGGGCCTGAAGATAGCGAACCTCGGCTTGCTTGAGAGCGTTCTCGGCTGCGAGGGCGCGCCTCGCCTGCTCCGCGAGTTCCGCTTCCATGGCGGCCTTTTCCCGAATTTCCAATACATGGGCGCGGATCTCCATGGTCATCGTGTTGAAGGCCTCGACCAGGACGCCGATCTCGTCGGCCTGGCGCACGGGGATGGGCGGAACATCGAGGTCGCCCGAGGAAAAGCGCCTGAGCGAATTCGCCAGCTCGTGGATGGGTTCGGCGAGGCCCCGCGACATCCTCACCGCGATGATGGCGCCGGCGACGAAGAGGAGGGCGAGGGCCGCGGTCATCACCGAGCGATAGAGATCGAGCGACGCTCTGAGTCGTTCCGAGGCCGAGCGCACATGTTCGAGGTAGGCGGTCAGGAGGCTGGTGAGTTCGCCCTCGATATAGTTGCGCAATCGCGCGAGTTCACCCAGGCGCTTGTCGATGAAAATTCTCGCTGTGCCCATGGCCCAGGCCTCGTGGATGGATTCGGCCATCTCGCGGAAGCTCGCCACCATCGAGCGCAAATCATAGATATTGTAATGAAACTCCTCCGGCAGTTCGCGGTCGAGCCGCCTGAGCCCGGCGAGGATGGCGAGCGAGCGCTCGTCGAAGGCGACGCGGGAGTGGTCGTCGCCGTTCAGGATGAAGCGGCTGAAATCGTTGTAGGCCTCATCGGTCGAGCCGATGAGAGCGCTGATTTCAGCCTGGCTCGATTGCATGTCGCTGAGCTTGCGGGCCAGGTCGTTGACCAGGGCGAACATCGCGGCGAAGGGAAGGGAAAGGGCGAGCAGAAAGACGACGAAGGAAAGGAATATCCTTCGTCGCAATGTTCCTGGGCCGGGCATGCCGGGGACGCGCATCGGGCGAGTATAGCGCCGCGGCATGGCCGACGGAATGGCCGCTGTCGTGACGCTTCTACGCGCCGGCCCTCAATAGACGCCAACTTCCCGCATCGTCTCCCACATCGCCATGAAATTTTCCGGCGGCACGTCGCTTTGGACATTGTGGACCGAAGCGAAGACGAAACCTCCGCCTGGCGCCAAGTCGCCTATGCGCCGTTTGACCTCCTCGCGCACCTCCGCGGGTGTACCGAAGGGGAGGACGTGCTGGGTGTCGACGCCGCCGCCCCAGAAGGTGATGTCCTTGCCGAATTCGCGCTTGAGCTCGGCGCTGTCCATGCCCGCCGCGTTCACCTGTACCGGATTGAGCACGTCGACGCCTTCCTCGATGAGGAGGGGGATCAGCGGTTTCACCGACCCGCAGCTGTGGTAGAAAATATGAATTGGCGCCTTCGCCTTCTTGCGCATATAGGAGAAGAGTTCCTTGTGGTAAGGATGGACCATGGATTTGTAGAGTTCCGGCGAGCAGAGGAGGCTTTGCTGGGTGGCGAGGTCGTCCGCCTCCGATACTACGAGGACATTCTCTCCCACGACATCCAGGGCTTTCTCCCAATACTGCATTTTGAGGTCGGTGATCTTTCGCATGAGGGCGTGCGCGAACTCCTCGTTCACCATCATATCTGCGAAGAATTTCTCGAAGCCGCACATCCAGAGGGCGGTTTCCCAGATGCCTGCGTACTGGCGCCCGAGGATGTAGGCCTTCTTCTCGCCATGGACAGCGGCATCGGCCCTTTCCTTGATAGTCGCGAAACGAGCGGCCTCGCGTGGGTCGGGCCAGGGGAATGCTTCGAGGTCGGCGGCCGTCTCGGCGTTCTTGAGCGGCCTGTCGGTCATGTCGAAGTAATGGCCGCCCTCGACGGGCATCTTCCAGGTGATGCCCCACTCGTCGACCATTTTCCAGTAGTCGCCGTCTTTGACGGCCGGCTTCGCCAGGGTCGGTCCTTCCGGCGGCGAGGGATCGACGCAGCGCACATCGACCTCCAGGCGGTCGAGCATGTCTTGATCGACGCGGGCGAGCTGTTGCATTTCGTCGACGAATGAGATCGTCAGCTCGGGCAGGCCGAGATGAAGCCGGAGCTTTTTGTACGCATGTACGTTGATGCCGGTGAGGACGGAACCGCCGAGGTCGAAGGGGATGCGGTCGGCCTCCCGGTGTTCGAGAGCCGCCTTGACGCGCTCGTAGCTTGTCATGATCCGCTTCCTTTCGCGAGGGCGCTTCTGGCCCCGGCCACCGGGATGCGGCGGGCTCCCACGTTGGCCTGGGATCGCTTCTTGCCCGCCTGGTCGATGAGGACGGCGACGAGGAGGGTCGCGCCGATGACGAAGGTCTGCCAGTAGACGTCCACGCCGATGAGGGTGAGGGCATTGGTGATGAGGGCCATGAGGAGGGACCCGAGGAAGGCACCCAGCACCGTGCCTTCCCCTCCCTGCAGACTGGCTCCGCCGATGATGACGGCCGTGATGACGCGGAGTTCGAGGCCCGTGCCGGCCGTCATCGAGGCCGCCCCGAGGCGCGAGGTCATCACGATTCCCGCAAGTCCCGCGAAAAGGCCCGTGAGGGTGTAGCCGAGGATCTTCATGCCGTCGACGTTGATGCCCGAAAGCCGGGCGGCCCGCTCGTTGCCGCCGATGTAATAACTCTGCCGGAAAAAACGGAAACGGCGCAGCATGATGTCGCCAATTATAATGAGAACGGCCGCGATGATGATGGGCGTCTGCACGCCGAAGAAGGTCGCCTGGCCGATTTCCTTGAAGGCGTCAGGCAGTCCCGAGATGTTGCGCCCCTCGGTGATGATCAGGGTCAGACCCCGGAAGAGGCTGAGGGAGGCGAGGGTCGTCACGAAGGCGTTGATGCCGATCTTCGCGACGATGAAGCCGTTGAACAGACCGATGGCCGCGCCTATCGCGAGGCCGGCGACGACGGCGAGGACGACGGGCCAGCCGGCGGCGAGAAGGGTCGCGCTGGCGGCCCCCGTGAAGGCGACGATCGAACCGACGGACATGTCGAAACCGCCGCTCACCATGAGGTTGGTCATGGCGACGGCGATGATCGCCTCCACCGAGAGGCCGAGGAGGAGGGCGAGGATGTTGCCCGTCGAGAGGAAATAGGGCGAAGCGAAGGTCATCGCGACGCAGACCGCGACCACGATCGCGCCGATCATGAACTCGCGTTGGCGCGCGAGGCGCCCGAACCAGTTTTTCATCGTGTGACTCCTGAAGCCGCGCCCGTCGCGAGGGCGATGACCGATTCTTCCGTGGCTTTCGCTCCGTCGAGCTCGCCGACGATCCTCCCCGATTTCATCACATAGATCCGGTCGGAAAGGCCGAGGATCTCGGAGAGATCGGAAGAGATCATGATGATGGCCGTGCCCCGGCCCGCGAGGGCGCGGAGAAAGGCGTAGATTTCACTGCGCGCCCCGATGTCGACGCCGCGGGTGGGCTCATCGACGATGAGGAGCCGCGGCTCGATGCCGATCCACGCGCCGATGAGGACCTTCTGCTGGTTCCCTCCCGACAGGGTCCGCACAGGCTTTCCCTGGCCGCCCGAGGCGATGCGGTACTCCCGAACGGCGGCGTCTGCGGCGCGATCGATGAGGGCCTCGCTGAGAAAGGGGCCGCGCGAGAGGCCTTCGAGACGATTTGCCGCGATGTTCGCGCGAAGGGGAAAGTCGAGGAAGAGCCCCTGGGTCTTGCGGTCCTCGGTGAGATATCCGATTCCGAGGGCGATGGCTTCACGCGGCGATCTGGGCGCGATGGCCTGGCCATCGAGAAGCATCGAGCCCTCATCGGCGGGCTCGGCGCCGAAGATCGCCCGTCCGAGTTCCGTCCGCCCCGCTCCGACGAGGCCGGCGAGTCCGACGATCTCTCCGGACCGCACGCGAAGATCGGCGCCCGCGAAGTCGCCGGACCTGCCCAGCCCTCGTGATTCGAATCGCGAGGCATCGGTTCGCAGCTCGTCAAAGCTGGCCGGATCGCGGCGGGCCCCATAGATGTCGGCTATCGTGCGTCCCACCATGTTGGCGACCAGGAAATCCTCATCGACGTCCTTAACCTCGGCCTCGCAGACGAAACGCCCGTCGCGGAGCACGGTGACGCTGTCCGCGATTTCGAAGATCTCCGAAAGATGATGGGAAATATAAAGGCAGGCGATGCCCCGCTCGGTCAGCCTGCGGATGTTTTCGAAGAGGCGGGATGTCTCCAGTTCGGTGAGCGACGAGGTCGGCTCGTCCATGATGAGGACCGAGGGGTCGGTCGAGATGGCCTTGAGCACCTCGATGATCTGTTGCATCGCGGGGGACAGCAATCGGACCGGCATGGCTGGGTCGAGCTCGTCAAGATCGAAGAGGGCGAGGGAGCGTCGGGCCTCGTCGAGGAGGGCCCTTCGGCGGACAAAGCCGAGGCCGCTGACGGGCTGGCGATTGGCGAAGATGTTCTCGGCTATCGAAAGCGATGGCACGAGGCTGAGCTCCTGGTAGACGATCGAGATGCCCTGCTTCACCGCGGCTTCGTGCGAAGGGAAGGTGACGGGTTTGCCGTCGAGGAGTATCTGCCCGGAGTCGGGCCGGTAGACGCCGGTGAGCACCATCATCAGGGTGCTTTTGCCCGCGCCGTTCTCGCCGACGATGGCATGGGTCTCGCCGCGCCGCACCCGGAGGTCGACCCCGTCGAGGGCCTTGACCCCGGGGAATGTCTTCGTGATGCCGCGCGCCTCGAGAATATAGTCAGACATGGACGATCCTTTGGCGGAGAAAACCGGGACCCCGGAGCGGGGCTCCGGTTGCCGGCCACCGAGTTCGCGGTTTCGGACTCCGCGTCTCAGTGGCCGCCGTTCTTCCGTGTAGTCTCTTTGCTAGCGCTTGAAGTAGGTGTAATTGCTTGAATCGATGATGACCGCGCCGGTGTCGACGCTGACGGGGATTCCGAGGACTCCGGCCGCCTTGTTGTTGCTCGTGATCGCCACCTTGGAGTTGTAGAGATTGAAGAGGATGGTGGTCGCGTAATAGGGCATCAGGGCGGTCTGCTGGGCGACGGAGGCGGAGATGACGCCCTCCTTGATGGCATCGAGAATCTCGTTGCCGCGGTCCATGGACACGATCTTTACCTTGCCGGCCTTCCTGGCCTCGCGAACCGCGGTGGCGGCGCCCGATCCGCCGGCGGCCTCGACGCAGCCGAAGCCGGCGAGGTCAGGGAACTTCTGGAGAAGGGCGGCGGCGGCCTGGGCCGCGACCGTGGGATCGGACTGAGTGTCGGCGACCTGCACGAGTTCGATGCCGGGGAACTTGGCGAGGGCCGCCTTGTAGCCGGCGATGCGCTCCTCGAGGTTGGACTGGCCCGGCTTGGTCATGATGGCGACCTTGCCCTTGCCGCCGATGAGGTTGGCGAGCTTGGTTCCGCCGACGACGCCGGCGTTGAAGTTACCGGTTCCGACGAAGGCGAGGCGCTTGGATCCGGGAAGGTCGGCGTCGACGGTGACGACGGGGATGCCCATTCCGACAGCCTTATCTACAATCGAATTCAATGAAGGTTCGAAGCCCACGACGACG
>JAJXVS010000044.1 GCA_021782015.1 bacterium | reverse complement strand
GATGAAGGTGGCCGAGGGCCGCGTAATCGAAGGCGTCGAAGAGTCTCGCGTCCACTTCCTCGGCGAGGCCGACGAAGGCGCGCTCCGACTCGCTCGGCGTACCGCCACTCGCGAAGCAATGGGCGAGCAGCACGTTATACGAAACCGGCGCCGTCGCTCCTGCGGTCGATGCCGCGCGAGCGACATCCAATTGCTGTCTGATGGTCTCGACCGCCGCGGCAAAAAGGGCAGCCTGTCCGCGCGCGAGCTCGGGGGCGCTGCCGGTGCTGGGGGTGCCGCCCGCGCTGGGGGCGCTGCCATCGGCGCTTGCTGCGCCGGACAGGAAGGGAAGGGCCCAGATCGCGCAACGTTCTACCGTGGATGCTGGGCCGGCGGTGGTCGCGCCCCGGCCTGCCCCCGGGTCGATGCGCGAAGAGACTATGACGGGTTCGGGCGAGGCGGAGGCCCGCGAAATCATGTGCACTCCGGCCCGGCGAAAGAGGCCCGAGCCGAAGGCGAGGCGGGTGGCCGAATCGTGGTTGCCGGGAATCATGACGATCGCGGTATCCGGGGCCATTTCAACGGCCTTCGATAGAAAGGTGTCGAGGAGGCCAATGGCCGATGGAGGCGGAATCGCCCGATCGTAAATATCGCCCGCCAAGAGGAGGGCCGCGGGCTTTCTCTCGGCAAGAATCTGAAGGAGGGCTTCGAGCATCGCCTCCTGCTCCTCCAACAATTCGCGCTCGTGGAGGGTCTTGCCGAGGTGAAGGTCGGCGGCGTGGATGAGAACCATGGCGGGGAGCCTAGCCCCCGACCGGGGGAGGGTCAAGCAAGCCGAGGCGAGGCCCGGCTCCTCCGCGGCCGCGATTGCGGGAATGCCCGCGACCATGTATTGTCGATTCATGATCGAGAGCGGCGTATTGGGAAAAAAGGTGCTCTTCCTCTATCCTCCACCGGTTCTCACCAATGTCGTCGAGGAGCTTGCGCGCCGCGAGTTCGAGGTCTATCTCATCGGCAATCATGACAAGGCCCGCCTTTATCTCGCCGCGGAACCCGAATCGATCGTCTTTGTCAACATCGACGATGGCTTGCCCGAACCCGACTGGGAAAACTGGGTTCGTGGCCTCCACGACGATGGGAAGACGGCCGGCGTCGGGGTCGGCATCATCAGCCTCAACGACGACCAGGAGCTGAAGACCAAGTACCTCATGGATCTGCAGGTTCAATGCGGCTATGTGACACTCAAGATCGGGGCGGCGAAGTCAGCCGAGATCCTCGCGCGGACCCTCGAAGCCAACGAGGCCCGCGGCAAGCGCCGATTCGTTCGGGCGCGCACGATGCCCGGCACCACGCTTTGCGCGGCCGCCTTCGAAGGTTCGACCCTGCGCGGCGAAATCCGCGATTTCTCGATCGCCGGGATGGCCGTGCAATTCGAGGGTGGGGCTGCCCTCAAGGCGGGCACCGTACTGCGAGCGATGGCGATCACCATCAAGGGCGGTCGCCTCAGCATCGATGGGGTCGTCGTAGCCCACCGCAATGTGGCGGCCACGGCCTCGGAAAAGGACGCCGATCAGGCATCGACCCTTATCATGTTCGACCCCAACTCGATGGATGACGTGAAGAAGGAGAAACTCCGATCCCTCATCCTCAAGGTCAACCAGGCCGAGTTCGACAAGAAGCTCGAGGGAATGTGAAGGTATTCGGATCGGGAGGATTCCGGTGAGCGCAGCGATCACCGTAGCGAGGAAGCGTCCCCGGCTCGCAGCTCCCTCCCTGGACAGATTGGCGCTGGCCCTCGTCGACGCTGCCGGTCCCCTGTACGCGCGATGGGCCCTGAAAATGGATTCGCTTTCCCTCGTCCACGGCGAAAGGCTCGTCCGGGGCGCCCACGATTTCTATGCAGGGCGGACTCGCCTTATCCTCGCTTTCCGCCATCCCTACGGCGACGAGCCGCAGATCCTCAGTCTCGCGATGCGCCGGGAACTCTCGCGGGAAGCCCGGGCTCTGGGCCTCCCCTTTTCCGGTCGGCCGCATTGTCTCTTTCTCCACGGCTACGAAGTGCCGCTATGGTCGGGGGCTCTCGTGCGCTGGCTCCTTCCTCGCACTGGTTCGATGCCGGTTTACCATGTCCGGATGGACGGCGCCGGCCTGCGGAGCATCAGGCGATCACTCCTGGACGCGGCCCATCCACTCGCCCTCGCGCCGGAAGGGCAGAGTTCCTATCGCAGCGAGACGGTGCCCAGGATCGAGCTGGGCGGCTTCCAGATGGGCTTCTGGTGCGCCGAGGACATCGAGGCGGCCGGCCGCCCGGAAAATGTTGTCATACTACCTATTTCCGTGCACGAGCGCCACGACGACTCCGAGCTGCCGCTTCTCGAGGCGCACTGTGCGAAGCTCGAAAAATCGCTTGGGCTATCGGCGACTGCGGAGGCCGCGACCGCCGGGAAGGCGGCTGCCGCGGCGCACTCGCCACCGGCTGCGGTGACCGCGGCCCGTCGCAGGGCCCTCGGTCTCAGGCTGCGCGCCCTCGACCTCGCCGCTCTTGCCGCCGCCGAATCCTATTATGAGCTTCGGCCCTTGCTCGGCGCATCGAGGGAAGAGCGTCGCCTCGCCCTCCTCGAAGAGGCGCTGCGTCGAGGCGAGTCCTCGCTGGGCCTGACTGCCAAAGGGGATTTCATAGAACGCGTCTACCGCCTCCGCCACGAGGGATGGAACCGGGTCTTTCCCGAGGACGATCCGTCGGCCCTTGCCTCCGCGCCGAGGGCCGTCGCCGATCGCCGCGCGGGCGAGGCCTGGTACGCGATGCGCCACATGGAACTCGTCGACCTTGGGTTCTATCTCGACGCGGCCTACCTGGAAGAGGGGCTCCGCGACGGAAAGGCCCCGAGCGCGGGGCGTCTTTCCGAAACACTTCACAATTTATATGATTTCGTCTCCCGGCTCGGGGGCGGCAACATATCGGACCGGCCGCATCTCCTCCGCCGCAGGCTCGCGCTGGCGATCGGGGAGCCGCTCGAACTGCGATCCCGCCTCCCCGACTACCGCGCCGATCGAAGGGGAGCCCTCTCCGCCGCGGCGGGTGACCTCGTCTCGGCATGGAATCGCTCGACAAAGGAGTTTCTCGATGGCAACTGAAACGACCGCGACCTCCGTCCGCCTGCCCATCGGCACCAAGCTGGGCTTCGGGGTCGCCGACCTCGGCGGCAACCTCTTTTTCACCTCGCTCGGCTTTTTCGCGCTGAAATACCTCACCGACACGGTCGGGATCGCCGCGGCCGTCGCGGGGAGCATCCTGATGATCGGCAAGATCGTCGACGCATTCTGGGATCCCCTTCTCGGATTCCTTTCGGACAACACCCGCACGAGGTTCGGGAGGAGAAGGCCCTACCTGCTTTTCGGTTCAATTCCGATGGCCCTGGCGATGTGGTTCTTCTATTCGAACCCCCACATCCAGAATCCCGCTTCCCTCGCCCTCTGGGGCCTCGTGGCGTTCATCCTCCTCAACGTCACCTATTCCGTCGTCAACATCCCCTATTCCTCGCTGACCCCGGAACTCACTACCGACTATAACGAACGTTCCAGCCTGAACGGCTTCCGCTTCATGTTCGCGGTCGTCGGGACCATCCTCGGCGCGGTCGCCGTCGAGCCCATCATCGGCCTTTTCGGCGGGGGCAACGGCGGCGACCAGAGCCTCGGCTTCTCGATGGTCGGCGCCATCTTCGGCCTCATCATGCTCGTGACCGCCGTCATCACGGGCCTCAGCGTCAGGGAGCCCCCCGTCACGGCCGCCAAGGCCGACAAGGACTTCGTCAAGACCTACCTCAAGGTCTTCAAGAACGGCCCCTTCCGCATCATTCTCTTCGGCTATGCGCTCCACCTGATCGGCCTCACCTTCCTCCAGAGCGCGATCACCTACTACTTCACCTATATTTACAACAATGAAGGTTTGCAGACGGTCGCGATGGCCATTCTCCTCCTGGTCGCGATGGTCTTCATCCCCATTTCGGTGGTCGTCTCCAAGCGGATCGGGAAGCGCCTGACCTGGCAGATCTGCTTTTTCATCCTCGCCACCTCGAGTCTCGCCCTCTTCTTCCTCGGCCACATCCTCGGCCCGACGTTCTTCCTAATTATGATGGTATATTCGGGCATCGGCGTCGGCTTCGGCTACGTCGCCCCCTACGCGATGCTCCCCGACGCCATCGAGGTCGACGCGATCCGGAGCGGCAAGCGCAATGAGGGCGCATTCTACGGGCTGTACCTCCTCACCTCGAAGGTGGGGCAGGCCCTCGCCTTCCTGATGACCGGTCTTGTCCTTTCCCTCGGGCACTTCGTGGCCAACGCGGCGCAGGCCGATTCGGCCAAGCTCGCCATACGCTTCCTCGTCGGACCCCTCCCGGCGGTGATCCTCCTCGGGGCCCTCATCATCGTGCAGTTCTATCCCCTCGACGAAAAGACCTACAAAAAGATCCTCGCCGAGGAGGGAGGGAAGAAGTAGGGGAAGGCGGGAAGGGCCGAGGGAGGGGCGCTCTCCATGGCCGAGGCCACGGCTTCACGCGAGTGGAACATCAGGGGCTCCGAAAAGGGAGACGACGGTTTTTTCGAGGTCCGCTGGTCGCCCTTCGTCAAGGCCGACAAATACCGCATAACTTCCTCGGCTCCCGCCCTCGGGGGCATCGTCGAACTCTATTGGCGCGACCTGGCCGGCGCCCTCAACCAGTTCGGTCTCCAACGATCCTGGTATGGGGGCGTCCGCGCCACCCTTCGCGAGCGCACCGATCCTGAGCTCGAACGGGACCCCCGCCGTCTTTCGATCCTCGAGGCCCACAAGGACGAAATCTACTATAGGTACAGCCTTTCCGAGTCGAGCGCCGACATGGATGACGTCATGTTCTTCCTGATGACGACCCTCTTTCCCGGCAGCGACGCGACGGGGCATTCGGGAAGGTACCAACACATACATTTGCGCGAGGTCGAGCCCGAGGAGCTTTTGCACAAATAGCGCCTTGACGCGGGTCGCGCTCTCCGATAATTCTTGCGCATGACCAATATCATCCTTTGCGGCGGCGCCGGCACCAGGCTCTGGCCCCTCTCCCGCGCCGCCAGCCCCAAGCAGTTCGTCGATCTCCTCGGAGGCCCCACGCTGTTCGAGCGCACCGTCCGTCGCAACGCCCCCGTAGCGGAGCGCTGGATAATCGTCACTGGCGCCGCGCATCGCGACCTCGCGGCGGCCCAGTTCGCCGCCGCCGCACCCGCGGGCGCCGCGGTCGACTACATCCTGGAGCCCATCGGCCGCAATACGGCGCCGGCGATCGCCCTTGCCTGCCTCGCGCTTCCGGCCGACGAGGCCGTCCTGGTCACGCCGTCGGACCACGAGATTCGAGACGCCGATGCCTACCTTCGCGCAGCTCGCACGGCCCTCGCCGCGGCCCGAGCGGGCAAGTTGGCCACCTTCGGCCTCGAACCCTCCTACCCGGAGACGGGCTACGGTTATATCGAGGCCGCGGGTCCCTTCGAGGGGCGAGCCGCGATCGCCGGGGCCGAGACGCCGGTCCTCGGGGTCGCCTCCTTCAGGGAGAAGCCCGACCGCGCCACCGCCGAGTCCTATGTTGAAGCCGGCCGCTATTATTGGAACTCCGGCATGTTCGCCTTCACCGCCGGCGCCTTCCTTGAAGAACTCGAGCGCCATCAACCGGCCATGCTGGCGGCCGCCCGCAAGGCCCTGGCGGGCGCCCCCGTTCAGGCCGACCGTACGCGCTCGATCCTCCGCGGCGACATGGAGGCCATCCCCGCCGATTCGATCGACTATGCCCTGATGGAAAAGTCCGACCGGGGTGCCGTCGTGCCCTGCTCGATAGGATGGAACGACCTGGGCAGCTGGGACGCCATCTACGAAATCCGTGCCAAAGATGGGCAGGCCAATGCGGCTGATACACACCTTCTTCCGATCACGGCCTCTGGGAACCTGGTCATCTCGTCGGGCAAGCGTGTCGTCCTCATTGATGTCGATGAACTCCTCGTAATCGATACGCCCGACGCCCTCCTCGTCACCCGCCGAGGCCGATCCCAGGACGTGAAAAATGCGGTGGAGACGCTTAAGGCCGGGGGCGAAGAAGACAAGGCGCTCCTGTAGCTACGAATTGCCCAATCCTTGATTGCGCTGTGGACCTGGTCGCACAGCGGTAGCGCGGAGTGCCCCGCCCTATGTGCAGCCTCATCAGCAGCACTAATCCGGGTACCTTTTGGGAACTTAGGGCACGGCTACATGATCATATGAACATATGAACATATGAAAGCATGGTCGCATGGTCGCATGGTCGCATGGTCGCATGGTCGCGGGATCGCGGGATCGCGGGATCGCGGGATCACATGATCGCATGATCGCATGATCGCATGGTCGCGGGATCGCGGGATCGCGGGATCGCATGATCGCATGATCGCATGATCGCATGATCGCATGATCGCATGATCGCATGATCGCATGATCATATGTTCATATGTTCATATGTTCATATGTTCATTCGTGCACATGAATGAGGTCGCCTTCTATTCAGATACCATCGCAGGGCGACCGCTCTCACTCCCGAGCCCCCGAGGCCCCGAGGCCCCGAGCGCCTGCCGTTCCGGGAGGCAGGGGCTCCTTCGATCTTTGTCAAGCGCCGACCTATTTTTGCCGAAATAAAGCCATGAAGGAGCACAGGCTGCGATGATCCAGGGCTGGTACACGGGCGCAAGCGGGATGATCGCCCAGCAGGTCAGGCTTGACGCGATCTCGAACAACCTCGCCAACGTCGACACCGACGGCTATAAGCGGGACACTGCCGTCCACAAGGCTTTCGCGCAGCTCCTCCTCCGCAGATTCAACGACGATGGGGTGCGTCTCAATCCCTTCGGTTCGAGCGACCTCGCCCCCGTCATCGGCAAGCTCGGCACAGGCGTCGAGAACAACGAGCTCTACACGCAATTCGAGCAGGGCTCCCTCAAGGAGACCCAATCCGATCTCGATGTGGCCCTCGACGGCAAGGGTTTCATCGCCATCCAGACTCCGAACGGGGAGCGCTATACGCGCAATGGCGCCTTCGCCATCGGCAAGGAAGGCTATCTCGAGACGATCGACGGCTATCCGGTTCTCGGCGAGAACGGCACGCTCAAGGTGAAGGCGAACAACTTCCGCGTCGACAAGGACGGCGGCGTCTGGGTCAATCAGGATCTCCAGAACGATCCTTTCCGCCTCGTCTCCCCCGAAAGCAATACCTGGGATCATCCGGTCAAGCTCGATACGCTCAAGATCGTGGATTTCGACAAGGATCGCTTCCTCGCCAAGCAGGGCAACAGCCTGTGGGCCGACACGCCGGAATCGGGCACCGCCTCGATCATGAAGGCCGGTTCGCGCCCCAAGGTCGTCCAGGGCTTCGTCGAGGCGAGCAATGTCAATCCCGTCCTCGAGATGGTCAACATGATCGATGTCAACCGGGCCTACGAGGCCAACCAGAAATCCATCCAGTCGGAAGACTCGATGCTCAACAAGCTGATCAACGAGGTCGTCCGCGTATGACGCGGGGCATGACGTTCATAGTTGGTAGTAACCCCCGCCGGCGGGGGAGCGACCGCCCAGGAGCCACACGATGGTAAGAAGCCTTTGGACCGGCGCGAGCGGCATGATCGGCCAGCAAGCGGCGATGGATACGATCTCGAACAATCTGGCCAACGTCAACACCTCGGGTTTCAAGCGGATGCGCGCGGAGTTCCAGGATCTCCTCTACCAGACCGTCCGCATCGCCGGAACGCCGGCCACGCAGGACACCGTCGTGCCGGTGGCGACCCAGATGGGCCATGGCGTCAAGCTCGACGCGACGCAGCGCCAGTTCACCCAGGGAGCCCTGCAGAACACCGAGAACACCTCCGATGTGGCCATCGAGGGGGACGGCTTTTTCCGTGTGCAGACCTACGACGGCAGCTTCGCCTATACGCGTGACGGCGCCTTCAAAATCGACTCGAACGGTCAGCTCGTCACAGCCGACGGTTACAAGGTCAATCCCGAATTGATCCTGCCCCAGGGCTTCATTCCCAGCACCCTCTCGATTTCGCAGGACGGCCGCGTCGACGTGAAACTCCCCGGCCAGAACGCCCCCGTGCAGGTTGGGCAGATCGAGCTCTACCGCTTCCCCAACCCCGAGGGCCTGACGGCCGTGGGCGACAATCTCTTCAAGACTTCCAACGCTTCGGGCAACGCGATCGCCGGACAGCCGGGTTTCAACGGCATGGGCAAGACGATCCACAAGTTCCTCGAGATGTCCAACGTCTCGGTCGTGCGCGAGATGGTGGATATGATCGTCGCCCAGCGCGCCTACGAGTTCAATTCGAAGGCGATCCAGACGAGCGACAACATGCTGGGGACAGCCACCTCACTGAAGAGATAATTGGTAATTCCCGGCGCGGAGACAGATAGATGCAGATAGACAGGGCCCTCATCGAGTACAACAACCGTCCGCTCCGCGTGCCGGGCGGGGCCGCGCAGGTGCAGGGCACGGGAGCCCGCCTGGCTGCCGGCAAGCCGATCGACACGAAGTCCCCGCTTTATAAGCAATGCATCGATTTCGAGTCCATCTTCGTGAAGATGATGCTCAAGGAGATGCGCGCCACCGTGGACAAGTCGGCCGACATCATTGGCGGTGGCTTTGCTGGCGACATGTACCAGGACATGCTGGACGACGAATACGCGAAAACCATGTCGAAGACCGCCCACTTCGGCCTCGCCGACGATCTGTACCGCCAACTGGCGAAGTAGACCGACTCGGGCCCCGTCGGGCCGCACTCATCGCAGCCCGCCCCTCACTCCCGCTACTCACTCCCGCCCATTTCTCGACACCCGCCTTACTGCCCCGTCCAGCTGTCGTCCTTCTGGATGCCCTCATAGGTCGCGAGGTCGATGCCGCGCCGCGGATGAAGGACATAGTCGAGATTGGCGTAGCCTAGATTCGCGGGGTTGGCGCCGATGAGGCTTCGCGCGTCGTGCACGATCAGGTCGAAGAGGCGCGCCGATTCGGTGAAGGCCGCGACCGACTTCGCCTTGAGGCGTGGATCGCCGATCCTGTCTCCCAGCTTGAAAAGGGAGACTCCCAGATTGTTCTGCGCCTCCATGAGGAGCTCGGTCACGTTGCGGTCGTAGAGCTTGTCCTGGGGCACGGGATAATCGAGGGCGTCGAAGAGATCCCCCATCCTGAGAACGAGCGAACGATAGCCCCCCGTGGCCGCGTTCCAATCGCCCCGCCGCGCGAAGGTCGAATCGAGGGCCCATTCGAGGAAGGGGCTGTCGTTACCGCCGCGCTTGGATATCCAGAACTGCTCGAGGGCGTCGGCGAAACGCCCCTGTCGATAGGCGATGAAGCCTCGGCGATAGCGGATCTCCGGGTTGTCCCAACCATTGTCGGCGGCCTTTTCGTAGAACTGCCGCGCGGATTCAAGGTCGTCCTTGGCGAGATAGGAAATGTCGCCGAGCCCCGCCCAGGCGCGGGCGAAGGCCGTCGTGGGCTTGAGCCTTCCGATGGCCAGGGCGTTCTGGTAGGCCACGACGGCCTTCGCGAAGTCCGGCTCGGCCCGGAGATACTGGCCGTCCTTGACCCCCATGTCGCCCCTTCGTATCAGGGCGTCGAGGTACATCGAAAGTCTTCGCCTGCCGAGGACCGGCAGGTTTTCGAAGCCGGCTATCGCGTTGTCCAGGGATCGGAGCTCGTCCTTCCGATCCCCCGACATGTGGTAATAGCGATGCAGCTGCCAGTGGACCTCGGGGAGCCTCGGCCCCTTGGCGAGGGCCGCCTTGAGGACGCGGAAATCGTCGGTCATCTCCCGGTGGTCGAGGAGGTAGCCGCCGAGCTCCGCGAGGGTGGCCGCGGACAAGGGATCGTTCGGCTGGTTGATGAAGCGATCCTTGAGGGGGAGGACCTCGGCAAGGTTGTCGGTGCGCATGAAGTAGAGGAGCATCCGCTCGAGGTAGAGGTCCTTCGGCCCGTGATACTGGATGAGGGCTGCGTAGCGCCTGCGGGCTTCCTCATATTTGGCAGGATCCTCGTCGGCCCATTCGAGGAAGATGTCGCCCTGGAGGAGGAGGGCGTCCGGATCGACGTTGTTGCGGTCGAGGATCCAGGTGTTGAGGATGTCGACTCCCTCGCGGTACTTGAGCTGCTCCTGTTCCAGCCGCGCCCAGGCGAGGGCTCCGGCCTTTTCCTTCGGGTGGGCCCTGAGGAGGGCCTCGTACTTGTTCTCGGCGTAGATCCAGAGCCGCCTGTCCGCGTAGGCCTGGGCATATCGATAGTACCAAATAATAAATTCTCGGATCGAGGTCGCCCTGGCGAAGGCGTTTTCCGCCTCCGGGTAGCGACCCTCCTCGATGCGCTGGTAGCCTTCGCGATAAATCTGCGTCGCGACGAGGGGGCGCCAGATGAAGCGGTAGCCGAGATAGCCGATGGCGCCGGCGACGGCGAGGGCGAGGAGGGCGGCGCGCAGGATCGGCAGGATCGTATGGGAGAAGAGGTAGCGCAGGCTGCCCTTTTCCGCGAGGTAGCCGGCGCCGGTCCGGCGGACATAGCCTTCGGGAATCGAAATTCTGCGACGGAGGATCTTGCCAGCGGCGGCGGCGATATCCTGGATCGGCGTCCCCTCCACCAGCATCCAGATGAGGTCCGTGCGCTGGGCCTCGCTGCCCTTCTCGTTGGCGACGAGGTCTTCGATGGCCATGCGCAGATTGAGGGGAAGGGCGAGGAGTCGGTCCTGGAGCCGATCGACCTCGGCTTCGCTGAGAGCGAGGGGTCGCGACGCTTCGCCTTCCTTCGGCTTCTGCCCGGGCTTCGGCGCGGGCTGGGCCGGGGCGGCTTCCTCGTCGGCCCCGAAGGAGCCCCAGCCGCCGTCCAGATTGAAGGTGGAAGCCTCGTCCTTTTCCGTGCCGAGTTTCGCCAGTTCTCGATCGAGGGCGTCGCCGGCGAGTTCGGGTGAAGGCGGTTCGCCGAAGCTGAATGCGTCGAAGGCGTCGCCCCCGGGCGCCTCGGGAATGTCGAAGCTGGCGAAATCGCCCAACTCGTCCGGCATCGAAGCAGGGGCACCTTCCTCCGCCCCGGCTTCCACCGGCTCCGGTGTTTCCGGCACCGCGAAGGGCTCATCGCCGGAAGGGCCGGTCGAATCGAGCCCCGCCTCGTCCAGCGAGGGCAGCTCGAATTCGTCGAGGGCGCCGAGCTCGCCGATATCGGGCATCGAAAAGTCCTCGACGGCTTCCTCTTTCGCCGGAGCCGGTACCTGGTCGGTGGGCGAGGGTTCTGGTTCGGCCTCCGCGAATTCCGGCTCTGCGGGGATTGATTCCGGTTCGGTTGGAGCGAACTCCTCTCCGGCGGGGGCGAGGTCTTGCTCGGTCGGGGCGCCGATCTCCTCTTCGGGAAGGGGCTCGATCCCGGAATCCTCCTCCATCGAGGAGGCAAAGGAAGCCAGGTCGAAATTGTCCAGGGCCTCGTCGGTATCGCCCGTGGCCTCGTCGGTATCGCCCGTGGCCTCGTCGGTATCGCCCGTGGCCTCGTCGGTATCGCCCGCGGCCTCGTCGGTATCGCCCGCGGCGCCTTGCTCGGCATCTTCGGGCTCGGCCAGAAGGGCTTCGAGTTCGGCATCGATCGATCCATCGCCAGGTGGCGGCCCTCCGGAGACGGGGGGCTCTTCCTCGTCCTCGGAAATTTGGGCGAGGAGAGAAGCGAAATCGGGGGGCATGTCGCCTTCGTCGGCCCCGGCCGCCGAAGGCTTCGTCGACCGGGGCTCGGCCGGCCGGCGCTGCGGCCCGCGAGCCGGGGAGGCGGCGCCTCGCAGGCCCTCGGCGGGCGGCGGGGGGACCCCATCCTTCGAGGGAAGGGACAGCTCCTCCCTGGTCTCGCCCCAGCGGGCAAGAACCTCGTCTTCGCGTGCGAGCGCGATGAGATCACGCTGGAATCGTTCGAGGTCCTTGATGCTTGGCATAATCGATCTAAATATATTAACGGCACTAGAATGGCTTTGTATAGGAAAATGCGCCCCGCCGTGCCGCGAGGGCGCGTCTCCGACGAATCGGAGCGATGCGAGTCAAGGCGACGGCGCGGATCGCCGATAGTCAGAAACGTCATCATGAAGAGATTCATCGTCGTTTTCGCGGCCCTCGCCCTCGCGAGTCTCGATCTCGCGGCGGCCTCGATCGAAAACCTTCAGCTCCACCTATTCGTCAAGGAGCTGGATAGGCCACGCCCGCCCCTCGTGCGGGACGGATGGCTCATCCTCAGCCAGGGCGGGGTGCATCGCTTTGTGGGGGCCGCCTTCGAGCACGAAGGCTTCGCCGTCATGCACCCCTTCGAGGTGAACGACAGGGGCGTCTTCGTCCTCACGTGGAAGATACCTGTCGAGTTCAGCTCCCGCTTCGCCTACCGCCTCGATATCGACGGGTCCTGGATCGCCGATCCGGGGAATCCGCTCCGCACTCCTCCCGACGGCAGCGGGGTCGACATGTCGCTCGTCGATCTACCGCACATTCCCGGCGATGTGCCGGGTGTCTATCGCGTCCTCGACGCTGACGGCAAGACCGCGCATTTCCTGTTCAAGGCGCCGCCGGGCGAATCGGTATCGGTGGCCGGAACCTTCAACAACTGGGACCCCTTCACCCACCAATTAGAAGAGACTTCACCCGGCGTCTATCGGCTCTCGATGGTCCTTCCTCCGGGAGTAAATCTGTATTGTTACGTTTGGCGGGGCAAATTCCTGCCGGACCCCCTCAATGACGCCAAGGCTTCCGACCGCTACGATCGGGTGGTCTCGGTGCTTCTCGTCGGTTCGCACCCCATGCCCGGCGATCCGGTCATCTTCGCCTCTGTCCCGGGGACCCCGAAGAAGTAGGCCGGAAGGGGGCCAAAGATCGGGTTCCCCTTTGTCGGCGCCGTGAATCAGCGGTTCGCAAACCCTCCCGCGGGCGCCAACAGAACCTCCAGGGCATTTTGGGCGCAGCGCGTCCTGAGCTCCTCGATGGATTCCACCGACGCATAGGCCGAGTGATCGGTGAGGACGAGGTGCGGCGCCGAGAGGAGGCGCGAGCCGGGCGGCAGGGGCTCGGCCGCGTAGACATCGAGGCCGGCGCCGCCCAACTTCCCGCTTTCGAGGGCCTCGATCAGGGCATCTTCGTCGACGAGCTGTCCCCTTGCGACATTGACGAGGGCGGAACCCTTTTTGATTCGGGCGAAGGCCTCAGCCCCGATGATGCCCCTCGTTTCGGGCCGGAGGGGGAGGTGGACCGATATCCAGTCGCTGGTCGCGATAAGTTCATCGAAGCTTGTTGGCAGGACGGCGGTTTCGCCGCCATTGTCGCGGCCACCACCGCCACTGTCGCGGCCACCACCGCCACTGTCGCGGCGGCCGCCGCCACGGCCAAAGCCGGCTTGCGATCCGAGGGCAGAGGCGATGCGATCGGCGTCGATGTGGGGGCTCCACACGAGGATGCGCGAAAAGCCCAGGGAGAGGGCGGAACGGGCGAGGGCCTGGGCCGTTCCCCCGAAACCGAGGATGCCGAGGGTGCTTCCCCCGATCCTTCGACCTGGCGCGACGGAATTCCAGGCGCCCTTCCGAACGGCCCGATCCCTCTCGGGTATGCCGCGGGCGATGGCGAAGATGAGGCCGAGGGCGTGTTCGGCCACTTCACGATCGCAATAGCCGGGAACGTTGCGCACAATCATCCCCATCCGCCCGGCCGCCGCGAGATCGATGTTGTCGAGGCCCACGCCGTAGCGGGAAATCACCTTGCACCGCGGCAGCGATTCGATGGCCGCGGCGTCCAGCGGCGCCAGGTTGACAAGGAGGCCGTCGGCGTTTTTGCAGGCGGCGACGACCTCGGAGGAACTGGCGCAGGAGGCCATTGCGAGTTCGACGCCCTTGGCTTCGAGAATGGCGCGTTCGATCTCGACGTCCCCAAAGCGATTGTCCGTTATCATGCAGATCATGGAATCATTGTCGGCTTTTTCGGTGATTCGCCTCAGCTCATCGCGCGGCCCCGCGAGCGGTACTGGCCCAAGCCCTCGCCGAAAGGCTAGCATGGCGCATGGGTCGCCTGTCGAAAGTTCTCCTTCGTCTGCCCTTGCTCGCGGCGCTGGCGGTCGCCTCCTGCGCCACACTGCCCGCGGCGCACGCCTCGGGTTCGGCTCTCGAGGCCTCGGCCTGGCGGGCCCTTTCCCCGGGCATGGAATACGCATCCTTCGCCTGGGGCATCCCCCGGCGCGAGGTGCACGCGCTTCGGATCGACCTCGCCCGGGTGGACGTGGAGGTCACGCCTCCCGGGAAGGAATTCGGGCAGGTCACGGGTCGAAGCCTGCTCGACTTCGCCCGCGAGTTCGGCTGCGAGGCGGCCGTCAACGCGACGCCCTTCTATCCGGAGACCTGGAGAAGGGGCGACACCTTGTACCTTTCGGGGGTCCTCATCCTGGACGGGAAGATGTACGCGGCTCCCGCCCATCGCTATGTGGCCCTGGCCTTCGACCACGACGGGAAGGCGAACATCGTTCCCCAGGCCGGATTGGGCGACGAAAAGGGCTGGAACACGGCGATCGGAGGCTTTTTCGAGCTGCTCCGGGGCGGAGTCATCGTGGCACGGAAGAGCCCGAGGCAGCCGATGACCGTCGTGGGAACCAGCGAGGGGGGCGGCATGCTTCTCCTCGCCGTCATCGAGGGGAGGCGTCCGGCGAGCGCGGGCGCGAGCGAGGCCGAGGCGGCGCAGCTTCTCATCGATCTCGGCGCCACCGAGGGCATGAGTTTCGACGGGGGCGGCTCGAGCGAAATGGTCATAGTTGGTGATAATGGCAAGCCGCACCTCGTGAACTGGCCGGCTCCCGGGTTTCCGCCGATCGAGCGCGTGCTGGCCACCTGCCTGGGATTCAGGTCGAAGGCTCGCTAGAGCTCGGGCGCCGAGGGGCAAGCTAGGGGCGCGCCGAGGGGCGCGGCCGGCTCGCGGCGGAGAAGGCCCCAGGTGGGCGGCAGGCGTGACGTGCCTTCCGCGTCGCGGGCCTTTCCGCTAGAATGCGGCCCATGAAAGGCATAATCGTCGCGGCCGGCTACGGCACCCGCTTTCTTCCCGTCACCAAGACAGTCCCCAAGGAACTCCTCCCCGTCGGCACGAGGCCGGCCATAGCCTTCATCGTCGATGAGTTTGTCGCCTCGGGCATCGAGGAGATCGCCATCATCACCTCGCGGCGCAAGAAAGCCCTCGACGATTACTTCGATCGCGAGGTCGAACTCGAGGAGCTCTTCATGCGCGAGGGCAAGGCCGACAAGCTGGCCCTTATCGCCCCCCCGAAGGCGCACATTACCTTCGTGCGGCAGGCACAGATGCGCGGCACGGGCCACGCCCTCCTCCAGGTGAGGGCCTTCGCCGCGGGCCAGCCCTGCGTCGTCGCCTACCCCGACGATCTCCACGTCGGCTCGCCACCCCTGGCCGCGCAGCTGGCCGAGGTCTATGGAAGAACGGGCAAGACGGTGATGGCGACCATCCACGAGCCGGGAGACGTTTCGCGCTATGGCGTCATCGATCCAGCGGGAGACGGCATCACCGTGAAAGGCTTCGTCGAAAAACCAGCGAAGGGGCGCGAGCCCTCGCACGAAGTCTCGATCGGCCGCTACCTCTACACGCCGGAATTCTTCGACCTCCTCGACGAGGGCTGGAAGAAGCATGGCGGTGGCGAATACTTCCACACCTACGCCCTCGATCGCCTCATCGCGGCGGGAAAGGTCGCCTTCTGCCGCACGGTCGGGGAGCGCCTCGACACGGGCGAGCCCGCAGGCTACCTCGACGCCATTTTGCGCAATGCGGCCGAGGATCCCGGACTCAGGCCGGTGCTGGAACGATTCGCGAGGGAAAAGCTGGGCCTCCACTGACCGGCCGACCCGCGGGCAGGCGATGCGAGGAGAAAATCCTTCCTTGACGCGCGCAAGACCCTTGCGCACAATCGACCCATGCTGTATCGAAAATTTCCCAAGATTCCCGAACTCGAACTTTCTGCCCTCGGTCTCGGCTGCATGCGACTTCCCGTCAAGGACGGGGACGCGGCGGCCATCGACGAGGCAGCGGTCGAAAAGATGTTCGTCGCGGCCCTCGAATCGGGCATCACCTATGTCGACACCGCCTGGCCCTACCATCGCGAACAGAGCGAGCCCGTCGTCGGCCGCACCCTCGAGCGACTGGGTGCCCGAGGCAAGGTCAATCTCGCATCCAAGTCACCGGTCTGGCTCGTAAAAGAGGAAGGCGACTGGGACCGCTACCTCGACGCCCAGCTCGCCAAGCTCAAGACCGACCATCTCGATTTCTACCTACTCCACGCCCTCGACGCCGGACGCTGGAACAATCTCCGCAAATTGGGCGGCCTTGAGTTTCTCCAGCGAGCCAGGCGCGACGGGCGCATCCGGCACGCGGGCTTCTCCTTCCACGACAGCCACGAGACTTTCACGAACATCATCGACGGCTACGACGCCTGGGAATTCTGTCAAGTTCAATACAATTATATGGATGATGATTACCAGGCCGGATCGAAGGGAATCGCCTACGCCGCCGCGCGCGGGATAGGCGTCATCGTGATGGAGCCCCTGCGCGGAGGTGCCCTCGCCCGCGTGCCCGACCCGGTGCTCGAGATCTTCGGCTCCTGGAAGACGCCCCGCCGCCCCGCCGAGTGGGCCCTCCGTCATGTCCTCGATCGCCAGGAGGTCGTCACCGTCCTTTCCGGCATGGGCAAGGTCGAGGAGATAGCGGAGAACGCCGCGATCGCCTCGGCCGCCAGGCCCAATTCGCTCCTCGCGGCCGAAAGGGAGGTCATCGCCCGGGCCCGCGATTTCTTCAAGGAAAAGCAGAAGGTGCCCTGCACGACCTGCGCCTACTGCAAGCCCTGCCCCAACGGCGTCAGCATCCCCGAGGTCTTCGCCCAATGGAACAACGCCTCGATGTACGGCGACCGCAAGGGGGCCTCCTCCTGGTACCAGGGGCAATACGTGAAGGCCGGTTCGGGGGCCGACCAGTGCACGAAGTGCGGAGAGTGCCTCGAAAAATGCCCCCAGCACATCGAGATCCCGGACAGGCTCGAGGAGGCCCACGCTTACCTGACGGCCGCCTCGTAGGTCGTAATAATTATGAAGGCAATAGTTCCGCATTCCATCGATTACCTCGTCCGCGGCTTCGATTGCGGCTGGGGCGGGCCGCTCCGCGTGTTGCCGATGACGAACATCCTCCAGGAAGCCGCGGGCGAGCACGCCATCGAACTCGGTTTCGGCATTCCCGAACTCAATGAGCGCGGCATGACCTGGATGCTGGTGAAGGCCGACATCCGCGTCGATCGCCTGCCGGGATGGAACGACCGGATTCGCGTCCGCACCTGGCCCTCGGGTCTCGATCGCCTCCTCGCCCTCCGCGACATCATCATCGAAACGGAGGCGGGCGAGCCTTTGGTGCGGTCGGTCTACGCCTACCTCATCGTCGACCTCGCCTCACGCCGTCCCCTGCGCCCGGAGAGGGCCATCCCCGAGCTGGCCGAGATCGACGTGAAAACCAACGGACACTGCGTGCCCGATTTTCGCTTTGGCGTCGCCGAGCTCGCGGCGGCGGATCGGGTGCCCTCCTTCAGGCAGGAGGCCTGCGCGCGCCATCGCGACGACAACGGGCATGTGAACAACGCCCACATCATCGATTGGCTCGTCGACGCCGCGCCGGAGAGCCGGCGAGGCTCGGCCCTCACGGGCCTTCGCGTCGATTTCCTGAAGGAAGTCCTCGTCGGCGAGGCCCTCGACCTGGCGCACGGGAAGGAACATGATGGGAAACCATCCGCCGCCCTGGCCATTTCAGGGTCGGCGGGTTCCGAAGCCTCGGGCCTCGTGACAGAGGCCCGGCGAGAGGGAGAGTGCGTCGCGCGCGCGGCGACGAATTGGCGACATGACGGGATCACGACCGAGGCGGACTGACCCGGATGAACGAGAGGAGTTATAATGGCAATTGCGACGATTCATGCAGGACGGGGCGCCAGGGCCGTGGCGGCCGCTTTCGCACTGGCCCTGGCCTCCGGGTCGATCCTGTCGGCCTGGGATAACCACGAGCAGATCTCGGCCCTCGCCCTCGCTTCGCAAGCTTGGAAGGGTCGCGAGGTGAAGGCCGAAAACCTCGACGATTTCCTTTCGGCGACAAAGGCTGATCTCTCGAAGGTCCTCCTCGCCGTCGAGACCAAGGCCAGGAAGGACTATCCATCCTACCGCCCCCTCCCGGCGGCTCTCGTTTTCGATCCTTCGGCCGAGGGCGATGCCCTCCACGCCTCGTTTATCGGGGCCATCCGCGTGAATCCGGAAAGGCCCATTACCCTCTTTCTCCAGGTCCCCGTCGGCGGCGACAGGCAGGGTCGGCCCGAGTTGGCCTCCGACAAGGTCGCGTTGGGCGAAATCAGGATTCCCAATTCCCCCTTCGTCGCGCTCTCGCCGGGAGAGGCCGTGACCGCCCTCGAGGTCGTGGAGACGGCCTGCGACGAGCCGGACTACGGCATGGACTTCGGACTCTATCAGGACAATGGCACGGCCTGGGGGGCGCGCTACGGTTTCGGCATCCAGCCCTGGGGCAACGCCAAG
>JAJXVS010000315.1 GCA_021782015.1 bacterium | reverse complement strand
TGGTCGCGGTGACGGTGGCCGAGGTCAAACGGAGCCACGACACCCTCAAGGCACAGTCGGAAAAGACGCTCAAATACCGGGCCTTCCGCGATGAAATCTTCGACAAGGAACTCGACCTCCACCTTCTCCGCCTGCGCCAATTCGTGCAGGAAAAGGACAGGCGCGACGAGGAAATCAAGGTAAAGACGAAGGCTCGCGATGCCCTCAAGACGGAAATCGACGGCATCAATCTTTCGCTCGAGGAGAACCTCGACATCGTCAACGGTATGGAGTCGAGCCTCGTCGAGCACCAGAAATCGGTCTACGGCCTGGCCGTCGAGAAGGTCGGCAAGGAAAGGCAGCGAAAGCTCCTCTCCGAACGGGTGGTCGAGACGAAGGCCAAGATGGCCCAGTCGGAGCTGCGCGCCAAATCGACGAAGGACCGGATCGAAGGGCTTCGCGAAGACGAGGCCGAAAAGGAGGGCGAGCTTTCCTCGCTCAAGGCCCGCCTGCGCGAAATCGAAACGAACATCGCCGAATTCGAGAAGAGCATCGCGGCCACCGAGGCCCGTCTTCGCGACAACGACACCTCCATTCACCGGGCCGAGGAGGAGATTCTCGGTCTCGAGAAGACCCGCGCCGCGGCGAGGGTCAATCTCGACGCCATCACCGAGGACATCGTCGCCGAGCTGGACGCGAGGCTGCGCGATTCCGGCTACTCTTCCGGCGAGCGCGCGAGGGTGGAGGAGGCCATCAACGGCCTTCTGGGCCTCCTCGAGACGAGGCTCGGCGGAAAGGCCGCCCTCCTCGACGACCTCGTCCGCTCGAGCGATCTCAACGGCCCGGAGGCCCGCGTCTCGCTCGCCTCGGCCCGGGATACCTTCGGCGAACTCGGGGCGGTGGCCTCCGAGCTCCGCGGCCGTTTCGACGAGTATCGCCGGTCGACGCCCTCCTTCATCGACGAGTTCCTCTCGCCGGAAGGCATAATTACGAAGAAGCGCGCGATCGACCGGGAGATCGCCGCCTGCGACGAGGGAATTGTCCAGCGTCGCGAAAAGATCTCCTCCCTGCGCTCGGAGAACCTCGGCCTCGCCGAAAAGCTGGCCGAGTACCGGGCCACCCTCGGCGAGCTCCGCGGCAACCGCATCCGGGTGGAGACCCAGACCCAGGCCGGCACGGAGGCCCTGGGCGTGTTGCGGCGCGAGATCGCCTCGCAGGAGGCCTTTCTCAAGGAACTCGAAAACGAGATCTACCTCGAGGGCAAGCGCCTCGCCGAATCCGAAGAGGAATTGGGCGACATCGATTCCGAGCTGGCCGACATCGAAAAGAAGGGGCGCGAGCTCCAGGCCGAGGTCGAACGTCTCGAGCGCGAGATCTCGCTCAAGAACTCGGATCTCGTGAAACGCCAGGATGATGTCCGGAAGCGCATCGAAAAGCTCGGCGTCGTGCAGTCCGAGCTTGAGCGCCTCCACATGGGCCTGGCCCAGACCGAGACCGAGATCCGCAACGTGAAGGAGAACTTCACCGAACAGTACTCCCGCGATCTCATGGAGTTCGAGACGCGGATGTTCGAGATACGCACGCCCGTGATGGACCTCCGCGAGGCCCTCGCGGGACTGCGGCAGAGGCTCAAGGACCTGGGTTCGGTCAATCTCATGGCGCCGGAGGAATTCGGCGAGGTCAAGGAACGCTACGATTTTCTCTCCGCCCAGCTGGCCGATCTCGAGGCGGCCAAGGCCGATCTCAAGCGCATCACCGACGAGATCCGCACCGAGAGCGCCGAACTCTTTCTCGATACCTACAACCGCATCAAGAAGAACTTCCACAACATGTTCCGGCGTCTTTTCGGCGGCGGTCGGGGCGAGCTTCGGCTGGTCGACGCGGATCATGTCCTCGAATCGGGCATCGAGATCTACGCCCAGCCGCCTGGCAAGAAACTCGAGGCCATCTCGCTGCTTTCGGGCGGGGAGAAGACGCTCACGGCGATCGCCCTCCTCTTCGCCACCTACATGGTCCGTCCCTCGCCCTTCTGCTTCCTCGACGAGATCGACGCCGCCCTCGACGAGCAGAACGTCATCCGCTTCGTCAACCTCCTTCGCGAATTCGGCCGCACGAGCCAATTCGTCGTAATTACCCACAACAAGAAGACAGTCACCGGCGCGGACAGCCTCCTCGGCGTCACGATGGAGGAGTCCGGCGTCACCAAGGCCATCGGGGTCCGGTTGGAGCGCTCCGACGGCGTACCCATCCGCATGCCCGAGCCGATCACGCCCATGGACGAGGAAGAGGTCGAGTACGAGGAAGGGAAGGAACTCCCTCCGGCGCAGGCCTTCCGGCGCAATCAGGTGGCGATGGCCAGCGAGGCACCGACGGCCAGCGAGGCACCGACGGCCGGTGAGACTCCGAAAGCGAGTGAGGCCCCTCCCGTCGAAGGGGCCCCAACAGCCAGTGAGGCCCCGCCGATCGAAGAGGCCCCGAGGCCCGATGAGGCGGCGGACTAGGCCATGGCCCTCCCGGCCTTTGTCGCGACCATTCTCGAGAGGCTGTCGCCACTCGGCGACAAACTCCCCTTTCTGCCGAAACGGAAAGGAAACGAGTCGCACGAGCCCTTCAACGTCCTCGAAGATCATAGTTCCGCCGATGATGACGCCTTGGCGCCGAATGCGCTGCCGCGGAGCTCTGGCGCGAAACGCGCAAAGGTGGATTTCGGCGCCGCCGCCAGGGACCTGGCGTCCAGGCCGGCAGTCATAGCCTTCCTCGCCGTCCTCGGCCTTTTCGTGGCGGCCCTCGTGACCGTCGCCCTCATCGCGAACGCGCCTCCCCCCGAGAACAAGGCCCAGGCCTCCTTCCGGCCTTCGACCGCCGAAGGAAGGGCCGCGGCCGGGCGCCTTCTCCTTCCGCCCGATCCGGCGCGCGATCTCTCGCCGCCGATGGAAAGGCAACCCCACTTTCCGTATACTGACGAGGACATCGGGAGGCTCGCGCCGGCCCACGCGCCGAACGAGATCGAGCCGATTGCCAAAAGGAACGACCGGGCGATGGATGCGATCTTCGGAGCAGTGCCATGATCAATTCGCGGAAAGCGAGGTTTCCTGCCGCCCTGGGTCTTATGTGGTCTGTCTTTTTGGGCTTCGGCTCCTGCGCCACGGGCCCGCATGGAGCTACCGGCGCCGCGGGCCCGGCCGCGACTTCCGCAGCTCCGTCTGCTGCCCTATCGACTTCCACCGTCCCGGTCTCGGCGACGTCCCCGGCGAAGGCAACTCCGGCCGACAATCCCGTTTTTTCCGACATGCCTCGTCCGGCTCCCCAGCCTCCAATGATTCTCGTTCTCGGACTGCCCTCACCCGAACCGGGCTTATGGCTTGCGAAACCCCAACTTGGCGAGGCCGTGCGAAGGCCTCCCTCCTCCCCCGTCCCTTCGGGAAAGGCTGCCGCTCTCGGCGAGCCGGCCCTCCCCGCGCGACTGGCGCCCGCCGCGAAGACGGAGATCCCGCCAAAGCCCCCAGTGCAGGCCGGGACGCACGAACCAGCCCTGGGCCGGGCGCCTCCCCCTGCCGCGAAACCCCCTTTAGCCGCCGAGGCCGCCAAGGCGAAAAAGCCGGCGCCCGTTCCGGCCCCGCCCGCCGCCGGCTTTCCGTCGGCGGCCGAGCGCGCACAGAAGCGACCCGCGGTGGTCGAGACCCTCCCTTCGCCTCCTTCATCCTTGGTACCCCTGGTCGATCTCAGCGCGCCGATTGCGCCGCCGCCGAGCAGGAGTTTTCAGGTCGAGGAAGGCGGAATGGCCTACATTCCCTTCGTCGGCGCGGGATGGACCTATTTGGGAGAACGTGACGGAAAGGACGGCGTCCAGTACGACTCGCGGCGTTTCGAGGGAGCGGGGGCCCTCTTTTCCCTCATCGGGACGAAGGTGGGCGAGTACAACCTCCGCTTTCTCCGCCAGGACCTCGTGAACGGCACAAGCAGCGAGGAGCTG
>JAJXVS010000314.1 GCA_021782015.1 bacterium | reverse complement strand
CCGAGCCAGCCAGGCCGCGCCCCTCGCAGCCACCCAGACCGCAGCCCCCCAGACCCACCTCTCCTGCGCCGTGAAACTCGACCAAATCGTCTGGGCCCGCGCCCCCCTCCGCTTCGACCTCGCCGGCGGATGGACCGACACCCCGCCCTACACCAACCGCTTCGGCGGCGCCGTCGTCAACCTCGCCGTCGACCTCAACGGCCAGAGCCCCGTCCAAGTCTTCATCCGCCGCTCCGCCGAGCCCATCCTCCGCTTCCACTCCATCGACCTCGGCATCACCGAAACCATCCCCAACCTCCGCTCCCTCCGTGCCTACCAGGACCCCTCCGGCGCCTTCTCCATGCCGCGGGCGGCCCTCTGCCTCCTCGGCCTGGGCGCCGGCCGCCCCGACGGCGAAAGCCTCGAAACCCTCCTCCGCCCCATCGGAGGCGGCCTCGAAATCACCCTCCTCTCGGCCGTCCCCAAAGGCTCGGGCCTCGGCACCTCCTCCGTCCTCGCCGGCGCCATCACCGCGGCCCTCTGCCGCTTCTTCGGCATCGAGCGCAGCCCCGACGACCTCTACAACGACGTCCTCGAACTCGAACAGATGCTCACCACCGGAGGCGGCTGGCAGGACCAGGTCGGAGGCCTCGTCGGCGGCGTCAAATACATCGAATCCCGGGCCGGCCTCCGCCCCCGCCTCGCCATCCACCAACTCGATGCTATGCTCTATGAAGATCGCAAGTATCACGATCAGATGACTCTCTTCTACACCGGCGTCACCCGCCTCGCGAAAAACATCCTCGGCGAAGTCGTCGCGCGGGTCGACGGCATGGAACGCTCCTTCCTCTTCACCCACGGCCGCCTCCGCGAACTCGCCCTCGAGGCCCGCGAGGCCCTGTCCCTCCGCGACCTCCACCGACTCGCCGCCGTCGTCGACGCATCCTTCGCCGAAAACCGGCTCATCCACGCGAGCACCACCAACGCGGAAATCGAAGCCCTCGTCGCCGCGGCCCGCCCCCACATCTCTGGCATGAAACTCCTCGGCGCAGGCGGCGGCGGCTTCGCCTACTTCATCTCCCCCGATCGCCGCCAGGCCGAACTCCTCCGCGAACTCCTCGAAGAGCGCTTCGCCGACGACCGCGCCCGCCTCGTCGACTTCTCCTTAAGCCGCGCCGGCCTCCAGGTCACCGTGTCCTGACCCAGCCGCAAGGGCCGATCAATGAAAAAGGCCCGGCGCCCCTGATGGAAGAGCCGTCATCAACGACCAACCACCAAGGACGCCGGGCCTCAAGACCAGGCGCGCCCACTCACCGCGTCTTCATTCATGCCCCAAAGGTTGAATTTTAAGTCCTAATTCCCCGCAATACACCACCAGGCTCTTCCACCCCGATTTCATGATCGACTTGACCACCTCCATGTCCAGGGATCGATACTGGTGCACTGCGACGTTCCTGAATCCGGTCATTCCGACCATAGCCCTTTCCGTCTCCGCGCCGATCAGGCCAGCCCTGGACAGGAGCCGAAAGGCATCGGCGCTCTCCTGCGGTATACCAAGATGATTCTTGGCGATGAGGTGGAAGGCGAGATCGATGGCAGCCTGGCAGGAGCGCTCCAGGTTCAGGATCAAGGCATCCATATGCGACCAATTGCTCATATCTGGATCGGCCGCGAATTCCTCCAGCGCACGCGCGAGAGTCCGTTCAATTATGCCAGCCTTGTTGAAACAGACATCGTCAAGCTCGATAGGCATCCAGAACCTCCCTCCGCTCCACATTGAAAGCTGCGTACATCCCGAGAAGTGTGCTGCGGAGCATCTCTGCCCGCGTCACATCCCTCGCGAAAAGGAGCCGCCCTGTCGAGAAGACCTGGTACGCATAGACGAGATTGTGCGAATCGACCGCGCCAAGATCCACCGTCCGACCAATCCTGAGGCTGCTCTCCGTCGCAAGGTCAAGGATTTCGATGCCGCTCAAATGCTGGCCGGGCTCGCAGACGAAGGCCAAATCGACATCGCTGTCCGCTCGCATCCTTCCCGTCGCAGCCGATCCGAGAACATACAGGGCGAGGGCCCGGGATTCCTCCCGGAACAAGGAAATTACCCCGCCAAAATCGAGGACAGGAGAAGAAGAGCCAGCCGAACTTGTCATGATTCAAGTATCATACCCTAAACCTGGCCGCTCAAGTGAAAGTGGAAAACCATCAGCCGCCCTCAGCCCTCCATCGATGCGCATTGACAGGAGACGGCTGCTGCCTCGAAAATAAGATTATATGTCGCCCATCATCCCGGTGCTTGCCGTGGTCATCCTCCTCGCCTTCGTGGCCATTGTCGTGATGTCGCTATCTTCTCGCTCCAAAGAGGGCCAGGAGGCCAAAACCGCGCCTGGCTCAGCCAAGGGCAAGGGCAAAACCAAGGGTCGCGGCAAGGATCGCGCCCAGGTCCTCAAGGAGGCGACGCGGAGACTGGCGGCTAATCCCAAGGACGTGGGTGCCCTCGAGGCGGTCGCAGGAGTGGCCTGGGCCGATCAGGATTGGGAAAAGGCCTTCAAATACTATTCGGAATTGGTGGATGCCGGGGCCGGCAATCCCGATGTCGACGAGTTCACGGCCAACGCCCGACTCGGTTTCGCCTCGCTCAGGCTCAACCGTTTCGACGACGCCTACCGGGCCCTCACCATCGCCCGAACCATCCGGCAGGACGATTTCGACGTCAATTTCAACCTCGGCTACCTCGAATACCAACGCAAGGCCTACGAGCGGGCTATCGGCCTCCTCAAACAGGCAGTGGCGATGAACCCGGAACACACCCAGGCCCTGCGTTACCTCGGCCATTCCTATTTCCGCATGCAACAGTTCAAAGAGGCCATCGGGGCCCTGCGCCGGACCCTCGACCTCGCCCCCGAGGACAAGGAGTCCCTCTTCGCCCTCGCCGAGTGCAATTACGAACTCGGAGCCGTGGAGCAGGCCCTCAAGATCTTCACCCACCTCCGCACCGACCCCCAGCTCGGCCCCCAGGCCGCCCTCTTCTCGGGCACCGTGCGGCTCAACCAGCACCAGACCGACAAGGCGATCCTGGACTTCGAAATCGGCCTCAAGCACCTGGAGATCAAGCCGGAGACCGCGGTCGAACTCAAGTACCGCCTGGCCGCGGCCTACATCAAGGGCAACGAACTCGGCAAGGCCGTCGCCCTCCTCTCCGAAATCCAACTCCTCTCACCCGGCTACAAGGACGTCCCCGCCCTCCTTTCGAAATTCCGCGAGCTCAATTCCAACCGCAACCTCAAGGTGTACCTCCTCGGCACGGCGAGCGAATTCGTCACCCTCTGCCGCAAGATCACCCTCATGTTCTTCCCGAAGGCCAAGGTGAAGATCACCGACATCTCGGTGAACAAGAACGACTGGGCCGACGTCCTCGCCGAGGTCGAAACCTCCAAGTGGTCCGACGTCGTGATGTTCCGCTACATCCGCGCCAGCGGCGTGATGGGAGAACTCGTCGTGCGGGAATTCCACGCGAGGGTCAAGGACCTCAAGGCGGGAAAGGGCTTCTGCATCTCGGCGGGCACCTTTTCCGAGGAGGCCAAGAAATTCGTCGAAGCCCGCCTGATCGACCTAATTGAAAAGGATGCACTTATGAACATCCTCAACACGGTGGAAGCCAGACAGCGCGTCGCCGGGGAGTGACCTGCCGCCCCGCGCCCTTGCCACCGCCCTCACCCCCTGGCCGACGTCTCGGGCCGCGCCGCCGCCCCCTCACCAGCCTCACCCATCGCGTCCCCTCCCCATCACGCGAAATATTCCCCCTTCGGGTCGAAGTCCGGCAGCCTCCCGTCCTTTTCCGACACGACTGCTCCCTTGAGCGGCCACTTTATCCCCAGAACCGGATCGTCCCAGCGAATCCCCCCCTCGCTCGAAGGCGCATATTCCGAGCTGCACTTGTACTGCAACTCCGTCCCCTCCTCGAGGGCCACAAAGCCAT
>JAJXVS010000043.1 GCA_021782015.1 bacterium | reverse complement strand
GAGCGGCCGCAACGACGAGGGGCGGGAGCTCATTTTGCATGCCCTCGCTCTGAATCCGATGCACGAAGAAATTCGCGGCCACGCCCGGGCGATGGGCGTAGATAGCGGAGGGACCGTATCGTGAGACAGGCTCGCCTGATCATTGGCAGTATCATGGCATTGGTTTTCACCCTGGCGACGAATGCGCAATGGAGGACGGAACTGGCTTCCCCGGGAGCCGCAGAGCAGATGCGCCTCGGAGTCATCGCCTACAATCAAGGGCGCGTCACCGAATCTCTCCTTCTCTTCGAAAAGGCATTGGCTTGGGACCCCGGTGAGCCTGCGATCTTGGACTGGCTGGGGAGAGCCTATTACCGTTCGGGTTTCGAATCAACCGCCCTGGCGACATGGGAGCCCATCCTCGGCCTTCCTGAAGCCCCGGCCTCATTGGCGGCGCGGGTAGAACTCATAAAGGCCCGGCGGGCTCTGGAGACCAGTGTCAGCCTGCCGACCTATGTTGAGGCGCATCGTTTCGAAGGGCAAAAGGGATCCTCGCCCCAATTCCTTCGGCCTTCTTCTCTATTGGCCCTCCCTGACGGCAGCTTTTATGTGGTGGCTCAAGGTTCGGACCAGGTGCTCAGGCTCGATGTCAATGGGCTCGTCAAACAGAGAATCACCGGCGGCCTCAATGGGCTCGATAGACCATTTGGCATAGCCAGGCTTGCCGACGGCACGATCCTGGTGTCGGAATTCAACGGGGACAGGATTTCCGAATATTCAGGTTCCACCGACAAATTGTTGTTTTCATCGGGCCGTGGCGGCAATCAGTTGCTTGGCCCCCAATTCATGACTATCGACTCTTCGGGCTACCTCTACGTAACCGATTATGGCAACGATCGGGTTCTTAAATTCGATCCGGACGGAAAGGCCATCCTTGTATTTGGAGGGGCCTCAGGCGATTTTCAAGGTCTGCGGAGCCCTACTGGCATTGCCTGGGTCAATGGCGTCGTGTATGTCGCCGATTCGGAGGCCAAATCGCTTTTTAGCTTCGACGAATCTGGCAATTACCTGGGTTCCCTCGCGCCGGGGCAGATGCGTTTCCCGGAGGGTCTTTCCCCCTGGCAGGGAGGACGAGCCCTCCTCGTGGCCGATAGTGACCGCGTCCTATCCATCGATTTGGCATCCGAGCGAGTGGACGAGATTTATCGTTCTTCCGATGCCAGGCCTCGCCTCACCAGCGCCGTGTCGGACCACATGGGCGGTATCCTCGTCTGCGATTTCAACGCCTCGGCTATTTCGGTGCTCAACGAGTCGACCGATTTGGCCAGGGGTTTCGATGTGGAAATTTCGAGAATCGATGCATCCGCGTTTCCAGTCGTTCATGTGTCCGCCGATGTCAGGGATCGATGGGGAAAGGCTGTGGTCGGCCTAAGCTCGTCCAATTTCTACCTTTCCGAAACCCTCCATTCGCGCACTACGGTGCAAGAGGCGGGAAAACCGGTCATCAAGACTTCGGTGAGCATCGCCCCGGCGCAGAAGGTCGAATTTCTGGGATCGGGGACCACGACGCCGGGTTTTCGCTGCATGGCGCTTGTCGAGCGTTCCGACGCCATGGCCCAGGTCGGCGATCAATTGGCCGGTCTTGTCGGCGATTTCGTGGCTTCCCTGCAACCCGACGACAGATTCGGTGCCATCTCCGCCGGAAAGGTTCCCTCCATACTCGCGAGGCCGACCGCCTCTCCCGATCTGGGATCCCTCGTTCGCGCCATTCGTATCAACCCGGAAACGAACGGTCGTTTTGATCTTGGACTGCGACAAGCCGTTAATACCCTCATGCCCTCGGGCATTCGTGACGCGATCGTCTATTTCAGTTCAGGATCCCTCGACGATGCGTCTCTGCAGTCGGTTTCGGTCTCCGAGCTTGGATCGCTGCTCGTGAACAATGGAATCGCTTTCTATGTCGTATTGTTGGGTGATGGGAATCCGGATCCGGCCCTGCAGTATCTTGTCACAAGGAGCGGCGGAAGCTTTGTAAGAGCCGATGGACCGCGGGGAGTCAAGGATCTGTCGTCCATTCTTCGGTCCGCGCCGAGCGGGCGCTATGAATTCAGCTTTGTATCGGCCGACGATCCCGAGTTTGGCGAAAGGCAAATGACGGTAGCCCTCGAGGCCTGGCTGTACCACAAAAGTGGGAGGGATGAAATTGGCTATTATGCTCCCCTTCAATGATTCGATCCTATTGACGCGGCCGCGGGCCATCGGGTAATTTCGTCGTCGTTGTAGACGCCATCTTAGCTCAGTCGGTAGAGCGCGTGACTTGTAATCTCGAGGTCCCCGGTTCGATTCCGGGAGATGGCTCGCCGACAGTGACAGGACGGCACAATGGGGAGATTCCCGAGTGGTCAAAGGGGGCAGACTGTAAATCTGTTGGCTATGCCTTCGAAGGTTCAAATCCTTCTCTCCCCAACGAGCCCCCTCCTTTTGGAGGGGGCTTTGATTATGGAGGCCGCATGGACGAATCGTTTTGGGAAAATGGCCTCAACTTCGAATGCACGCGGTGTTCGCGGTGCTGCACGGGCGAACCTGGCTACGTGTTTCTGGCGGTCGGAGACCTGCGTCGCCTGATGACAGCCCTTGATCTTGATTTCCGCGCCTTAATTTCCCGATATTGTAGGTTCGTGGACATGGGGGAGCATCATGCGCTCAGCCTGCGGGAACGCTCGGATCATTCCTGCGTTTTCTGGGGTTCATCGGGCTGCAGTGTCTACGACGCGAGGCCTATCCAATGTTCGACCTATCCCTTCTGGTCATCGATTCTGGCTTCGCCCGCTACGTGGACGGAGGAGGCGGAATACTGCCCCGGCATCAAAAATGGGAAAAGGCATGGGGGATCGGAGATCGCCGAGGCCCTCGCCTCTCGGCGTGCCGCCGGCACTATTCGTGTAGACAAGGCAACCGCCCTGACCCCTCCGGAGCTTCTCGATGAAACTGCGATTCTGGGGCGTTAGGGGTTCGATCCCGACGCCCCTGTCTCCGGCTCGGCTGAAATCCAAAATTTCCGCCATTACGGGACGGATGCGAGACAGCGATCTCTCGAGCGCCTCGGCCAAGGAAAAATTCCTCGCTGGCCTGCCAGACTATCTATTCAGCACGGTCGGTGGCAACACCGCCTGTGTCGAGGTTTCCGTCGATGACGAGCATCGGATCATCTTCGATGCGGGGACCGGCATACGTGAATTGGGGCTGGAGATCCAGGCGACGAAGAAACCTGCGGATTGCCATATCTTCTTTTCCCACTTCCATTGGGATCACATCCAGGGATTGCCGTATTTCGCCCCCGCCTTCGATCGGGAGAATTCCCTCCATTTTTACAGCCCGCGTGACGATTTTCGGGAAATCCTCGAGGCGCAAATGCGTGACCCCTATTTCCCGATCGACATGTCTGCCATGCAGGCCCCCTTGGAATTCGTGGTGCTTCGCGAGGCGGCGGCGCGGATAGGATCGGCCAGCGTGAAGCATCGGCCGATGCGCCACCCCGGGGGCTGCCACAGCTACCTTGTCGAAGCCGGAGGAGTCAAGGTCGTGTATTCAACGGACACGGAACTCGATCCGGCCGATTTTGTCAAAACTCCCGAGAATACCCAGTACTTCGGCGCCCTCGACGCCCTGATCATCGATGCCCAGTACACCCTTGGCGATGCGATAGAAAGAAATAATTGGGGGCATTCATCCTTCAGCCTCGCCTCGGATTTCGCCGCCATTTGGGGCATTCGCCGTCTCATTCTCTTCCATCATGAACCCAATTATTCCGACCGAAAAATCGACCTCCTTCTTCGAAACGCCGCGGCCTATCTTGACCATCTCGAAGCGCGCGGCATCGAAGTCGTTCTCGCCCGGGAGGGGCTCGAACTGGACATACGCCCATGACCCCCCTCCTTATCGAGCTGGATCTCGAGAGCGCCGTCGCCCTGCACCTCGCCCTTGGCGACCAGGAGGGGAAACTGGCCGTCGTTCGGCGAAAATTGCTTGATTATCTGTATGAAAATCTCACCATCGAAGAGCTCGAGAATGTCGAGAGAATCAAAAACCGCCTTATCGATGGAGAGACCGATCTTCGAGATGGAGCGAGGAAGGGGCGACTGTGAAAAAAGGGAAAGCGGCCATTGGAATCCTGGTCTTCGCGGCAGTGCTTCTTGCCGCCCTTGCCGTCGGGGTGAATCTCGTTTCCCCCGCACCCGGCATCCCCGCCGAGGGCCGCCTTTTCGAGGTCCGGAAGGGGGAATCCTCGCGTTCCCTGGGCGATCGACTCGAGAAGGAAGGCATTGTGCGTTCGTCGATGGGCTTTGCCTGGGCGGCGAGAATTCAGGGCAAGGCAGGGAAACTGCGATCGGGTACCTACCGACTCGCCCCGGGAATGAACACGCTTGCCGTCCTTGACTTGATTGTCGAAGGAAAGGAGGCTCTTCAAAGGGTGACCTTGCCCGAGGGGCTTACGCTGAAAGAGACGGCCCATCTGCTCTCCGATGAGGGCATTGCCCGAGAGGATGATTTTCTTGCCTCTGCCCGGGACCCGAAGGTCCTGGCGGATCTCGGAATACCCGGTCCCACAGCCGAAGGGTATCTATTCCCCGATACGTATTTCTTGCCGCAAAACTATGGAGCCCTGCCAGCCTTGAAAGAAATGGTAGCCAATTTCAGGCGGAAAATCGCCGGCATACCAGAAGCCGGCGCACTCAATCCCAAGGCTCTTGAAGGGAAGATCATACTGGCTTCCATCATCGAAAAGGAGTACAGGATTCCCGCCGAAGCGCCCCTCATCGCTTCCGTCTTCGACAATCGGCTGCGAATCGGGATGGGCCTGCAATCCTGTGCCACGGTCGTGTACGTGATCACGGAGCGGTTGGGGCGGCCTCATCCGGATGTTGTGTACGACAAAGACCTCGAGTTGCGCGATCCCTATAATACCTATCTTTATCGCGGCCTCCCCCCGGCGCCCATTGCCAGCCCTGGTCTCATCGCCCTCAAGGCGGCCTTCGAGCCGGCCACGAGCCCCTATCTGTATTTTCGCCTCATCGATCCCGTGGTGGGTACCCATCACTTTTCCACCAATTTCGATGAGCACCTGCGGGCCGCGCAGCTCGTATTGAAGAGGGATTCTCATCCATGACGAGAATCCCGGAATCGATCGTCGAATCGATCAAGGACAAGACGGACATCGTTGCCGTGATCGGCGAGCACGTCCGTTTGACACGATCCGGGAAAGAGTATAAGGGGCTGTGTCCCTTCCATAACGAAAAAACACCTTCGTTCTATGTGGTCCCCGACAAAGGCATTTTCTATTGTTTCGGATGCGGAAAAGGCGGCGATGCCACTAAGTTCCTCATGGAATTTGAAAAGCTCAGCTGGCCCGAAGCGCTTCGCGAACTAGGCGCGAGGGTGGGCATCACGATCGAGGAGCGGGAAGGCACTGCTGCTCCCGCGGAGGAACAGGCCCGCCAATCCCTATTCGAGCTGTATGACCGCCTTTCAAAGACCTTTTCCTGGCTCCTGGAAAGCCATCCGATGGCCGCTCCTGCCCGCAAAGTTCTCGATACGCGCCGCATCTCCCTGGATCAAAGGAGAGAGTTCAGATTGGGCTATGCGCCCTCGGACAGGAAATGGTTGGCGCGCTTTCTGGCTTCAAAAGGCTATTCACGAGAGTTTCTGGTCAAGAGCGGTCTCTTTTCCGCAAATCATCCCGATTGGCCCCTATTCGCCGATCGCCTGATTTTCCCGATCATGGATTCCAAGGGTCGCTGCATCTCGTTCGGGGGAAGGCTCTTGTCTGGGGAAGGCCCCAAGTACCTCAATGGGCCCGAAACGGCCATTTATCGGAAGCAAGATACCTTGTATGCCCTCGATCGCGCCCGGGAGGCAATTCGCCAATCGAATCGGGCGATTCTTTGCGAAGGCTACATGGATGCCTTATCCTTTCATGCAGCAGGCATCAAGGAGGCAGTCGCTCCCCTGGGAACGGCTTTCACCGAAAACCAGGCCCGGGCCATCCGCAGACTCGCCGAAAAGGCACTTTTCGTCTTCGATGCCGACGAGGCCGGACAGAAGGCGATTGTCCGGGCACTTCCCATAGCCGTCAGGGCGGGATTGGAGGTCGAGGCGGCATTGATGAGCGGAGGAAAGGATCCTTCCGAAATTCTGGAAAAAGAGGGACCCGACTCGTTGCACAAAATCAAAGATTTCACTATAAGTGGTGGGGATTTTCTCATTGGACGGGTGCGGAAGCTTTTCGATATCGGTACAATGGACGGAAAAGCCAAGGCGGCGGAGTTTCTTCAGCCCTTCGCGGCGGCTTTGGATTCAGAAATACGGCGGGACGCCTTTTTCGAAATGGTGTCCCGTCATGTGCATGTCGATCCGGAATCTCTACGTCGGGATTTCGAAAAACGCAAGAAGGGACAGGACGAGGCAGCTGCAGACTCGCGAGTGGGGGGGGGATTTTCGGACCTTGGGCGTGGAGCCGAGTTCTCCTTGCTTCTTGCTGTCGTCAATCATGCCGCTCAGTTCGCCCTTCTGCGCTCTTCCGTGGCCTTGGATGACATGGAAGATGGTCGTGCACGGGAACTCTATCTTGCCCTCGAGGAAAGTTACCGCGCCGGGACGATGGATATCGCCTCCATCGTCGCCAAGATCGGTTCTGTGGATCTGAGGAAGTCGGTCATGGAAGCAGTCGCATCGGGGGAATTTGATGAGCAAGCGGATCGACTCATCGATGATGGTATTCGAAATGCCCGAAAAAAACGCCTTGGCAAGCGGCTTGAGTTCATTCTTGAGCGCCTTCGGGACAGTGCCGGGGGAGAAACTCAGGAATTGCTTGTCGAAAAGATGCATCTTGATGCCGAACTTGCCAGTTTGAAGGATATGCGTGATGAGCGATCTTGAACTCGATCCCGCGATAGCGAAACTCCTCGAATACGCCAAATCGAAGAAGACCATTAGCTTCGATGAACTCTCGGATTTCTTGCCCGAACACATTCTCAATTCAGAGAAGATCGACGGGATCCTCGCCTTGCTGGAAAGCAACAATATCCAGCTCGAGGAAGAGGAAATTCAGCTTGAGGAAGAACTGCCCGTCAAGGAATCCGCCGACAAGAAGCGCCTTGTCTATAGCGACAAAGAAAGTTCCGTCGACGACCCGATTCGCCTGTACCTGAGGGAAATCGGCAAGGAAAATCTTCTCAATGCCGAGCAGGAAGTCGAACTGTCCAAGCAAATGGAAGACGGGGAAAACATTATCAAGGGGATAATCCGCAAATCCGGCGTCCTCATCCCCGAATTCCATGCCATCGTGATCAAGGCGACTCGGCGCGAGGCCAAGGATTCCTCAGGACAGCGCAAGGAAAATACGGAAAAGATAGCCGAAAGGCGGCGCCTCAACCAGTTCTATCGCGACGTGATCAAGGATTCCTCCACCGGACTCCGTGAATATGTCGAACTTAAGCGACGCATCATCACCAAGGGCGGTGAGCTTTCCGAGGACGAGGACCTTACGGGGCGGAGGGCCGTCCTCCTCGAGGCACTCAAGATCGCAGAAATACACCCCGAGGAGATCAATTCTTTTTCGGAACGTTTTATCGGAGCGGCGAAAAAGATACGCAAGTACCGCAAGGAGCAGGAACGCCTCGAGCGCGTTCTCCAGATTTCGAGCATACGGGAACTGCGCGTTCTAGGCCGGAATCTCACGATTCGGGATCGGAGGGAGGAAGCCGAGGCCACTCTGGGCATGGGTTCCGATGAAATCAAGGAACGCATCAGGCAAATACAAGTAACCGATAAAAAACTGCGGGAACTCGAAATCACCTTTGAATCCGATGCCGATTCGATCATCACGATGGCTAAGGAAATCAACCGCGGCCGCATCATGATGAAAAACGCAAAGGATCGGCTTATAAAGGCCAATCTGCGCCTTGTCGTCTCAATTGCCAAAAAGTACACGAACCGGGGACTCCATTTCTTCGATTTGGTGCAGGAAGGCAATATCGGCCTCATCAAGGCGGTCGAAAAATTCGAGTACCGCAAAGGCTACAAGTTTTCGACCTACGCCACATGGTGGATTCGACAGGCCATCACCCGTTCGATTTCAGACCAGGCGCGCACTATTCGTGTGCCCGTACACATGATCGAGCAAATAAACAAAGTCGTTAGGGAATCGCGCCAGCTGATGCAGAAATTGGGTCGAGAGCCCACCGATGATGAAATCGCCGAGCAGCTCGGATGGCCGGTCACGCGCGTCAAAAGTGTCAAGAATGTTGCACGTGAGCCAATTTCGCTCGAAACTCCAATCGGCGAGGACGAAGATTCGCTTCTCGGCGACTTCATAGAAGACAAGGAAGTCGAGAATCCTTCGGTGCAGACCGACTACAAGCTCCTGCAGGAGCAAATCCGGTCGGTTCTTTCGACCTTGCCCCCACGCGAGCAGGAAGTCTTGCGCATGCGCTTTGGTTTGGATGACGGCTACTCCCTCACCCTTGAGGAGGTCGGTCTCTATTTCAATGTCACGAGGGAGCGCATTAGGCAGATCGAGGCCAAGGCTCTCAAAAAACTTAGGCATTTCAAGCGGAGTCAAAAGCTCCGCGATTACATGGACCACTGACAAGGTCGAGCGAGGTTGCCCATGCTTATGGAAGAAGTCTTTGAAAGGCTCAGGGAGTTTCAGGAAATTCTCACCAAGCGCGTCGAAATCGAGCGTGAGGTCGAGGACATCCCAAAGTCTCTCGCCACGCAGGAAGAAGTTCTCTCGCGGATCAAGAAGACCTATGTCGAACGCAATGTCGAATTCGAGACGGCCGAGGCCAAGGTCAAGGAATTGCGGGGGCAGCTCGCGGAGACCGAGGCCGCCCGTGAAGCAGCCGAAAAGCAGATGGACCTCATTTCCACGCAGCGTGAGTATGAGGCTCTCAACAAGGAAATACGCGACGCAACAGAAAAGGAACACAACTTCCGGAAGGATCTGCAAAAGGAAGAGCGTTCCCTCGCGGAAATCGAGGAAGCCCTTCGCAAAGATGAGGCGATGATCAAATTGCAGGAATCCGAGATTGCGGACAAGAGTACCAAAATCTACTCGGAACGGGATTCCAAGCTTCAGGAAATCGAGCAACTCAAGGTCGACGAAGTAAAGACCTCGAGCGGCATCGAAAAGGAAGTGATCTTCAAATTCGAGCGGATCATCCGCTCGAAACAAGGTCTGGGCATTGTCCCGGTCAAGGGTTCCGTCTGCACGGGTTGCTATATGATCTTGCCCGCGCAATTCGTCAACGAAGTCCGTTCCGGCAACAAGATCATCTTTTGCCCCTATTGTTCTCGAGTTCTGTATTATGAGGAAGCCGAAGGCGACTCGAACGACCAGCTCTTTGTCGATATTGAATCAGGTTCTCTGGCAGACCTTGAAGACTATGCCGAGGAAGGCGAAGACGACGGGTACGATGAGGGGGACGAAGGCGACAAGGACGGAATGGACGATTCGGAAGCGTGAGAGAGTGCCTGTGCAAGTGGGGCGTTCAGTCCTGTAAATTGGTAAAAATCTGAAGGCGGATCGCATCATCGTCGCATTCGGGACTGCGGTTTCGGATGGCGGAGGAAAGTCCGGGCTCGATAGGGAGCGGCGCCGGGTAACGCCCGGGCGGATGCCTGTAGCCATCGCCGGGTCGCGCGAGCGATCCAGCGATGAAACGCGGCATCCGACAGACAGCGCAACAGAAAGCAAACTACCCTCTCCGAGGGAAAAGGTGAAAGGGTGGGGTAAGAGCCCACCGCGTCGCCGGTGACGGCGACGGCACGGCAAGCCTCGCCGCGAGCAAGACCAAGCAGCAAAGGGTTCCCGCCCTCGCCGGGGTGACTCGGCGGAATTTGCGGGTTGGTCGCTAGAGCGCAGGGGAGACCTTGCGCCTAGATGGATGATGATGGCCCCGTCGGTTGAGCTTGTTCCCTTTTTGTCGCGTGCGGCGAAATGGGCAGCGGGTGAAACCGGCGTGGCACAGGACCCGGCTTATAGATCCGCCTTCTTTTTTTCTTGTTACTTTTTCATTTTGCCACCATAGATTGACGCTTGTCGGCGGCGCATGTTACATATCGCATCGGCGGATTGACTTCAGATCCCCCCCCATAGTCATGGAATCGCCCACGAACAGATTAAAGCAAACCCGCCCGAAACGTCAGGCCCGGGGACGACAGTTATACTGGCGGCGATTGATTTTGTTCATCGCCATTCTCGCCCTCCTCGGTGCCGGGGTCGTTGTCTTGACGGGCTACATCCATTCCCAAGGCGAGTCGTCGCTTTCCCGACAGAGAATCCTCGACCTTTTCAAACGCTCGGATTGGGCGGCAGTCCGGGATACCTGTGACAGGGCCTTGGAGAATCGGCCCCTCGATGTTTTTTATCTCGGCATGAAGGGCATCGCCAGCTTTTACGACGCCATGAGCATGCCTCCCAGCGGCACTCGCGATGCCTTGCTCGGCGACTCGATCGTATCGATACGGAAATCACTGGTCGCGGCGGGCTCGGAAGGTTCGGGAATTCCGCGAGCACAGCTCGAATATATCCTCGCGAAGGCATACTACCATTCGGGTGACAGCGACATGGATCTCGCGGCAACGTACATGATGGATGCGGAGGCCCATGGGTACGCAGCCCCCGATATCCACGAATACCTCGGGATGATCGAATCGTCCCTCGGCAACAACGCTCTGGCCATGTCCGAATTCGACAAGGCCATGGCCACCGATTCGAGCCCGATGCTGAGAATCGCGGCCGCCGGCATCGGCATGAAGTCGGGCAATGCCGACAAGGCGGAACGTCTACTGAAAGAGGCGATTTCGGCGACTCAGGATGCGGTTGCCACCGAGAAGGCCAGGCTGATGCTCGCCCAGATCTATTTCACCCAATCACGATGGACCGAGTGCGAGGGTCAACTCGAATCGCTCCTCTCCGAGAATCCCGAATCCGCGGAAGCTCATTTCCAATTGGGTCTACTTTATCAGGCCAAGGGCGATTCGATCCACGCCAGAGCCGAGTGGAGAAAGGCCGTTTCGATCGATCCAATGCATGCAGGCGCACGTCAGAAATTGGCGGAGCGCTCCTGATCCTCCGGAGGTAAGCGATGGGCCTTTCATCTTTCTTTGATTCCCTGTCTCTCGATATCGGTATCGATCTCGGGACCTGCAACACGCTGATCTATGTCCGTGGCAAGGGTATCGTCGTCAATGAGCCTTCCGTGGTCGCGGTGGAGCGCGGGACGAACAGAGTCGTCGCGGTCGGGGCCGAGGCCAAGCGCATGCTTTCGCGAACGCCCGGAGATATCATCGCGAAGAGGCCCTTGCGGGACGGGGTCATCGCCGATCCCGACATGACCGAGAAAATGATCAAGTATTTCGTCCAGCAGGTCATTCCCCGCCGTTTTTTTGTCAAGCCGCGAATGGTCATCGGGGTCCCCTCCTGCATCACCAAGGTCGAGGAAAACGCCGTAATGGATTCCGGCTACAAGGCCGGCGCACGCTATGTGAAGGTCATCACCGAGTCGCTCGCAGCGGCGATCGGCGCTGACATCCCCATCTCGGAACCCGCCGGCCACATGATCTGCGACATCGGAGGCGGCACCTCGGAAATCTCGGTCATTTCCCTCAAGGGAATGGTCGTCACCAATGCCATCCGCATCGGCGGCGACGAGTTCGACGAAGCCATCATCAAGCATATCCGCAACGTACACAATCTCATCATTGGAGAGCAAACGGCCGAGCGGCTCAAGATCGAAATAGGGAACGCCTCGCCCGACAAGGTCATCGAAAAGGTCGAGATCAAAGGGACCGATGCGATCACGGGCCTTCCCCGGCGTCTCGAAATCGATTCGGTAGAAGTGCGCGAAGCGCTCCTGGAACCGGTCACCCAGATCGTCGAAGAGATCAAGAAGACTCTCGGCCAGACTCCTCCCGAACTCGCTGCGGACATCGTCGAGCGGGGCATCGTCATGGCCGGCGGCGGCTCCCTCCTCAAGGGTCTGCCGAAACTCGTTGCGAAAGAAACAGGTGTTCCCGTCATTCTCGCGGAACATCCCCTCGAATGTGTCGCCATAGGGGCAGGCAAGTATTTCGAGACGATGCGAAGCCAGGACGGTTCGCAGAGCGTCTACGACAGCCTGAACTTCTGATTATGGCCCCCAGGCAGGGGAGGGGGCCGGACGCCCTCCAGCGCTTTCTCCCCGCTTTTCTCATTGTGGCGAGCCTCCTCTCCCTGATCATCTCCACGAGAAGCCTGCTCGGCCTTCCCGAACAAGTCGGCTTGACGGTGGTCGGCTTTTTCGAGCGCGGTTTTTCGGCGGTCGGAGGGTTCGTGGGCGATACGGCTCTCTCGATCCGTTCCCTTCGACAGCTCCGCGGTGATTATGAAGCCCTGCTCTCCAAAACCCGGGAGACGGAAAAAATCCAGAGGGATTACGCGAGTCTTCTCGCGGAAAATGACAGGCTGCGCGCCCAATTGGGCTTTTCACAAACCGAAAGCGTTCCCACGATCGCGGTCCGAATCATCGGGAAGGATCCGGGCAACGTCTATTCATCCATGACGATTGACAAAGGCGTCGAGTCGGGAATCCGACGCAACATGCCGGTGATCGCCTGGCAAGACGGAATCCAGGGCCTTGTCGGTCGCGTCGTCGAGGCGGCGCAGGGGACCAGTGTCGTCGTGCCTCTCTACGATTCGAGCTCATACGTGGCGGCCCGTCTGGCCAAGTCGCGTTTCGAGGGCCTTCTCGTCGGCAAGGGATCGGAAAATGAAGCCTTGTCGATGAGCTATGTGTCGAAGCGAGCGCTCGACGAGATTCAGCCCGGTGATCTCGTGGTCAGCTCCGGTTTGGATTCCCTGTATCCGGCCGATCTCGCGCTTGGAAGGATAATGCGGATCAGCCAACCCGAATATCAAACATCGCTCGACATCGAAGTCCAACCCGTGTTGGATTTCTCGCGGATCGAATACCTCTTTGTCCTCAAAATGCCGACGCCCAACTCCCCCAATGTCAAGGGAGGTGCATTTTGATATTTCAGATGTTGATTTCGATCGTTGTGCTCATTGGCCTTTCGCTGGTCAGCGCGACATGGTTGTCGGCGATATCGATATTTGGGGCCAGGCCCGACCTTGGACTTCTTGCCGTCGTATGGCTGGCCTATCGCAATGGACCCATCGAAGGCAGTTCTGCCGCCTTCGTATCCGGACTCTTCGACGACGCGATGTCGGCCGCACCGCTTGGATTCAATGCCGCGGTAAAGACAATGGTCGCGTGGATCGCCTCCTTCCTCCATGGCTCAGTGCATCTCGATCGAATACTCATGCCGTTTCTCGTGGGCGCGGCCGCGACCTTCATCAAGGCCTTGTGGTCGACCATGCTGTCGTTCCTGTTTGGCGGAAAGCTTGAATCCTATGATTTCATGGGCAGGGCGCTCTATATCGAAGCCGCCTACAACGCTGTTCTTGCGCCGATCTTGTTTGCGGTCCTCGGGGGAATCTTCTCGCTGATCGATGCCCACCGGCATGGATCGAAATGAATACCCCACTCGACCATAGCTCGGGATCGAGTTCCCTGAAGCGCCGCATCGCGACTCTCCGCGGCTTTTCATTGATTCTGTTCGTGCTGTTTTCCGCCTATCTTTTCTCTCTTCAAGTCCTGCGCGGAGGCGAATACCGCAGCCGCGCGACGGACATAGCTCGTCAATCGACCGTGATCAGCGCCCAGCGCGGCGAAATCTACGCCAGGGATTTCACGCTCCCCCTCGTTCTGAACACAGATTCCTTCGCAGTTTCGATCGTGCCCGCACGATTGCCCGCCCAACGACGGGAAGAAGTTTTCTCCAAGCTGGCCGCGACCCTGGGTATCGATGTGGCAGATATCCGGAGAAAAATCATTCCCGCCTATTATCACCTGTATCAAGCCATCGAAATCCTCTCCCCTGTGCCCTATTCGACCATCACGAAGATTGCTGAACGAATCGACGAGTTTCCCGGGGTGAGTTGGCAATCCAAACCGGTGCGCAATTATGTCGAGACGGGATCCCTTTCGCACATTCTCGGCTATGTCGGCGAGATCACCCGCGATGAACTAAAGGTGCTCTACAACAAGGGCTACAAATCCGGCGATGTCATCGGAAAGACCGGCATCGAAAAACAATATGACCAGGATCTCAGGGGCGTCGACGGAAGAAGATTCAGGATGGTGGACGTCCTCGGCAAGGGCGTAAAGGCCGAGAAGGAAGAAATCAGCCCCCCGGTGAGCGGGTCCAATCTCGTTTTGACCATCGATTCGCGGATGCAGGAAATCGCCGAAAAGGCCCTTGGCGAGCGCATGGGATCCGTTGTCATCCTTAAGCCAGCGACGGGCGAGGTCCTCGCCCTGGTTTCCTACCCTTGGTACAACCCCAACGAAATGTCCGGCCCGAATGCAGGGGCGGCCTATGTCTCCATGCTCAACGATCCCAAAACCCCCTTGATCGACCGCGCCATCCAATCAAGCTACCCGCCCGCTTCTACATTCAAGACAGTACTGACCGCTGGCATCATCGAGGAGAAAGCCTTTCCCCAGGACAAAAAGGTTCTCTGTACCGGGGAAATATCCTACGGCGACCGAATATTCAGATGCTGGATAAAGAAACCCGGACATGGTTGGCTCGATCTCGCGGGGGCCCTCGAGCAATCCTGTGATATCTATTATTGGACTGTGGGCCGTGATTATCTGGGAGTGGAAAGAATCGTCGAATACGCGAAGGAATTCGGCTTTGGAAAAGCGACGGGAATCGATTTGCCCGGCGAACTGGATGGCTTTGTGCCCACTCCCCAGTGGAAAGATCGGCGCTTTCACGAAAAATGGGTTGGCGGGGATACCATGAACCTCTCGATCGGCCAAGGCTACCTCCTCGTCACGCCCATTCAGATCGCCGACATGATGGCCCTCGTCGCGAACGGCGGCATCGTCTATCGTCCCCACCTTTTGAAGGAGCTTCGGGATCCCAATTCAGGCGCCATCATCAGGCAATCGCAGCCCGAACCAATTATCAATTCCCGCATTTCTCCCGAGACTTTCGCGACCTTGCGAGCCGATCTCAGGAAGGTAGTCACCGATGGCACGGTGAAGTTCCCCCTGAATACCAAGGTTGTCGAGGTCGCCGGCAAGACGGGAACGGCGGAAGTGGGGCTTGTCGATCACTGGCACTCGTGGTTCGTCTCATTCGGGCCTTATGACAAGCCCGTCTCGGAACAGATAGTCGTGGTGGTCATGGTCGAGGCATCGAATCCCTGGGAGTGGTGGGCTCCCTACGCGTCCGATATCATCTATCAAGCCATTTTCGGCAACCAGACCTACGACCAGGCTGTCGACACGCTCGGCCTTCGCTACCTCGTCCCCAGAAAGGAGAGGCAGGAATGAATCGATACCGCCAGACTCTCGCTTCAATCGATTTTCCCGCATTCGGTGCGGTGCTCATGTTGACCATCATCGGTGTTATGTCGGTGTTTTCCTCCAATGTCAACGCGGAAGGCGTCATCGTCTCGACGGATTACGTCAGGCAAATCATGTGGGCATTGATAGGCCTTGCCGTCCTCCTGTCCTTGCTGGGAATCGACTACAGACAACTCAAGGATTATTCTCCATACTTCTACCTTTTCTTGATCGTCGTGCTCATCTATACGCGCTTCTTCGGAAAGGTCGTAAATGGCGCGCGTTCATGGTTGGGCATCGGGGATCTCGGCGTGCAGCCCTCCGAGTTCATGAAGTTGGCCGTCATCCTCCTGCTCGCCCGCTATCTCGACAATTCCGAACACGAAAGCGACGCCGTCCGCATCGCCAAAAGCCTGGGCATTGTCATGTTGCCGGTCGCGCTCATCCTCCTGGCTCCGGACCTTGGATCGGCCCTGGTCTTCTTCCCCATTCTCTTTTTCATGCTCATCGTCGCAGGCATTCAGCGAAGGCATCTCATATTCATGGTCCTCGTCGTCGCCTCGATGGTGCTGTTCACCATCCTGCCGTTGTGGGAAAAGTATATCTTGATTCGACCGACGGGATTTCTTCTCTTATTTTATCAGAGCCCCTATGATTTCATCCTGCTGGGCCTCGTAATCATCATTATCGCCCTCTCCCTGTGGGGACGTATTTCCTTCAAGAAGCCCGTGTATTACTGGATTTCGTATGTATCTCTCGCGCTGGGCATTGGACTGGCCCTCTCGATAGCCGCGCACAAAGTGCTCAAGGAATACCAGGTCATGCGCCTGATCGTTTTCCTCGATCCTTCCATCGACCCGCGCGGCTCGGGGTGGAACATTATCCAGTCCATCACCGCGATCGGCTCAGGCGGTTTTGCCGGTCGCGGATTCCTGGCCGGGCCCCAAAGTCACAACAACTATATTCCTCAACAGAGCACTGATTTTATTTTTTCGATCATAGCCGAAGAATGGGGTTTCCTGGGAGGCTTGGTCGTTTTCGGTCTCTTCTGGCTGCTCCTCCATCGATGCGCCGCGATCATGGAGGCCGTCCGCGACCGCTATGCGACCTACATAGTCGCCGGCGTCATGGGCATGGTCGCCTTCCATTTCATGATCAATTCAGGCATGGCCATGGGCATCATGCCGATTACCGGCATTCCTCTGCTTTTCTTGTCCTATGGAGGATCCTCGCTGCTGACGATTATGGCGGCCATGGGAATCGTCCTGGGCATTTCCGCCCGGAGATATCATTCGTGATCCACCGTCGACGCATCGACATTCTCTCTGAATTGGGAAGATCCTTTTCCGAAATCGAAAAGCCTTCCCGATATGTGGGAGGCGAATTGGGGTCGCTCCCCCCCCTGGGCCCCGAAGAGGAACCGGATTTATTCATTACGTTGTCCTTTCCGGACCTCTATGAAATCGGCATGTCCAACAACGCGGTTCGCCTGTTGTATGGAGGTCTCAACGCCCGGGAGGGCCTTCGCTGCGAGCGGGTCTTCGCCCCGGCTCCGGATTTCGAGCGACTGCTGCGCGATCGAAACCTGCCTTTCGCGACATTGGAGTCGGGAATAGCGGTCGCCGATTCCGACATCCTCGCCTTCTCCGTTGGCTATGAGCTCGCGGCCACTTCAATCCTTACTATCCTCGATCGTTCCGGAATAGAATTCGATTCGGCTCGAAGAGTGAACGGCGATCCCATCGTAATCGGAGGCGGGCCCGCCCTCAGTAACCCGCATTTTCTGGCTCGTTTCCTGGATGCGGTGTGGATCGGCGAGGCCGAAGAAGCCTTCTTTGAACTCTGCGAGTCCTTGGCTGTCATCAAGAAGGAAGGCGCAGATCGGGCGCGGCTACTGGCACGAATCGCCGAATCGCCGCATTTCTGGATGCCGGGAAAGAAGGCTCGCCGCGCCGTCTTCGAAGGGTTTTCGGCAAGCACGCATCGAATGGTCTTTCCTGTTTCGACCTTCAAGGCGGTGCAATCGCACGGCACCGTCGAAATAATGCGCGGCTGTCCCCATGGCTGCCGCTTCTGCCAGGCCGGATTCTATTATCGGCCGCAACGAATGAAAAAGGCCTCGATCATCCAGGATGAAATTCGCGACCTCGTCTTGAAGGGCGGGTATCGAGAAATCACCCTCGCATCCCTGTCCTCCGGAGACTACTCGGGAATTGGCGATCTGATTTCGGCCCTGAATGAAGAATGGTCGGGCCAAGGTGTTTCCTTTCAGCTTCCCTCCCTTAAGGTCAACACCTTCACACTTCCGCTGATCGAAAGCCTCTCCGCTGTCCGCAAATCCGGCCTGACCTTCGCCGTAGAATCGCCGGAGGATTTCCGGCAGCTGGTAATCAATAAGGATGTTTCCTTCGAAAAAATCGTCGAGATCATCGGAGAAGCGAGACGGCGGGGCTTTCGAAGCGCAAAGTTCTATTTCATGATCGGCCTTCCTGTGCCAGGGCGGGGCAAGGGAGAGGCCGAGGCCATCATCGGCTTTTTCGAAAAGCTTTCGAAGCTTCATCCGATCGGCTACACAGTAAATGTCGGCATCTTTGTACCCAAGCCCCATACGCCCTTCCAATGGTGCGGCCAGTTGGAAGAAGAGGAGGCCATGGAGGCGATCCAGCACCTACGAGCAGGACTCCGACCTTTCCGATCGATAAAGCTGTCATGGCATTCTCCCTTTGTCGCACTCCTCGAATCCATCATGGCCCGAGGAGATGAAAGGGTAGGGGACCTCATTCTCGAAGCCTGGAAGCGGGGGGCTCGCCTCGATGCCTGGGAGGAATATTTCGACCGCGAAAAATGGCGGAGCGTTCTCAACGATTCTTCTTGGGATCCGATAGGCTGTGCGGTTCGGACAAGGCTACCGGAGGAATCTCTCCCCTGGGATGACGTTTCGATCTTCGTTGGGAAAAAGTACTTGGCGGGCGAATGGCAGCGAAGCCAAGAAGGTTTGCCTACTTCAATATGTATTCAAGACTGCACAAACCCCTGCGGTTCCTGTGGGGATACCCGGGAGATAGTCTACAATACCGACCATATTGAAGCGCGAAAATCCGTTCAGAAGGAGCCGCGTTCGCATCAGGCGGGTCGTATTGTGATCCGCTTTTCCAAGCGGGACAGGGCTTGCCTCTATCCACATCTAGGAATAGTAGAATCGGTACTCCGCGCCCTCCAAATTGCCGGTCTCCAGCTTTCCTATAGTGAAGGATTCAACCCAGCACCGCGAATAGAGGTGAGCCCTCCGCTGCCTCTGGGCCTCATCGG
>JAJXVS010000042.1 GCA_021782015.1 bacterium | reverse complement strand
CCGGCTACGCGAGGATGCCACGCTCCGCCATTCTCGTGGAAGACGGGCGTATCGCCGATGTCTTTTCCGAGCGACGCTTCGAACAAAAACATTTTCCCGCGGGGACGAAAATCCACGATGCCGGGGGCGCCTACATCGCGCCCGGGCTGATCGACAGCCACATCCACGGCTTCGCCGGATTCGGCACCGAGGATCTTTCGGCCGACGCCATCCTCGCCATGTCGGAACATCTGGGCCGCTATGGCGTGACGGCCTTCTGCCCGACCATCTACCCGATGGCCGAAGGGGACATGATCGCCTCCATCGAGGCCTGCGTGAGCGCGGCGGGCAGGGAAAAAGGGGCGAAGGTCATGGGGGTCCATCTCGAGGGCCCCTTCATATCGCCGGCTCGACTGGGGGTCCAGCGACCCGAGTTCGTGCGAGCCGTCGATCTCGAACTCATGGAGCGCCTCTTCGCCGCGGGCAAGGGAATGATCCGCAATATGACGGTCGCCCCCGAAATCAAGGGCATGCGCGAACTCGCCCTGTACTGCATGAAGCGCGGCATCGTCCTTCAGGCGGGACACACCGACGCCACCTACGACAACATGCTCGAGGGCATGCAGGCGGGGATTCTGCACTCGACCCATTTTTTCAACGCGATGAGTCGGCTCCACCATCGCGATCCCGGGGCGGTGGGCGCCATTATGATCCATTCGGAGCTTTCCTGCGAGATCATCGCCGACGGCAAGCACGTCCATCCCGGCCTCATCAAGCTCCTCCTCCGCGACAAGCCCTCAAGCAAGGTCATCCTCGTCACCGACTCGCTCAAGCCGACGGAACAAACCAATTGTCCCCTTTTTGCCAACCGCGAGGAGGTCGCGCTTCGCGACGGCGTCTTCCATCGCGTGTCGGACGACGTGATCGCCGGGTCGGCGCTGACCATGATGCGGGGCCTCGAGAACATCGTGTCCTGGGGAACGCCCATCGAAAACGCGGTGGAGATGGCCGCCACCAATCCCGCTCGCATCATCGGCCTCGGCCAGCGCGGCCTCCTCGTGCCGGGCTGGGAGGCCGACATCGTCGTATTCGACCAATCGTTTAAGGTGCTGGCCAGCATGGTGGGCGGCACCTTCGTCAAGAACGAGCTGTAGGACCGTCTTGGCGGCGGCCGCCGCCACCATCGCGCGAAGCGAGTTCCTTGACTAAAGGGCCTTCTTCGCGGCCTCAAGGGCCTTGGCGTAGTCGGGTTCCTGGCCGATCTCGGGAACTTGCTGGGCGTAAACGACCTTGTCGGTCTTGTCGACAACCACCACCGAGCGGGCGAGAAGGCCTGCGAGGACGCCGTCCTCGATGGCCACGCCATAGGCCTTGCCGAAATCGCGGTTTCGCATTTCCGAGAGGGGGATGATGGTGTTGAGGCCCTCGCCCTTGCAGAATCGGCTCGCCGCGAAGGGAAGGTCGCGGCTGACGTTGAGAACGACGGTGTCGCCGAGTTTGGCGATTTCGGCGTCGAAACGCTTGGCCGAAAGGGCGCAGATCGCCGTGTCGAGGCTCGGATTGATGTTGAGCACCTTCACCTTGCCTGCGTAGTTCGCGAGGCTCACATCGGCGAGGTCGCTGCCGGTGAGTTTGAAATCGGGAGCCTTGGACCCGACTGCGGGAAGTGTGCCCGAGGTATGAATGGGGTTGCCCTTATGGGTGACGGTAGCCATGGTCGCTCCTCTCTATCGATGGAAAGATTTCCTGCGGCCCAAAGCCGCTTTCCGACCAAATGTAACGCTTGAGACAGTCGAAGAAAAGGGAAGGGCGCAATAAGCTTCGTGACACCAATAAAGGAAGGGGCGCAATAAGCTTCGCGACGCCAATTAAGGGAAGGGGCGCAATAAGCTTCGTGACACCAACTATGCGGAAGCGTAGTCGATGATTCTTTCTTTGCTCGCCTGCCCCTGGGCGAGATCGCAGACTATCCTGCCGCGGGCGAGGACGAGGATCCTGTCGCACATGCCCAGCAATTCATCGATATCGGAGGAAATGAGGATGACGGCGGCGCCTTTGGATACGAGGTCGTTCATGGCATTGTAGATGTCGATGCGCGCGGCGGCGTCGATGCCGCGGGTGGGTTCGTCCATGATGAAGATGCGGCAAAGGCTCATGAGCCAACGCGCGACGACGACCTTTTGCTGATTGCCGCCGGAATAATTCTGCATGAGGTCTCCGGGCTTGCCGGGCCTGATCGCCAGGCCGCTGATGTACTCGGAGCTGAGCTCGTGCATGTAGCGCGCGTCGAGTCCCGAGATTCCGCGGAATCGCGAGAGCGCCGCGATCGCCATGTTTTGCATGATGTCCTGGAAATGAAAGACGGCATCATGTTCCCGGTCTTCGGGAATGAGGGCGATGCCCCGCGCCATCGCCTCGGCCGGATGACCGAAGTTTTCTTGCCTGCCTTCGATCCGGATCGATCCGCCCGTCGGCTTTGATGAGCCGAAAAGGCAGTTGGCGAGCCGGGTCCGTCCCGACCCCATGAGACCGGTTATGCCGAGTATCTCTCCTTTGTGGAGGGAAAAGCTCACATCCTTGAGCACGGTGTCGCTTTGAAGTCCCTCGACCGCGAGCACGCGGCTGCCCTTCGTCGTCGCCAGCCGGGGATAGCGCTCGGTGAAACTCTTCCCTGTCATCAGGCCGATGATTCGCTCGCGGTCGGCGTCGCGGCAGGGGAGGCTCCCCGTCATCCTGCCCTGATGGAGGACACTGACCTTGTCGCCGACGATGCCGATCTCGTCGAGCTTGTGGGAAATATAGAAGACGCCTACCCCCCGATCCCGAATTTCCCGCACAATTGTAAATAGGATTTCCCTTTCGGGATCGGTCATCCCCGCCGTCGGCTCGTCGAAGATCACGAGGCGCGAATCGGCTACATAGGTCTGAACCGCGAGGATGAGGAGGCGCTGGGTGTAGCCGAGGCTCGAAACCGGGGCTCCGGGATCTATCGGCAGGCCAAGCCTGGAAAAGAGACTCGCGCACTCCTCCCGCAGCTCGTAGGGTTCGACGATTCTCGGCCAGCGGCGCCTTTTCGACAAACGGTGGAAATAGACATTTTCGGCGACGTTGAGGTTGTCGTAGAGGAGGGGGTCCTGCCGCTGGAAGATGATTCCCGCCTTGCGGGATTCGGGGACGGAGCCGAAATTGACTGTCTCCCCACCAAGGAGAATTTGCCCGCTATCCGGCTTCCCCTGGCCTGCGACAAGGCCCATCAAGGCTGACTTGCCCGAGCCGTTTTGCCCCACGAGCACATGGACTTCGCCCGCGCCGAGTTCGAGGGACAGGTTTTCGAGGGCAAAATCCGTGGAAAATTGTTTGCACAGGGAGCGCAGTTCGAGGAGGGGGCTCATTCGTTTCCTCCGCCCTCGAAGGCATTCACGGAGGTGAAGAGCTTGACGTCCATCGCGAAGATGCCCGACTTGTAGCGTTCGGGCACGGAGGTGTTGGTGATCACCTTGCCGACCTGGCTGATCGGACCCAGACGGAAAAAGGCGTTGCGGGAAAAGCGGCCGGCCTCGCAGAGGGCGATGCGCTCGTCCGCGCAGGCCATCGCCTCTCGGATGAGGGCGGCCTTTTCCTGGCTCGTCACCGTCATCTGGAGCTGCTCGCTGATGCCGTCGACCTCCATGAAGAGCTTGTTGACGAAGAATTTCTGGACAGTCGCCTCGGTGAGGCTGCCGAAAAGGGCGGTGCTCTCCGGGTCGGGGCTCCCCCCGAGAAGCACCGCCTTGTTGGTCGGCTGGGCGGCGATTTCGAGGGCCACGGGAATGTCGTTGGTGAGGACGGTCAGGCCCGTGCGCTCGGCGAGCTTGCGGGCCAGGGCCCGGGCGATGCCTCCGTTGGTGAGCATGATGACGTCGCCATCGCGCACCATGAGGAGGGCGACATGGGCGATTTCTTCGCGATCGGCGGAGGCGCGCCGTTCCTCCTCGCTGATTTCGAGGCGCCTGGGTTCCTCGTCTCCGCCTTCGGCGAGGATGGCGCCGCCGTGCTGCCTTTCGAGGAAACCTTCGTTTTCCAGCTTTTCGAGATCGCGCCTGACGGTCACCTCAGACACATTGAGCATCTCGCTGATCGAATGGACGTCGAGCTTGCCGTGTTCGCGAAGGTAACTGCGGATGATATTGATACGTTCCACTGCGAACATGCCGTCTCCTCGACTTTCGGACATTGTAGGGGGCATTCGAAGAAAGCTCAAGTTTTTCGTTGACGGTTCGAAAAACCCGTGGTAGCCTCCGATCCAATTCGAAACCAAACGATCATGTACGAGCGAATTGTGAGAGTGAATATGATCGAATGGTTTTAGACGGGAACTATTCCCGTGAAAAGTTCTTCTCTCAAGGAGCGTCTCGGAATGAATCGGTTCGGAAAGACTCTCGCGCTTGCTGTGACAATTGGCATGGTGGCCGGCGGAACCCTCGCCGCGCAGGCGAAGGCTGTGGGTATTGCGATGCCCACACAGTCCTCGGCTCGCTGGATCGCCGACGGCGGCAACATGAAGAAGGTTCTCGAAAGCCGCGGTTACAAGGTCGATCTTCAGTATGCCGAAGACAATATCGACGCGCAGGTGGCCCAGGTGGAGAACATGATCACCAAGGGCGACTCGGTCCTCGTGATCGCGTCGATCGACGGCGCTGCCCTCTTCAACGTCCTCGAAGAGGCCCACCGGGCCGGCGTGCAGATCATCTCCTACGATCGCCTGATCGTGAACAGCCCCTGGATCGACTACTACGCCACCTTCGACAACTTCAAGGTCGGCGTCCTGCAGGGCGGCTACATCGTCAAGGCCCTCGGCCTCGACAAGGGCAAGAAGGGCCCCTTCAATATCGAACTCTTCGCCGGTTCGCCCGACGACACGAACGCCGGCTACTTCTTCCGCGGCGCCATGTCCCAGCTCGATCCCTATCTCAAGTCCGGCGTCCTCAAGGTCCGCTCCGGCCAGACCGACTTCGCCAAGGTCGCCACCCTCCGCTGGGACGGGGCCGTCGCGCAGAAGCGCATGGACGACATCCTCACCTCGAAGTACACAGACGCCCGCGTCGATGCCGTCCTCTCTCCCTATGACGGCCTCTCGATCGGCATCCTCTCCTCCCTCAAGTCCGTCGGCTATGGCCAGGACGGCAAGAAGATGCCCATCGTGACCGGACAGGATTCCGAGATTCCCTCGGTCAAGTCCATCCTCGCCCATGAGCAGACCCAGACCGTCTTCAAGGACACCCGTGTCCTCGCGAAGGTCGCCGCCGACATGGTCGACGCCGTCCTCTCCGGCAAGACCCCCGAGATCAACGACACCACGACCTACAACAACGGCGTCAAGATCGTCCCCTCCTACCTCTGCGATCCGGTCAGCGTCGATATCACCAACATCAAGTCGGCCCTCGTCGACACCGGCTACTACACCGCGGCCCAGCTCGGGCTGTAAGCTCCTCGCGTGATTCCGCGCCGTCCCGTCATCAGGCGGGACGGCCGGTTTCCGGAGAAGTCGGAAGCCCCGCTTTCCGGCCGCTCCGGAAGCCTTTTCGAAGGAGGCATGATGGCTGAACAGATTCTCGAAATGAGGAATATCACCAAGACCTTTGCCGGCGTGAAGGCCCTCGACGAGGTGTCCTTTTCCGTGAACCGCGACGAGATCCACGCCCTCGTCGGCGAGAACGGCGCAGGCAAGTCCACCCTCATGAAGATTCTCTCGGGAGTCTATCCCCACGACAGTTTCGACGGCTCGATCCATTTCGAAGGTGACCAGTGCCGTTTCCGCGAGATAGCCGACAGCGAGGCGAAGGGCATCGTGATCATCCACCAGGAGCTCGCGCTGATTCCCTATCTCTCGATTGCCGAGAACATTTTTCTCGGCAACGAGAGGGCGACCGCGGGGGTGATAGACTGGAACCGGACCGCGGTGGCCGCGAAGGACCTTCTCGCGAAGGTGGGCCTCAGCGACAATCCCACCACAAGGATCGCCGACATCGGGGTGGGCAAGCAGCAGCTCGTGGAAATCGCCAAGGCCCTCTCCAAGAAGGTGAAACTCCTCATCCTCGACGAACCCACGGCGGCCCTCAACGACGAGGAATCGTCCAAGCTCCTCGACCTCCTTCTCGGACTCAAGAAGCAGGGTGTCACCTCGATCCTCATCTCGCACAAGCTGAACGAGATCGCGAGGGTTTCCGACGCCATAACCGTCATACGCGACGGAAGCGTCATCGAGACTCTGGACAACGCCGCGAGGCAGATCGACCAGGACCGCATCATCAAGAGCATGGTCGGCCGGGAACTCGTCGACCGTTTTCCGAAGCGGGAATCGAAGGTTGGGGAGGTGGTCTTCGAGGTGCGGGACTGGACGGTGATGCATCCCCTGTACGACGATCGCGTCGTCATCGACAAGGTCTCGCTCAAGGTCCGCAAGGGCGAGGTCGTCGGCCTGGCCGGACTCATGGGGGCCGGCCGCACCGAGCTGGCGATGAGCCTCTTCGGTCGCGCCTATGGCCGGGGGCACCGGGGCACCATCCTGAAGGACGGCAAGGAACTCAAGGCCCACGATGTCAATTCCTCGATCCGGCAGGGCCTCGCCTACATGACCGAGGACCGGAAGAACTTCGGGCTCGTCCTCATCCAGGACATCAAATCGAACATCTCGCTGGCGAGCCTCAAGAAGGTGAGTGTCGGGAACGTGATCGACCAGGGTCGGGAGAACGAGTCGGCGGGCGAGTTCGCCCAGAGCATGAGGATTCGCTGCACCGGCATCGACCAGGTCGTCGAGAGCCTGTCGGGCGGCAACCAGCAGAAGGTCGTGCTCTCGAAATGGATCATGGCCGAGCCGGATGTCCTCATCCTCGACGAGCCGACCCGCGGCATCGACGTCGGGGCAAAATACGAAATATACACAATTATCAATAAACTCGCCTCCGAGGGCAAGTCGATCATCATGATCTCCTCGGAGATGCCCGAGCTCCTCGGCATGTGCGACCGGATCTACGTCGTCACCGAGGGGGAGATTTCCGGCGAACTGGACAGGGAGCATGCCTCGCAGGAGAGCATCATGGGCTGTATCATGAACCACAAGCGGAGGACCACGGCATGAGTTCGATCTCGAAGTTCTTCAAGAACAATATCCGCCAATACGGCATGGTGATCGCCCTCGCCTTCATCATGGTCCTGTTCCAGGTGACGACGGGCGGCATCATGTTCAAGCCGATGAACATCACGAACCTGGTGCTTCAGAACAGCTACGTCCTCATCCTGGCGATCGGCATGCTCCTCGCGATCGTGACCGGCAACATCGATCTCTCGGTCGGCTCGGTGGCGGCTTTCGTCGGCGCCGTCTCGGCCGTCATGATGGTGGACAACCACATGGGGGTCGCCCCCGCGATGGTTCTCTCCCTCCTCATCGGCGCCGCGGTGGGCGGCTTCCACGGCTACTTCATCGCGTTCCTGCGCATTCCCGCCTTCATCGTGACCCTCGCCGGCATGCTCATCTTCCGCGGCCTCACGATGGTCATCCTGCAGGGGCAGACCAAGGCCCCCTTCGAAAAATCCTTCCAGGCCATGGCGGCCGGCTACCTTCCGGGCATGGACCTCCGATGGCACGGGCTCAACATCATCGCCATCGCGGCCGGCATTCTCCTGTCCGTTATCCTCGTCGTGGCGATGCTGAGGGCCCGCGGGACGAAGATGAGGTACCATTTCGAGACGATGCCGCTGTGGCTCGACATCCTGAAAATAGTCGTCATAGTAGGAGCGATCAACCTCCTCACCTTCGAGCTCGCCGCCTACAACGGCATCCCGATTATCCTGATAATACTTAGCGTATTGATCGTAATTTATACTTTCGTCACCCAGCGGACCATCGTCGGCAGGCACGTTTACGCCCTCGGCGGAAACGAGAAGGCCGCGCGCCTGTCCGGGGTGAAGACCAACCAGATATTGTTCTGGGTCTACGTGAACATGGGGGTGCTGTCGGCCCTGGCGGGCCTCATCGTGGCGGGCCGGCTCAACGCGGCCACCCCCAAGGCGGGGACGGGCTTCGAGCTCGATGCGATCGCCGCCTGCTTCATCGGCGGGGCCTCGGCATCGGGCGGCATCGGCACGGTCATCGGCACGATCGTAGGCGGTTTCGTCATGGGCGTCCTCAACAACGGCATGTCGATCATGGGCGTCAGCGTCGACTGGCAGCAGTCGATCAAGGGCCTCGTCCTCCTGGGCGCGGTTTGGTTCGACGTGTACACGAAGAGCCGGGCCCAGACCAAGTAGGCCTTGCGCCGCAGGCTCCCGCGCTGGCTGGGCGGCGCTGCGCGGGCGGGCTGGGCGGCGCCGCGCGGGCGGGTTGGGCGGCGCGGGCGAGTTGACGATCTTTGCGCGCTCATGGATCATGGGGGAAGCGCCTTGATGCGCCTTGTCCGATGGAGGAACCTATGGGAAAGCAGACGGCACGCGAGCTCGTGCTCGGAATTGATTACGGCACCGACTCCTGCCGCGGTGTCATCATCGACGCCGCCGACGGAGCGGAGATCGCACAGGCCGTCGGGGCCTATCCGCGCTGGGCCAAGGGCATGTACTGCGATCCCCAGACGAATCGCTTCAGGCAACATCCCCTCGACTATGTGGAATCGCTCGGGTCGGTGATGGATTCGCTCCTGGCCTCGGCGGGGGCCGAAACCCTTTCGGCCGTGCGCGGCATCGCCATCGACACGACGGGCTCCACCCCCTGCGCGGTCGACGCGGCGGGCCAGCCCCTGTCCATGTCGAAGGAATTCGCCGAAGATCCCGACGCGATGTTCGTGCTGTGGAAGGATCACACGGCGACCGCCGAGGCGGAGGAGATCAACACCCTCGCCCGGTGCTGGGGTGGCATCGATTATACCAAGTATGAAGGTGGGGTCTATTCCTCCGAATGGTTCTGGGCCAAGATCATGCGAGTTTTCAAATCGAACTCGAGGGTCGAAGCGGCCTCGGCCTCCTTTGTCGAGCACTGCGACTGGATGTCGGCGCTTCTCACGGGCGCGAAAGACCTCCGCGCGATGAAGCGCAGCCGCTGCGCGATGGGGCACAAGGCGATGTGGCATGCCGATTTCGGCGGCTACCCTTCGGCCGACTTTCTCGGCCGCCTCCATCCCTCCTTGCCCAGGATCCGCGAGAGCCTCGGGACCGAGACCTGGACCAGCGACCGGAGTTGCGGGGGCCTCGCGGCCGAATGGTCGACGCGGCTTCACCTGCCAGCCGGAATTCCTGTGGCCGTTGGAGCCTACGACGCCCATATGGGGGCTGTGGGCGGCGGCGTCCGCGAGGGGGTCCTCGTCAAGGTGATGGGGACGAGCACCTGCGACATGATCGTCGCGCCGAAGGGCAAGGGCGGCGAAAGGCTCGTGCGCGGCATCTGCGGCCAGGTCGACGGTTCCGTCATGCCGTCCATGCTCGGCTATGAAGCGGGGCAGAGCGCCTTTGGCGATGTCTACGCCTGGTTCCGGAACCTCCTCTCCTGGCCCCTCGTTTCGATGAAGAGCATCGTGCCCGAGGGCAACCTCAGGTCCGGTGAGGCGGCGGCTCGTCAGGCCCAGGTCGACGCGATCCTCCCCCTTCTGGAAGAAGAGGCAGCTGCCCTCGAGCCGGGCGCAGGAGGGCTCGTCGCCCTCGACTGGCTCAACGGCCGCCGGACTCCCGATGCCGATCAGCGCCTCCGGGGAGCCATCATGGGCCTGACCCTGGGTACGACGGCTCCGATGCTGTACCGGGCCCTCCTCGAAGCCACCGCCTACGGGGCGCGGGCCATCGTCGAGCGATTTCGCGAAGAGGGCGTCGCCATCGACAAGGTGGTGGGCATCGGCGGCGTCGCGCGGAAGTCGGCCCTGGGCATGCAGATCGTGGCCGACGTTCTGGGCATGCCCATCGACATCGTCGCGAGCGACCAGTCTGTCGCCCTCGGCGCCGCCATGTTCGCGGCCGTAGCCGCCGGCATCTGGCCCTCGGTGGACGAGGCGCAAAAGCGGATGGGCCCGCCGGTCGAACGCACCGTCGAGCCCGATCCCCGGCGCGCCAAAGAATACGACGGGCTCTACGCCCGCTATCGCAAATTAGGAGACTTCGTCGAAAAGGAGCTCACATGAGCATTCTCGGCAAATACGAATTCTGGTTTGTCGTCGGCAGCCAACATCTTTACGGACCGAAGACCCTCGAGGAGGTGGCGGTCCACGCGCGCGAGATGGTGGCGGGGCTCGGCACCGATCCGGCCCTTCCCTCGAAGCTCCTCCTCAAGAAGGTCGCCACGACGAGCGAGGAGATTCTCGCCATTTTCCGGGAGGCCAATGCGTCGAGCTCCTGCGCCGGCATCATCACCTGGATGCACACCTTCTCCCCCTCGAAGATGTGGATCGCCGGCCTGGCGGCCAATCGAAAACCCCTTCTCCATCTCCATACCCAATACAATCGCGATATTCCCTGGGCCACGATCGATATGGACTTCATGAACCTGAACCAGGCCGCCCACGGCGACCGCGAGCATGGCTTCATCCACACGAGGATGGGCATCGCGCGGAAGGTCGTCGTCGGTCACTGGAAGGATCCGGAAGCCCGCGCCTCGATCGGGGCCTGGATGCGCGCCTCCGCCGCCTTCGCCGATGGTCAGGAAAAGAAGGTCGTCCGTTTCGGCGACAACATGCGGGAGGTCGCCGTGACCGAGGGCGACAAGGTCGCGGCCCAGATCACCTTCGGCTGGTCGGTCAATGGCTACGGCGTCGGCGAGATCGCGAGGGCCCTCAAGGCAGTCGACCCCTCAGCGGTCGAACGGCTCATGGGCGAGTATCGTGAGCGCTACGAACTGGCGGGCGACATTCTCAAGGACGCGGCCCAGCTCGGCCGTGTGCGGGAACAGGCCCGCATCGAACTCGCCCTCCGCGGTTTTCTGGAGTCGCACAACGCGGGCGCCTTCACCACGACCTTCGAGGATCTCGAGGGCCTTCAGCAACTGCCCGGTCTCGCGGCCCAGCGGCTCATGGAGTCGGGCTATGGTTTCGGCGCCGAGGGCGACTGGAAGACGGCCGCCCTCGTGCGGGCGATGAAGGTGATGGGCGAGGGCCTTGTCGGCGGAACCTCGTTTATGGAGGATTACACCTATCACATGGAGAAGGGCAACGAGATGGTCCTCGGTGCCCACATGCTTGAGGTCTGCCCGAGCATCGCCGGAGGAAAGCCCCGCATCGAGGTCCACCCCCTGGGCATCGGCGGCAAGGACGATCCGGCCCGGCTCGTCTTCGAGGCGGCCAGGGGCCCGGCCCTCAACGCGACCGTTCTCGACCTCGGCGACCGTTTCCGTCTCCTCGTGAACACCGTCGAGTCGGTGGGCCTGCCCGAGCCGATGCCGAAACTACCTGTGGCCCGCGCCGTGTGGAAGCCCAAGCCCTCCTTCAAGGAGGCCCTCAAGCTCTGGATCCTCGCCGGTGGCGCCCATCACACGGGGTATTCGACCCAGGTGAGCGTCGAAATGCTCGAAGACTGGGGGCGGATCGCTGGCCTCGATTTCGTCGAAGTCAGCGACGGGTGCGACACTCGTCGCCTCGAGCGCGAACTGTCGGCCGGCCACCGGGCGGGCACATCGTGATGCCGAGCCGCGCTTGCGTGACTGCTGGCCACCGGGCGGGCACCTCATGATCCCTCGAAACCGCGACGGCGAGGGAAGCTGGGGCAACCCATGAAACGCACTCCCAAGTACGCGGCCCTGGCCGAAGAAGCCTTCAAGGCCAACATGGAGATTCCCCGCCTCGGCCTCGCCATCCTCACCTGGGGCAACGCCTCGGCGGCCGACCCCAGCCAGGCCCTGTTCGCGATCAAGCCCTCGGGGCTCCCCTACGAGGAACTCACGCCCGATTCGATGGTGATCGTCGATTTCGAGGGGAAGGTGGTCGAGGGCGACTACAATCCCTCCTCCGACACGAAGACCCACGCGGCCCTGTTCCGGGCCTGGTCGGGCCTGGGCGGAATTGTCCACACCCATTCAACCCACGCCGTCGCCTGGGCCCAAGCCTGCGCCGAGGTGCCGATCTTCGGCACGACCCACGCCGACCACTCGACGAGGCCCGTTCCCTGCACCGCCTACCTTTCACCCGAAGAGGTGAAGGGCGATTACGAACTCGAGACCGGAAATATCATAGTTAGGACGATGAAGGCGCGGGCCCTCGATCCTGCCGAGGCGACGGCCATCCTCGTGGCGGGCCACGGCCCCTTTACCTGGGGCTCGAGTGCCATGAAGGCGATTCACGCCGCCGCCGCCCTGGAGGAGATCTGCAGGATGGCGATCCTGACCCTCCAGGTCCGGGCCGATCAGGGAGCTCTGCCGGCCCACATCGTCGACAAGCACTGGCGGCGCAAACACGGGGCCGACGCATACTACGGGCAGAAGCGAGGGGGATGAGGCCCGCGGCACTGCCGGCAGTGGCACTGCCGGCTGCGGCTTACAAGCGACGACCCGAGGCGCAGCCTGCCGCGGCCCACAGCGCCGGTGCGCGGCAGGCTGCGGCACTGCCGGTGCGGCCGGCTGCGGCCTACAAGCGGCGGCGCATGTCGATGGGGAACAGGCTTCTCTGACGGTCGCGCAGGCGGTCTTCGACATTCGCGATGATGGCGTTGAGGTGGGTGGAATCGGCCACGAAGTCGAGGCTGTCGCCGGGCACGACGAGGACGGGCGCAAGATCGAAGCATTCGAGCCATTCCTCGTAATAGCGATTGAGGCCGGCCAGATAGTCATCCGGGATGGTGGCCTCGAAGCCGCGGGCGCGGCGGGCGATGCGCGCCTTGAGGGTCGGCACTGAGCAGCGAAGGTAGAGGACCAGGTCGGGCGCGGGGAGCATATCGATGATCGTGCGGTAGAGACCGTGGTAGGTTTCCCATTCACGATCGCTCATCGTGCCCTGCTCGTGGAGGTTGCGCGCGAAGACCTCCGCGTCCTCGTAGATCGAGCGATCCTGCACCACCGACCAGGGATCTGCTGCGAGCTCATGATGGCTCCTCAGGCGGTGCGTCAGAAAATAGAGCTGCGAATGGAAGGCCCAGCGGCCCATGTCGGCGTAAAAATCCACGAGGTAGGGGTTCTCGGTCACCGGCTCGAAATAGGGGCGAAATCCCAACCTGTCGGCGAGGAGTTGCACGAGGGTCGATTTGCCGGCGCCGATGTTGCCGGCGAGCACAAGGTACTTTTTCATGGGCGTTTCCATAGTGCCGCGCGTGGGGCGGAAAGGCCAGCCCCGGCTCCCCTCCCTCGGCGAAAAGACCGCAAAATCGGCGCCGCGGGGAGGGGTGGAAAAAAAGAGACCGGCATGAAGCCGGCCTCTAATCGGTTCAATTCCCGAGTCTCTACTTGAAGGCCTTGAGGGCCGCGTTGGCGTCGTTGAGCACGCTGCCCGACCATTGGTTGGTGTTGGCGATGAGAATGAGCATGGGCCTGACGATGGGGTTCCTGGTCGCCGCGGCGGCGGCGATGGCCGCGCGGGCCAGACGCGTGCGGTTCTCGTCGAGGAGGCCGTTGCTCACGTCGTCGTTGAGGTGACGGAGCTGCGACGCGATGACCTTGGCCGCGGCGTCCGTGCCGTTGACCCCGAGGGCCTGGATGCCGAGGAGTTTCTCCTCGGTGTCGAAGCCGTCGGTGAAGGATTTGAGTTCCGGATCGACGGCAGCGGGATCCTTGGCGCCGAGCTGGATGAGGGCGACCAGGGCGATCTTGCGGAAGTCGCTGAAGTTCTTGGCTTCGGTGAGGCGGTTCGGATCCGATTGCAGATGGCCGATCGAAAGAGCCAGGATGGCGGTCGCGATCTTGCGATCGACCGGCGCCGCGGAGGCCACTTCGAGCTTGAGCGCCTTCGCCTTCTTGACCGGCCCTTCGTTCTTGATCAGTGTCGTCACCGGGTCGGTCGGGTCGACCGTGATGTCGGGGAGGAGCTGGAGAGCCAGCTGTCTGACCCGCTGCGAATACCAGGCGTCGGAAGCGTAGAAGACCGGCGCGAAGCCCTGTACGTCCTTGATCTTGGCGAGGGCGATGATGCAACCGAAGGCCAGTTTTTCGCCGGCATCGGGATCGACCGTCGGCGTGAGATTGAGGTCGGAGAGCATTTTCGAGATTCGCTCGGCATAGTCGAGGGCCCGCATCTGCCCCAGCGCGATGAGGGCTTCGGACTGGGCGAGGGGATCGTTGACCTGCTGGACGACGTTCCAGAGGAAGGGCGCCGAGTCGATGGCCTTGTACTTTCCGAGTCCCTTCGCGACGAGCTGGACCATCCGGCCGTAGAGGGTCTTGTCGGTCGCGGTCTTGTAATTGTCCTGGGTGCGGACGAGTTCCTCGATGGCGCCGACGAGAATCGGGGCGACCGAACGATCGTCGAGCGCGATGAGATTTTCGACGGCGTTATACCGGTCTTGCAGGTTCGTGGATTGTTGGTAGATCAGCCGATAGACCTCGGTCATCTCGTCCGCGAAAAGGGCCGAGGTCCCCGTCGCGAAGAGCATGAGGGCCGTCAGGGCCATGATCGAAATGCGTTTCATATGTCGTGGCTCCATCATTCGTAGTAGGTTTCGACTTTTTGATCGGTGCGGATGCGGTAGTCGAAGGAGCGTTTTTCCTTGACCTTGCCGGCGGCGTCGGAGAGGACGGCGGTCAGGCGCTCGCCATCGGGGCCGTAGGTATAGTCCGTGGCCTCCGCGAGGGAATTGTCGGGGCGCCGGACTTCGAAACGGAGGACCTGCCCGTTCTTGAGAATGGAGACCTCGCTCTTTTCAGGGCTGCCGTCGGCATGGAGGTATGCCCAGGTTTCGGTCGAACCGTCGGCGGCGTAGGATACCTTTATGCTTCCGGTGAGGGCGTTCGCGGCGTTGCGCATCTCGATGAGCATCAGGTGCTTGTTCGAGTCGAACGCATAGGTCGTCGTCGCCCTGAGGGCGCCCGAGCCGTCGAAGGCCTTCCATTCGGTGCGATTGCCTGCCTGATCATAGGCATAGGTCGAGGAGAATTGAGGGATACCCTTCGCATCCTGACCCTTTTCCGAGGCGAGAAGTTTGCCCGGCGTCCAGGTGAGGTCGTGCCTTACCTTGAGGGAGCCATCCGAGCCGTAGACGAGGTCGTCGGTGTGAATGCCGTTTGCGTCGTATTCGGAAACGACCTTTTCGATGAAATCGGGACGCGTCGGATCGAAGGTGGTTTTTTGAAGCAGACGATTGAGCGAATCGTCGTAGGTATAGGTCGTGTAGGTATCCACAAGACCGTCGGGGTAGAAAACCGTCTCCTTGACGAGAACCGGCGTTCGCACCGTGACCGTCCGCTCCTTCTGCACGGGTGCCGTCGGCGCGGGCGCCGCGGGCTTCGGCGCACTCTTGGGCGCGCTGGCGCAGGACATGACGAGGACGAGGGCCGTGGCGCCAAGACCAGCCTTGGCGAGCATCTTGGGGATGCCGAGCATTGCTACCTCCGGGTATTTCGACTCATTTCACCGCCCGAAGAGGCGGAGAAGGGAGTATAGCCGCAAAGAGCCCGCGCTTTGAAGCCCTCCCCGGGGGGATCAAGCGCCGGCGGCCACCCTGTCGAAGGCCCTTTTCAGGAGCTCGAGGCCCTTTTCGATCTCGGTGTCGGCGATGACGAGGGGCGGCAATAGCCTGATGACGTTCTCCCCGGCGGTGAGGACGAGAAGGCCCTCTTCCATGGCCAGATGCTTGACCGTGTCGGGCGGCGCGCTCGTCACAATACCGATCATCAGGCCCTTGCCGCGAACCGAGGCGACGAGGGGGTGCTTCCAGGCGGCGATGGCCTTCATGATGGCTTCGCCCTTTTTCGCGACGGAATCGAGGAATCCGGGGCGCCCGAGTTCCGCGAGGACGACACGGGCCGCCGCGGCGGCGAAGGGATTGCCGCCGAAGGTGGAGCCGTGGTCGCCGGGGCCGAAAACCTTGGCCGCCTCGCCTCGGGCGAGGACGGCGCCGATGGGCACGCCGCCGCCGAGCCCCTTGGCCACCATCACGACATCGGGCGAGAGGCCCGCCTGGCTGGAGGCGAGGATGGCGCCAGAGCGGCCCATGCCGCATTGGACCTCGTCGCAGATGAAAAGGGCGCCCCTTTCGCGGCAAAGCCGCTGGGCTCGCTTCATGTAGTCGATCGAGAGGGGGTAGACGCCGCCCTCGCCCTGGATGGGCTCGATGATGAGGGCCGCGGTCCTGTCGTCGATGGCCGCCTCGAGGGCGGCGATGTCATCCGCCGGCACGTAGGCGAAACCGGTCGGGAAGGGACCGAAGTACTTGTGAAATTTCTCCTGACCGGTGGCCGTGAGGGCCGCGAGGGTGCGGCCGTGGAAAGAATTGACAAGTGTGACGATCTTGACGCGGTCGGTCGATTTCGAGGAGCCGTACTTGCGGGCGAGCTTGATGGCTCCCTCGTTGGCCTCGGCCCCCGAATTGGCAAAGAAGACGGCCTCGAAGCCGGTGGCCTCGCAAAGTTCGCGGGCCGCCGCCAGCGAGGTTGGGGTATTGTAATAATTGGACACATGAATGAGGCGTCCCGCCTGGGCCGCGAGCGCCGCCACGAGGCGCGGGTGGTTGTGCCCGAGGCTGTTGACGCCGATGCCGCTGGAGAAGTCGACGTAGGTCCTTCCGTCGACGGCCGTGATGAGGGCCCCTTCGCCCGAGGCGAAGACGAGGCCCGTCCTCTTGTAGGTGTTCATGAAGAAATCGTCGTTCGTGTCGCTCATCGTTCGTCCTTTCTGTCGCCCATCGCCTGCGCGGGCCGGCCCCGGGGTCGGCCGCGCGGTCAGTAGATCATCGTGCCCGAGCCGGAGTCGGTGAAGAGCTCCAGGATGAGGGAGTGCGGCGCCCTCCCGTCGATGATGTGGGCGCGCGCGACGCCCCCCTCGACGGCGCGGGCGCAGCATTCGACCTTGGGGATCATGCCCTTGGCGACGACCCCGTCGCGGACAAGGGCGGGAATCTCTGCGCGCGAGAGTTCGTCGATGAGGGTCGAAATGTCGGAGAGGTCGCGGAGGATCCCGGGCACATCGGTGAGAAGCATGAGTTTTTCCGCCTTGAGGGCCACGGCGATCTCCGCGGCCGCGGTGTCGGCGTTGATATTATAGTAATTATCATCATCTTTGACGCCGACTCCCACCGTCGAGACGACGGGCACGAAGCCCGCGGCCAGGGTTCCGAGCAGGGCCGCCGGATCGACGGAGACGATGTCGCCGACGAAGCCCAGGTCTTCCTTCGAATGGCGCTTCGCCCTGATCATGGCCCCGTCGACCCCCGAAAGGCCAAGGGCCCTGCCGCCCTCGCGGTGGATGAGTGCGACGATGTCCTTGTTCACCTTGCCCGACAGGACCATGCGCACTACTTCCATCGTCTCTTCGTCGGTGTAGCGCAGGCCCTTCACGAAGAGGGGCTCCTTGCCCAGGCGACGGAGCATCGCGTCGATTTCCGGGCCGCCGCCGTGGACGAGGACCGTGCGGATGCCGACGGTGCTCATGAGGACGATGTCCTGCGCCACGGCCTGGCGGACGTTCTCGTTCGTCATCGCCGCACCGCCGTATTTCACGACGACGGTCTTGCCCGCCCAGTCCTTGATATACGGAAGGGCCTGGAGGAGTATCTCAGCCCTGATGTTTTCGGCTATGTCCATGCTGGCTTCTCCCTTATGTCCGATAGTCGCCGTTGATCTTGACGTACTCGTAGGAAAGGTCGCAACCCCAGGCCGTCGCCTCGCCCTCGCCGCCATTGAGCGACACGAGAATCTGGACCTCGCGGTCGGAGAGGATTTTCTTGGCCTTGTCCTCGCTGAAGGGGAGGGGGGCTCCCGCCTTGCAAACCTCGATATAGCCCCGGGGACTCTCGAAGGCGAGGTCGACCTTGTCGGGGTCGAAGGAGGGCCCCGAATAGCCGAGGGCGCAGAGGACGCGGCCCCAGTTCGCGTCGGACCCGAACATGGCCGTCTTCACGAGGCTCGAGGAGATGACGGCCTTGGCGAAGGCCACGGCGTCATCCTCATCGCTCGCCCCCGTTACCGTGCATTCGATGAGCCGCGTCGCGCCTTCTCCGTCGCGGGCGATCATGCGCGCGAGCTCGGTGCAGACCCAATCGAGGGCCTCGGCGAAGTCGCGGTAGTCTTCGCCCTCGCTTGTGATCTCGGGGTTGCCGGCCATGCCGTTGGCGAGGACAACGACCATGTCGTTGGTGCTCGTGTCGCCGTCGACGGAAACGCGGTTGAAGGTGCGGCGCACGGTCGCGGAGAGGGCCTTCTGGAGGAGGTGCGGCGATATGGAGCAGTCGGTGGTGATGAAGCCGAGCATCGTGGCCATGTTCGGGTGGATCATCCCCGAGCCCTTGGCCATCGCGCCGATCGTCACCGTCTTGCCGCCGATGTCTTCGGAGAGGGCCGCTTCCTTCTTCATCGTGTCGGTCGTCATGATGGCCTCGCGCGCGTCGATGGAGCCGCCCTTCGAGAGTCCTTCCACGAGCTCGTCCATCTTCACCTCGATGACCGAGATGTCGAGGGGGACGCCGATGACGCCGGTCGAGGCGACGACGACGTCCTTCGCGGGAACGGGAAGCCGCTCGGCCACGAGGGCGGCCATGCGTCTCGCGTCGGCCACGCCCTGCTCGCCGGTGCAGGTGTTCGCGTTGCCGGAGTTCACGATGACGGCCCTCGCCTTGCCGTCAGCGAGGTGCTCCTTGGTCACGATCAGGGGCTGGCCTATGACCTTGTTCGTCGTATAGACGGCGGCGGCGGCGCAGTCCTTTTCGGACCAGATGAGGGCGAGATCCTTCTTTTCCTTGTTCTTCCGGATGCCGCAATGGACCCCGGAGGCCGTGAACCCGATG
>JAJXVS010000041.1 GCA_021782015.1 bacterium | reverse complement strand
GTCTTTGAAGGTCCCTTTGTCGCCTTTCCAGTCGACTTCGTGCCCCCACCACTGCCGGTGCCGGTTTTGGCCGCGCCCGGTTTAGCTACGCCGGCTTTGGCCGCGCCGGCTTGAGCTGTGCCAGCTCTGGCCACATTAGGTTTGGCGGCGTCCTGTTTAACTGCTTCGCTCGCCGCCCCTCGGACGGTTGTCGATTGTACCATGGCTTCAGGCTGAACGCCTTGCCCCGTTTCGATCGCGATGGGCTGCGCCTCATCGGTGATTTCCCTGACGAACCGGCCCGATTTATCGCGCTTCCGTTCCCGGCGCCTTGTGACGAGATCGGCGAAGTCTTCCTCGGGCGAAACGCCATTGCGGTCGGCGACGCGCACGAGGAGGGGCTCCGGTATCGCATCGACCATTTCGCGGGTTCGATCGAAGTAGGCGAAGCGGACGTTGAAGGCATGTTTCGAAAGAACGCTTTTGTCGGGCTCGCCGTAATACTCGCCAAGCCGCGTGATCCTGTCAAGAATTTCAAGTATGAGCTTGTTTTGCGCATTCTCCTGAGGTTGGTCCTTCAGGAGGAATTTTCCCAGTGCGTTGATGTCCATGATGGAGAGCTTGCGGATTCGAAACCCGTCATCCGGGTCAAAGTAGGCGTTCTGGATGATGCCCAGGAGGGCCTCGAGGGCGCGCGGATAGAGTTCTTCGGGGTGGCGTGAGAACAGGGTCTGGAAGGTCGCCTCGATGAGTTCCGAGTCGGGCCGTATCGTCGAAAACAGGAGGCGCGGCTCACGGTCGTGGAGCATCTCGTCGATGACCCAGGGATTGTTGGTCATCACAAGTCTGAGGAAAAGCCAATAGTTCTCGGAATTGAGTCCGGCAAGGCTTAGGTAGCGGGCGAAGGCGACCGAGCATTCGACCTGGGTCTGGGTGACACAGGAAAACAAAGCCTCACGCACATAGTGCGCGTGATCCTTGATGAGGCGGCGATCGTTTTCGGCTATCGCTGAACCGTTTCGTGATGCCATCGAAGCTCTTCCCATTCCACTATCGGCGGGATTCGAGCCGCGATTGAGACCCATGTCATCGGCTTGCACGAAATGAAGTATCGCCGAGGTCGGGCGCGGCCGCAACCGCGCTGGGCCGCCGCAACCGCGATGGGCCGCCGCAACCGCGCGAGAATGAGCCCGCGCGCCCTCCACGGGCGACGCGCCGGGAACACTATCGCTTGAGCTCCGACAGCTTGACCGGATGGACCTGCGTCTCCTCGCCCTCGACCTTGCGGAATTCCTCGAGGATTTCCCGGCCGCGCCGCGACAATTTTTGCGGCATGTTGACGGTCACTTTGAGATAGAGATCGCCGCGCCGGCCGTTCTGGCTCGGAACGCCCTCGCCCCGGATTCTGAGGAGGGTGCCGTTCTGGGTGCCCGCGGGAATCGAGACCGCGACCTTCTTGTGGTCGATGGTCTCGAGGGTGATCTCTCCGCCGAGGCTGGCCATGGCCAGGCCGACCGGAAGCGCACAATACAGATCATTGCCTTCCCGCTCGAAGTATTCGTGGGGCCTCACGTGAATGAAGACGTAAAGATCCCCGGCGGGCCCTCCGTTCTGGGCAGCGTCGCCCTGGTTGGGAATGCCGACCCGCTTTCCGTCCTCGACGCCCGGAGGAATGGTTACGCGTATCTTCTGCTTCTTTTTCGCGAGGCCGGAGCCCCCGCATTCGCGGCAGGGATGCTCGATCACGGCGCCTTCGCCCCGGCAGGTCGGACAGGGTTGGGCAATCGAAAAGAAGCCCGACGAGCGCCGCACCTGGCCGGAACCCTGGCAGGTCGGGCATACACGGCGCCCCGAACCGTCGGCCGAACCCGTGCCCTTGCAGGTCTTGCACGAATCGTGGCGGGAATAGGTGATATCGACCTCGGTGCCGAAGACCGCGTCCTCGAAGGAGAGCTCGAGGTCGTAGCGGAGATTCGAACCGCGCTGCACGCGCTCGCCGCCGCCCCGCCTGCCGCCACCGCCGAAAAAGGAATCGAAGATGTTGGAAAAATCGCCGAAGCCCCCGAAAATATCCTCGAAGTCTCGAAAGACCCCGGAAAAATCGTGTGCCTGACCTCCACCCATACCCTCGACGCCGGCGAAGCCGAAGCGATCGTAGGCTTGGCGCTTTTCGTCATCGCCGAGGACCTCGTAGGCCTCGGTGGCTTCCTTGAATTTTTCCTCGGAGGCCTTGTCGCCGGGGTTCTTGTCCGGATGGAACTGGATGGCAAGACGTCGGTACGCCTTCTTTATGTCGTCCTTGGTGGCAGTCTTTTCGACACCGAGGACTTCGTAGTAATCACGCTTGGCCATGTGGGTCTCCACGATTTACCACAGAGAGCACGGAGGGGAGACAATAAAAAGAGCACAGAAGAAAACCAGGAAGGGAAGCCGAGGAGGGAGAACTCCCCCCTCCCCGCGACCATCCATGCTCGGCTGTCACCATTCGGGACTTCTGCAGCTCGATTGGTTATTTCTTCTCTTCCTCGTCGACGACGCGATAGTCCACGTCGTCGGCGCTGCCGCTCTTGGCACCGGCAGAGGACGAACCGCCCTGTCCAGGCTCATAGGGTTTTGAGCCGAAGGGGCCGGCGCCGGCCTGTTGCCCGCCCGCCCCCTGATCGCCGCCTTGGGCTGAGGCTCCGGTATTCTTGTACATTTCCTCGGCGAGCTTGTACGAGGCCTGCTTGAGAGCCTCGGTCTTCTGCTTGATGAGCTCGACATCGCTGCCGTCCATCACCTTGCGGAGATCGGCTATCGCCGCTTCGATGGCTGCCTTGTCTGAGGCGGAAATCTTGTCGCCATAGTCCTTGAGGGACTTTTCGGTCTGGTAGGCGAGTCCGTCGGCCTCGTTGTGGGCCTCGGCTCTCTCCTTCTCCTTCTTGTCCTCAGCCGCGTGGGCCTCGGCTTCCTTGACCATGCGATCGATCTCGCCGTCATTGAGGCCGCTGGAGGCCTCGATGCGGATCTTCTGCTCCTTGCCGGTGCCCAGGTCCTTGGCGGAAACGTGGACGATGCCATTCGCGTCGATGTCGAAGGTGACTTCGATCTGAGGCACCCCGCGCGGGGCCGGAGGTATGCCGACGAGATCGAAGCGCCCGAGCGTTCGGTTTTGCGTTGCCATTTCGCGCTCGCCCTGGAGGACGTGGATCGATACGGCAGTCTGCCCGTCCGCCGCCGTCGAGAAGATCTGGCTCTTGCGGCAGGGAATGGTCGTGTTGCGCTGGATAAGGCGGGTAAAGACGCCGCCGAGGGTCTCGATGCCGAGGGAAAGCGGGGTCACGTCGAGAAGAAGCACGTCGTGGACGTCGCCGCCAAGGATGCCGCCCTGTATGGCCGCGCCGACCGCCACCGCTTCGTCGGGGTTGACGCCCTTCGAGGGCTCCTTGCCGAAGAGATCCTTGACGATTTGCTGCACCTTGGGAATGCGCGTCGAACCGCCGACGAGGATGACCTCGTCGATCTGGGCGGCGGTGAGCCCGGCATCCGAAAGAGCCTTGGTGCAGGGAGTCTTCGAACGGTCGAGGAGGTCGTCGATCATGCGCTCGAAGGCCGAGCGGGTGAGGGTCTTCTGAAGGTGCTTGGGGCCGCTCGCGTCGGCGGTGATGAAGGGGAGGTTGACCTCTGCCTGCTGCACGTTCGACAGCTCGATCTTGACCTTTTCGGCCGCGTCCTTTAAACGCTGGAGGGCCATGCGGTCTTGGGACAGGTCTATGCCCGTGTCCTTCTTGAATTCGGCCACGAGCCATTCCATGATGCGGCGGTCGAAGTCATCGCCGCCCAGGTGGGTGTCGCCGTTGGTCGACTTGACCTCGAAGACGCCCTCGCCGAGCTCCAGGATCGAAATATCGAAGGTGCCTCCGCCGAGGTCGTACACCGCGATGGTCTTTTCCTTTTTCTGGTCCTTGTTAAAACCATAGGCGAGGGCGGCGGCCGTCGGCTCGTTGATGATGCGCTTTACCTCGAGGCCCGCGATCTTGCCGGCATCCTTGGTGGCCTGGCGCTGGGCATCGTTAAAGTAGGCGGGAACCGTGATGACGGCCTCGCTGACCGTTTCGCCGAGGTAATCCTCGGCGGTCTTCTTCATCTTCTGGAGGATGAAGGCGGAAATCTCTTGCGGACTGTAGGATTTGCCGGCGGCGTCGACCCGCACGTCCGCCCCGTTGTCCACGACATGGTAGGGAACGAGTTTGGTCTCATCTCCCACCTCGGCATATTTGCGCCCCATGAAGCGCTTGATCGAGTAGACGGTGCTCTCGGGATTGGTGATCATCTGGTTCTTGGCAGGAGCGCCGACGACGCGCTCGCCCTTGGACGTAAAGCCCACGATGGATGGGGTGGTGCGACCGCCCTCCGAATTGGAGATGACCACAGGCTCCCCGCCCTCCATGACCGCGACACAACTGTTGGTCGTTCCAAGATCGATTCCAATAATCCTGCCCATATTCAAGCTCCTTGAAAGGCTTTCATGTAGAAGGGGCCGCGTCCACTGGCGCCCACCTCACTCTTTCAACAAAATACTCACAATTTTCAGGCGGCGGAAAGCGAAAGGCTCGGTCATGGCCCGCCTGATACCGCTTCGGTAACGAACTTATCGGCCCGCGTCGCCGGGAGCGCCATCGGCGCCGGCGGCCCCGTTCGCGGAACCCGTCGAATCTACTGCTGTCGGCGAAGGCATGCGCACCCGCACCTTCGCACTGCGAACCACCCGATCGTGAAGGCGGTAGCCCGGAAGGAACTCCAGGGCCACCACCGGCTCCTCCACCTCGCCCATTTCACTGGCGACGGCTTCATGCACATGGGGATCGAAGGGCTTGCCCAGGGTCTCGTAGCGGGTGAGACCGTATTTGTTCTCCAGGACGGAGGCGATCTGGCGGCGGATTATCACGATGCCGTCATGAAGGGTCTGGTAGTCCTTGGCGTGCTCGGCGCTCGCGATGGCCCGATCGAAATCGTCGAGGAGGGGGACCAGATCCGAAAGGAGGCCGAAATTGGCGTATTTTTGCTGGTCCTCGCGATCGCGGAACATCCGTTTCCGGAAATTCTCATAATCTGCCAGGCTGCGGAGATACTGGTCCTTGAGCCCGGAAGCCTCGTCGCCCAAGCGCGAAACCTCGGTCTCGAGTTCCTTGATCCTCGATTGCAGCTTTTCGATCTCGCCACCGCCTTCGGGAACGGAAGGATCGACACCCCCCTCGGGCAGGGTTTGACCCTCGGATGCCACCTCCGCTTCGCGCGCGGGGTTCGCTTTTTCGCCATTCCCCGACTGTGCGGGGCGATCATGATGCTTATTCGACATCCATTCCACCTGGGAAAGCCCGAGCCGCAATTGAACGGGCTGGGCCGGAGTGAGGTAAATCTAAGGTAATAAGGCCTTTGCCCGAGAGTCAACCGAGAATGGCGATCGCGGCCTCAAACTTGACTTTGTCCGGGCGGAGATTAAGCTTGAACCAGGGATTCGGGAGGTGATCCCGACCGGCGGCCCCGGGTCGAGACCCGTAGGCGACCATGACCGGACTTTACGCGGAGGTTCCAGTGCAGTTCCAGAGACCCGCGCTTGCAGCGGAGCAACGCCAAAAGCTCAGCCCTCAGATGATTCAGTCGATAAAGCTGATGGCCTTGCCTATTCAGGAACTGAAAGAGCAGATCCAGGAGGAAATCGAGACGAATCCCGCCCTCGAGGTCCTCGAGGACAGATCGACGATTTCCCTCGAAAGCATGCCCGAGGGCGATGGCCCGGGAACCGAGCGGGAGGAATTCTTCGAAAACAGCTCCGATCCCGGTTTCGCGTCCCGCTCGCGATCCGACGACGATTCCAAGCGCATGTTTCTCGAAGGCGCCATTTCGCGAGCCGAAACCCTGCAGGATCACCTTCTGTCACAGCTCAGAATTCAGAAACTCTCGCCCAGGCAGCGCGAGGTCGGCGAAGCCCTCATCCAGAATCTCGACGATGACGGCTTTCACAAGGAGGCGCCGAAGAGTCTTTTCACCCGTGGCGAGTCCGCGGTCATCGCGGCGATGATGGCCCTCATCCAGGGCTTCGAGCCGATCGGCACCTGCACCGCGAATTTCCGCGAAAGCCTCCTCGTGCAGGCGCTCATCGATATCGCGGCGCCCCCGGCCGCCATCACGATCCTCAAGGACCACATCGATCTCCTCGAAAAGGGCCGGCATTCGGAAATCCAGCGACAGCTCAAGCTCGGAGAGGACGAACTCAAGGAAGCGCTCACCTTCATCAAGAAGCTGTCGCCCTTTCCCGGCCGGGCCTATTCCACGGAGGAGCCGCGATATGTCATTCCCGACATCCTCGTCAAGCTCAAGGAAGGCGACTTCGTCATAATTCTTAACGATGAGGAGATCCCCGTCCTCGGCATCGACCCCTTCTTCGACAGGCTCGCCGGGGAGAAAAAGAGCGATCGGGAGACCACCTCGTACGTGAAGGACAACATTCGCCGCGCCAAGTTCTTCATCCGGAGCATTCATCAGCGCAACCAAACCCTCCTCAAGGTCGCCCAAAAGGTGGTGGAGTGCCAGAGGCCCTTTTTCATCGGCGGGCCCAAACATCTCGCTCCTCTGACGCTCCGGGACGTGGCCCAGGAAATCGGGGTCCACGAAACGACGGTGTCGAGAATCGCCCATTCCAAGTACATGCAGACGGATTGGGGTATCTTCGAATTCAGGTATTTCTTTTCGAACTCCATCTCGGGTGCCGGCTCGACCGGGTCCCGCTATTCGAAGGAGGGGGTCAAGCAGATCATCAAGGAGATCATCGGGAAGGAAGAGTCGACCCTGTCCGACCGGGATATCGTCGAAGCCCTCGCGGGCAGGGGCATCCCCCTCGCCCGACGCACCGTGGCCAAATACCGGCAGGAGCTGGATCTCGATTCGTCCTTTGGACGCAAGCGAAATTCTTGATCATGCGGAACCGGCGCCCGCACCAAAGCGCCGGGGCCGACCCGCGAGGGCCGGTACTGCAAGAGGAGGTGCTCATGACCGTCGACGTCCGTTCCGTTCATTTCGATCTCGGAGAGGTTTCGCGCGATTATCTCGACAAGAAACTCGAGCGGATCGGTTACGCAAAGGACATGATCGTCGATCTTATTTTCATATTTACCAAGGAAAAGGACTTCAAAGTTGAGGTGACGGCCAATTTCCGCAGGGGCGGCCACGCCCACCTCGAGGAGCATGAATTCGACGTGCACGCGGGAATCGACAAGCTGATTGATCGGCTCGAACAAAAGCTGACAAAGGAAAAGGAAAAACTCAAGGATCACAAGGCAGGTCCGATTCCGATCATCGACTGAGGCATCCACGACCCGGCGATCGCGAGGCCTCGGGGTTCCGTAGCCGATGGCCCCCCGAGGGGCCTCGGCCCTCTGGGGGGCCATCGGCCCCTTGGGGGGGGCCGGCGCGATTGCCGACGGGCCCGTTTCAGGCTACACTCGGCGACGCGATGGAAGAAAAGCAAATCACAGTTCTCGACCTCATTTCCCTCGAGCTCAAGGAGCAAAACGCCCTCAACCTCCATTGCATGGGCGGGAGGGCCGGTCTTTCGCGGCCCATCGCCGTTCCGGATATCAATCGGCCAGGTTTGCCGCTCTCGGGCTTCTTCGAATCCTTCGCCTGGCAGCGACTGCACATCTTCGGACGCGGCGAAAACGCCTACCTCCGGCGACTCGAAGAAGAAAACAATACCGAAAGTCTTCGCAAATTCTTCTCCTTTCCCGTCCCCGCCTGCATTTTCACGCACAACCTCGCGCCCGGAAGGGCCTTTTTCGAGATCGCCGAGGGTTCCGGCTGCCCGATCCTCCAGACGGACCTCCCCTCCTCGGAGCTCACGAGCCGGATCCTTCGTGTCCTTTCCGATCTTTTCGCCCCCGAAACGACGGTGCATGGGGTTCTCGTCGAGGTGTACGGCATCGGCATCCTCATCACCGGCGACTCGGGCGTCGGAAAAAGCGAGACGGCCCTCGAACTGATCGAAAGAGGGCACAGGCTCGTGGCCGACGACGTCGTGCAGATCCGCTGCGTCAACGGCTCGATTCTCGACGGGCAGGGCGCGAACAAGATCATCGGCCATCACATGGAAATCCGGGGCCTGGGCATCATCAACATCACGACCCTCTTCGGCGTCGGGGCGATCCGCGACAAGAAGCAGATACAGCTTGTCTGCTCCCTCGAAGAATGGGATCCCGACAAGGTCTACGACCGGATCGGCATCGAGGAGAAGACCACCGAAATCCTGGGCGTGCGGGTGCCGACCCTTGAAATACCGGTAAAGCCGGGCCGCAATATTCCCATCATCATCGAGACCGCCGCCATGAACGAACGGCTGAAAAAGATGGGCTACCACTCCGCCAAGGAATTCAACCACAACATACTCCGATGGCTCGAAAGCGAAAGCGCGCGGGCCGTCTATTTCAACCGCGACGATTACCTCTGAAAAACGGGAGATGAGATGACCGAGCGCAGCGTCACGATCAACAACCGGGCCGGAATTCATGCCCGCCCGTCGGCCCTCATTGTCCAGACGGCCAGCAAATTCCCCTGCAAAATTTGGCTTGAAAAGGGTTCCGACCGCATCAACGCGAAGTCGATCATGGGCATCATGACCCTCGGGGCGAGTTTCGGCACGGTGATCAGGATCCTGACCGACGGAACGGACGAGGACGCGGCGGCCGACGCGATCCTCCATCTCTTCGAAACCCGCTTCGAGGAGGAATGAAGTCGCGCGAAGCCGCGCAGGACGCGGCTTCACTCGGCGCGGGTTCGGGCAAGAACGCCGTTCCCGACATCCTCTCGGCCTTTCTCATCTATGTGGTCTCGGGTGTGGGCCTCATCCTCGTCGCGGATTTCGTGATCAAGACCTCCTCGTCTTCGCTCGAACTCGCGCCTCCATTCTTTCTCCTCGCGGTGCTCCCGGTCGCGACCCTCATCGTCTTCTTCATCCAGGCACGCCACCTCCTTCGCAGCCTGGGGCTCAGGCGCTATGGGGCGAGGCTCCGACTCAAGCTTGCGGCGGTCTTTCTCGCCTTTATCGTCGTTGCGAGCCTGCCGCAAGCCTGGCTGGCCCTCAAGCTCGTCACCTTGGCGGCACAGCGCCAATCGTCGCAGCAGGCTGCGGCGAGTATCGACGCCGGCGTCAAGCTCATCCGCGAATGGCAGGAAGCCTCGTCCAATCGCCTCGCGGCCATGACGAGTTCCCTTCTTCCCGCCCTTCTCGACGCGAGGACCCGGGCGGAAGACATTCTGCCGATTCTTCAGCGCACCGATCCGGCCATCGACTCCTTCGAGATATTCGGCCCGGGAAACCGGCGGGCCTCCTTTGGTCCGGTGGCGGCTCGACTGACCTCGCCCCCTCAGCCCGGAACCGCCGGCCCCCTGCCCCCGGAGACGAGGGACGATGTGAGCCGACTGCGTTTCGCAATCGACCGGAAGGGAATCGTCTATGTCGTCTGCCTTCGTTTGCCGCAGGATTTCGAGGCGGCCACCACTTCCCTCGCGGTTGGCGGAGAGACTCTGGCCGGGCTCGCCAGCTCCTCGTCCCGCTGGCCTTCTTATATGGCCATCATCTACGCCCTCTTCATCCTTCCGCTCTTTCTCCTCGCCCTCCTCCTCGGCATGGCGAGCGCCGACTTCGTGGCCCAGCCCATCGCCAGCCTGGAGGACGCCGCGCGCAGGATCGCCGGCGGCGATTCTTCAGTTCGCCTCCTCGCCAAGCCCGGGGACGAGCGCGGATGGCTCATCTCTTCCTTTAACCGGATGCTCGACGAACTCGAAAAGGGCCGCGAGGGAGAACTCATCCAGGAACGCATAGACGCATGGAAGGATCTCGCCCAGCGCCTGGCCCACGAGCTCAAGAATCCCCTCACCCCGATCAGGCTTGCCTCGGAGCGGCTTTTGCGCGCGGCTCGAAACGATCCGGAAAAGGCCCGCGCAATAACCGAATCGACCAGTCTCGCCATCATCGCCGAGGTCGACGGGATGGACGCCCTCCTCAGCGATTTCCGCGAGTTCGCGCGCCTCCCCTCGCCCCAAAAGGATTGGGTGGCCCTGACCGACCTCGTGGCGGAATCCGTGGCCGTATATCGGCAATCCTACCCCGAAGTGGCCTTTTCGATCGGGCACCTGCCCGAAGGCCTCAGGCTCAACGTGGACAGGGCGATGATACGGAGGGCTCTCGGCAACCTGATCGCCAATGCCATCGAGGCTATGGGAGGGAAAGGACGGATCGGCATCTCGGCCGACCTTGTAAAGGCCGTGGACTCCGGCTATTGTAGATTGCGGTTGAGCGACTCGGGGAAGGGGATTGCCGCCGACATTGGAGACAGGGTTTTCCTTCCATATTTCACGACCAAAGAGAAGGGAACGGGCCTGGGCCTTTCCATCGTCGAGCGTATCATCCATGATCATGGCGGTCATATCCGCTTCGAATCCGCCGAGGGAGCAGGTACCGTGTTCTGGCTTGACCTCCCCGTCGAGCGTTGAGCCACGTCAAGCGGAACAGCAGGAGAATCCAGGTTGCCATCAATTCTAGTCATCGATGACGAGCCGGGTATCCGCACGACGGTCCGCGACATCCTCGAGGATGAGCGCTACAGCGTCACCGTGGCCGAGGACGCGGTCGTCGGTCTTGAGCTCATGGAAAAGCTCTCCCCCGACCTGGTGCTCCTCGATGTCTGGCTTCCCCGGATGGGCGGCGTCGAAGCGCTCGAGGAGATGAAAAAGCGCAGGCCGGAACTCGAGGTGGTCGTCATTTCGGGCCACGCCACCATCGACATGGCGGTGCGCACCCTCAAGCTCGGCGCCTTCGACTTTATCGAAAAGCCCCTCTCGATCGACCGCCTCCTCGCCACCTGCCGGAACGCCCTTGCCCTCGCCGGGCTGCGCAAGGAAAACCGGCGCCTTCGCAACGTCGCCGGTGAGGATGAGGAGATCATCGGCGAGTCCATCGCCGCGAAATCGCTGCGTGAACTCATCGGGCAGGCGGCAGCCTCCGACGCTCGGGTTCTCATAACCGGCGAAAATGGTTCCGGCAAGGAATTGGCAGCCCGCCTCATCCACCGCCTTTCCCGGAGAGCCGATCGGCCCTTCATCGCGGTCAATTGCGCCGCCATTCCGGACAGCCTCATCGAAAGCGAGCTGTTCGGCCACGAACGGGGCGCCTTCACCGACGCCCATGTCCGTCGCCGCGGCCGCTTCGAGACGGCCGATGGCGGCACCCTCTTCCTCGACGAAGTGGCAGACCTCTCGCCGGCGGCCCAGTCGAAATTGCTGCGTGTGCTTCAGGAGATGCGATTCGAGCGACTCGGTGGCGAGCAGTCCATCGATGTCGACGTGCGGGTTCTGGCGGCGACCAACAAGGATGTCAGGACCGAAATCGCGGCTGGCCGCTTCCGGGAGGATCTCTATTTCCGCCTCGCCGTCGTGCCGATCCGGATGCCTTCGCTGAGAGAAAGGCCGGGCGATATCGAACTCCTCGCCAGAACCTTCATCGGCAAGGGCCGATCCCTATCCGCGGGTGCCCTCGAGGTCCTTTCGGCCCGGCCCTGGCCGGGAAATGTGCGGGAGCTGCGGAACGCCCTCGAAAGGCTTCGCGTGCTCTGCGACGACGAACCCATCGGCGAGGACGCGGTGACGAGGATACTCGGCGCCCCGGCGGCACCGAACTCCAGGCGCGTCTCCAGTATCCCTGATCGGTACCTCGATCTGAATCTTTCGGAAGCCAAAGAACTGTTCGAACGGGACTATCTGGCTTGGAAACTCGAAGAATCCGGTTATAATGTGTCCAAGACAGCCGAAGCGATCGGGGTATACCCGAGCGGACTCCATGCACGAATCAGGAAGCTGGGGATTGAGCTCGAAAAATGAAAACACTTACCTCCCGTCAAACCGAAGTGCTGTGCTACATTTCGGATTTTGTCACCGAGCACGGCTATCCTCCGACCATCCGTGAACTCGGCGATCGCTTTGGCATCTCCATCAAAGGCGCCTACGACCACATAAAGGCTCTCGAAAAGAAGGGACAACTCCGACTCGGAGACAACCGCTCCCGGGCGATCGAGGTCATCCCGCAGGAGGCGGCAACCAGGAGGTCCGAGGTGCCCCTCCTCGGTTCGGTCGCGGCGGGCAAGCCCCTCTTCGCCGATGAGAACTTCGAGGGTTCGGTCGAGGTGCCGCGGGAGATGACGCGCTCGGGGAGTTGCTTTGCCCTGCGGGTAAAAGGTGACAGCATGAAAGACGCGGGCATCTACGACAAGGATCTGGCGATCGTCGAGGAGCGCCCCACGGCCGACAACGGCGAGATTATCGTCGCGATGATCGACGACGCGGTCACGCTCAAGCGCTTTTATCGCGAAAACAATCGCGTCAAGCTGGTTGCGGAAAATCCTGCCTATTCGCCCATATATACGCAGGATGTTAGGATCATTGGTCGGCTTCGCGGCATTATCCGCAGCTATTGAGCCGATCCGGCCCGCCCTTCGAGTATTGCAGCCATCGTGAAATTGGAGCCGGTCTATATCCTTGCGGGCCCCGATGCGGGCAAGCGCTCCGCTTTCGTCGATTCCATCCGCAAAGAATTCGCCAAGGCCGTGGGCGGCGCCCCGGAAGAACACCGGCTGTACGCCCAAGAGACTCCGGTCGGCGAACTCCTCTCGCTTGCGCTGAATGGATCGCTCTTTTCGTCTTCACGGCTCATCGAATACCGGGACGCCGAGCTCGTGAAAACCAAGGGGGAAACCCAGGCGCTCTTGGACTATATCAAGCGGCCTCCGCCAGACGTAATTCTCTTTCTCGTCACCTCAACCCTCGGCGTCGAAAAGGCCCTCGAAGACGGGGTCGGCAAAGATGCGAAGAAAACCTTTTGGGAACTCTTCGAAAACGAAAAGCCACAATGGATATCGCGGCGATTGGGCGAATCGGGCTTGGCCATCGACGAGGAGGGGATCGAAACCCTCCTCGAACTGATCGAAAACGACACAGCCTCCCTCGATTCCGCCTGCGCGCGACTGGCCGTCCTCTTCCCCGAGGGCACAAGGCTCGGCGCCGAGGACATCGAAGGGGCCATCGCCCGCAATCGTCGCGAGGACGCCTTTAGCCTTTTCGCCAGAATGGTCGCCGACGAAGCGCTCTGGGCCTTCGAATGCCTCGAAGCCGTTCTCGCCGATCGCCAAGGCGGCGCCGTCGCCCTCATCGCGGCCCTCGCCTGGAGCTGGAAACGCCTCCTCAGGCTTCACGTCCTCATGGACGGGGGCGAAAACTTCGAAGGCGCCTGCCTCAAGTCGGGAATCAGGGCGCGGAGCCTCCAGGCCACCCATCGCGAGGCCCTGCGTCGCTTCGATCGTCGGGCCTGCGAGCGGGTGCTCTGCCTCCTCAACGACTTCGACGCCCGCATTCGGGGCGGGGGCTCCCAAATCGAGGCGGGACTCCTTCAGCTCCTCGTATGGGGCATCGTCGTCAGGAAGGGCGACCTTAGGCTCGACGCCTCCTTCCTCTGATCCTGCGCCGCGGCTGCGGAGTGCGGGAGGGGGCAGCGCAGGCGGTGGCCGCCGGGCCGCGAGGTGGCGGGCAGGCCGCGAGGTGGCGGGCGGGCCGGGATACCCGGATCCCCGCAGGCTCAGGTCAGCGCAATAATGAGCGATTCGAGGGGGGCGAGTCTCAAGGTGCCCGGAACGAGGGTCCCCTGGCGGCCCTCTCCGCCGAAAAGCTGGACGCCGGCGCGGTCGAGTCGGAAATCGCGGGATTCGGAGGCGAAATTGAGCGCGACAAGCAAAGATTCGCCCTGAACCCGGCGCTCAAAACAGAGGAGATCCGCGCCCTTGCCGGTATCGACAAAGCGCATATCGCCTTCGCGGAGGGCGGCATGGGCACGGCGAAGTGCGATCAGTCCTCGGTAATGGGAGAGGGTCGACAGCGAATCGCGGAGCTGAACTTCGACATTGCGGCCGGGCCAGTCCGGGTTGAGGGGGAGCCAGGGTTCCACGGGCTCGCGACCTTCAGCCCCCTGGCTGAAGCCGGCTGAAGGGCCCGCAGTCCATTGCATCGGCGTGCGCTCCGGATCGCGGCCGAGGAAGCCCAGGGGCCAGGTCTTGACGCCCAGCGGATCCCGAAGGCGCGAGCGGGGAATGCGACGGCTCGTCATCGCCAGCTCCTCACCGAAATAGAGGAAGGGACTGCCGCGAAGCATCAGCAAAAGAGTGGCGGCGACCTTCGCCCTGCCTTCGGTTTCGGCGGGCGTCCGGCCGCGATAGCGCCAGGCATGGCGCGGGCGATCGTGATTCGAGAGGGTAAAGACCGGCCAGGCCCCATCGGGAAGGGCCGAATACCAACGCTCCGCCGCCGCGCGGAAGGCCGAGGCCGACCACTTCGTCTCGAGAAAATCGAAGTTGAAGGCCAGGTGGAGCTCGTCGCCTGGGCCGTAGCATGAGGCCGCGAGGTCGACGTCGACTCCATGGGTCTCGCCAACGAGTACACGGTCGTCTCCGACGACCTGACGCATTTCGCGGAAGATTTCGTGAACCTCGGGCCGGTTGCGATCGTATAGATGCTTCTGAAAGAGGTCCGGAATCGGCCTGGGGGAGAAGGGGTTGGAGCGGAATTCGGCGTCCTTGATGTAGGCGGTCGCCACGTCGAGACGGAAGCCGTCCGCTCCCAGGTCGAGCCAGTACCGCATCACGGCGTAGATTTCCTCGCGGAGGCGCGGATTCCGCCAGTCGAATTCCGGCTGAAAGCGCGTGAAGGTGCCGAGATAGCGCTCGCCCGTGGCCGCGTTCGGAAACCAGGCTGAGGCCTGTTCGAATAGACAAACCCAATTGTTCGGTTTTTTCCCTGAAAGGGGTTTCCAGAGGTAGTAGTCGTGCTCGACCGCCTCCTTCGAGGCGCGGGCCGCCCGGAACCAGGGATGCTCGTCTGAACTGTGATTGACGACGAGATCGAGGATCAGGCGGATTCCGCGCTCATGGGCGGCGCCGACGAGTTCCCGAAAATCGTCGAGGCTTCCATAGTCGGGATCGACGCCGCGATAGTCCGCGACATCGTAGCCCCAATCCTTTTGGGGGCTTGGGAAAAAGGGCGAAATCCAGAGCGCGTCCACCCCGAGATCGCGCAGATAGTCGAGCCGCCCGAGGATGCCCCGGAGGTCGCCGATGCCGTCGCCGTTGGCGTCGGCGAAACTTCGAGGGTAGATCTGGTAAAAGACGGCGTCCTGCCACCAGTGCCTCATCGATCCTCCTTGTCGAGGCAACCCCGAGCCCCGAGGTCGCGCGACGAGTAGGTCTGACAGGCGAGCCGTATCCTCCCGTCCAGGGCGATGCCCAGGATCTGGAGCCGCTCCCTCTCGGCCGCGCGCATCGGCCCAAGGCCAAGGCTACTGCTCAGGCTCGGGCCCGCGGCCGCGCCACCACCCAGGCCCGCAGCCGCGCCACCGCCTGGACTCGCAGCCGCGCCACTGCTCGGCCCCGCGGCACGGCCGCCGCCCTGCGGCGCGGAATCGATTTCCACGCGGCAGGTGCCGCACAGGGCCCGTCCGCCGCAATCGTGCCTGATGTAGGCCCCCGATTTCATGATGGCCACGAGGAGGGTGGTGACGGGCGAGAGGGGCACAAGTCTCCGCGCGCTCCCGTCCGCGGGCCAAAACTCCAGGTTGGCCATCAATCGGCCACCGTGCTTCTGTCGCGCCCGCCCGCCTTGGACGCGTAGAGGGCCTTGTCGGAGCGCTCGACCAGCTGGCGCGCGGTGAGGTCCCGTTCGGGATCGAAGGCCGCGACGCCGATGGAAATGGTGACGGAAACCTCCGCGTCCTGTTGCTGAAGCCTTGTCGCGGCGATGGCCTGGCGCACCCGCTCGGCGATGCCGAAGGCTATCGCCGAATCAGCATCCGGCAGGATGACGCAAAATTCCTCGCCGCCGAAGCGGGCCGCCACATCCTGGTTGCGCACCATCTTCTGTAAGGTCCTGGCGACCGATTTGAGGACGACATCGCCGAACTGATGGCCGTGGGTGTCGTTGAAGATCTTGAAATGGTCGATGTCGAGCATGAGAACCGAAAGTTTTCCCCCGCTTCTGCGCGCCAGATCCATCTTCTCCGCGAGGATGGTCCAGAAATAGTGCTTCATCTTGAGACGGGTCAGCATGTCCGTCGTCGTCATCTCGAAAAGAAAGGCATTGTTGATCGCGATCGCGGCCATCACCGCGATGTCGACGAGGTATTCGCGCTCCTGGGCCGTGAACTCACCCAGACCCTCGATCCGTTCGCCGATCACGAGGATGCCGTTGATCGCACCCTTCGATTTGAGCGGGACGACGAGATCGGGGCCGAGGACGCTGAGAGCCTCCAGCCCGTCGAGGCTCCCGAGGCGTGCCTTGATGTCGGCCAGCGAATAGCAGCCGTACTGGCGGAGGAAGAGTCGCATGGCGGGATGGTCGTCCGACACCGAGTACTCGACGCCGTGAGCGGTTTCGAAACCTTTATAATTGCGATGAAGACTGAACCAGGGGGTGTCCAGGCCCTTGCGCGCGAACAGGCCAGCGCGGAGCACGTTGAACTGCCCCATCACCGCATAGAGGATCGACTCGATGAGCACGTTGTAGTCGAGCGTCGAACTCAGACTCTTGGAGACTTCCAGCAATTGGCGGAGGTCGAAGATCTGCCGCTCGTACAGTTCCCGCTCGTCGACTGAAAGCGTGGTTTTCGTCTGGATCATGTCGGCCGTCCTTCGGTGGCGGGATCGGTTCTCTTCGCCGGCGTCGTCCCCGTCGACGAGCCGGACTGGGTCACCGCGGGAGAGGAGGCGAGGCCGGGATGCGTAGCCCCCATGCCCTGCATGACACGCATGAAAATGGCGAGCCTTTCCCGCCCCTGGCCGAGCAGGCCGATGATTTCCCGATTTCGCGCACCGCCGAGGCTGCGGATATTGGTGACCAGGCCCGGATTCGGCCTTTTCGAATCCGCGACAATATCGAATACGGCCTCGGCGAGAGAGGCGAAGAGCCTTGTCTCCTCGCGCATGATGTCCTGCGCGATCCCGTTGATGCCGTCGACGAGCCGCAGGACGATGGGTGCCAGGTCCTTCCCGCGCCTCAACTCCTCGACATAGCGGCGGAGGGTCGTGACGGACATCCGGCCGGTGCCCATGAGGTCACGCTCGAAATCGGCGATGCGGGCGGAAGATCGTTCGCATTGGTACAGCATGTTCGCTGCGTTGTTCTGGAAGTTCTTGTTGTCGAAATACCCCTCGACGAGGATTCTCTTGAGCGGTTCGCGGATCATGGGTTCGAAGATCGACACGACGAAGGTCCGGAGGACGCGCATCGGCGTGACCCAGAGAAATCCCGTGGTGCTCTCCCTTCGGAGATAGGAATCCATTTCCTCGTCGTAGCCTTCGACGGCAATGATTTCCATCGATCCGAAAAGGGCGGCGAGGTCGGTGTCTGTGGCCGTCTCGCGGCGTTCGCGAATGACGCGGTCCCGGTCCTTGCCGTACTGCTCCACGATCCGCTTTCTGTATGCCAGGAAGTGCTCGCCATGGCGGAGTGGCACGCCGGGAACGAAGAAGGGATCACCCTTGATGGCCCTCGCGAGGGAAACCAGGCGCGACGGATCGAGGGCGCCGACCAGCAGCTGATCGATCCTCGATACCAATTTGGCCACCTGTTTGCGTTTGGCGTCATCGACCTCCGCCACGCGGCGTTCCATGAGCCTGAGGAGATTTTCGCGGAGGTGGGCCTCGAATACGAAATGCTCGAGGACAAAATGCAGGTCGAGAAGGTCGGGCAGGACGAGTTCCCCTTCGACCGGCGAAAAGGCCGCGCGGTGCTTGGGGTTTTCGATCGACACTCCCGGATCGAAGAGGGCGAGGAGACGCTCGAAATCGAAGCGCGACAGGTCGGCGAAGGCGTGGATGGCGTCAAACTCCGCGTCGAGACGCTGGGGTCCCAGACTCTCCAGCTCGGCGAGGAGGGACTGGAAATCCGAATCCATCCGCTCCAGCTCGGCATCGGCGTCCAGCGAATTGGCCAATCGATCCGTCATTCCCTCGTAGCCGAGAGAACGCCGAAGCTCCATGCCTGCGGAGGAAAGACGGCACTCGATGAGAAAATCGCCGAAGCGCTGGGCTGTGCGCTGATCCGAATGCGCGACCGTAGCCTTCATGAGGTCGGATAGGGGCTTAAGGAGCCGGGCGAATTCGAGCAAGGTCTCGGCGAAGCCGGGAAGGACGAGGTTTTGGCGCGGACGATACCAGTCGCCGACCTGGCCGCTAAGAGAGGCGTGGATCTTTCGCAGTTCGGTCCGCCTGGCCTGCTCCTCGGGGTTACGGGAAAGGAGACGGCCGAACAGACTTCTTACCAACTCGACGAGAGACATGCGGCGATTCTACGTGGTCCCACGGCGGCCCGCAACCGGAATCAGGCGCCCGAACTCCCTCTTCGTCGCGGTTTGGCCTTTTCGCCCCCGACACCCTCGGGACGGAATGAGAGGGTGCGGGCGGGCCCCGTCATCAGGCCCCGTTCGGCTATGATGGGGGCATCGAGCCGCAGGGCCAGGGCGAGGGCATCGGAAGGCCGCACCTCCTTGGCGCGGTGCGTGAATCCGTGACGATATACAATGCGCGCCCGGGGAGCCTCGGTCGGCGAACCGAAAATCTCGGCCCTCTCGAGACTCATGCCTCCCTCGCGGAAAAGTTCCGCCATGAGATCGTGGGTCAGGGGTCGCGCGGGAGTGATGCCCTCGAGCTGGAGGAGTATGGCGCTCGCCTCGAAGGGATCGACCCGGACGCTGATGCCCCCCTCCCCCGTCGCAGGACTCTCCCGGAGATAGACGAGAGGAA